>NZ_JAVRCA010000032.1:0-90461 GCF_034530995.1 Nostoc sp. DedQUE04 | reverse complement strand
ATTCAACAAACGATCGCCCGAATTCAACAAACGATCGCCCGAATTCAACAAACGACCGCCTGAATTCAACAAACGATCGCCCGAATTCAACAAACGACCGCCTGAATTCAACAAACGACTGCCCGAATTCAACAAACGATTGCCCGAATTCAACAAACAACCGCCCGAATTCAACAAACGACTGCCCGAATTCAATATCGCGCTTCTCGCTTGATTGCAATATCGAACTGCTATTTAACGCTGTGTGCAACTTAATTTTGTTAAACCTTGATTCTATTGTGGGGTAGGCATCTTGCCTGCCCAGAAAGGACGGACAAGATGTGCATCCCACAAGAATAAAAAAAGTCGCACATCGCGTTATTTAATTTTTGCGAAGCTCGGTGCGCCTTTATCTCGCTTCGCTAATGAAGATTCCCTGCGATCGCTATGAAAGGGAATTGGAAAGGGGGACGGTTTGGTATTACTTATTTCGTAAAAAACAGGAATAGCGATCGCCAAGTCATTAAAACCTTAAATGATGATTTACTTTTACGCCCCTTGAGCTTTACGCTCAACATACTCTTTACCCCACCCCCAACCCCTCCCCTTACCAAGGGGAGAGGCAGTTTTGGCTTTAGACAAAACCAGGGTGGGGTAATCTTATAGTACAAATTTACTAATTAGCTGCTAAAATGCTTTAAAAGTCAGCTAGCCTTGCTTGAGGTAGTATGAAAAAAATTCCAGACACGGACAAAAAGCCTATTTTGCTGTTCCAGCCTACATTTGTAACTACTGCTATAGTGCCACTGCAACCCCAAGAAAAAAAAATCATCAGTGAACGGGAGCGTTTTATAATACAAGTCGAACGCATCAATCAGATGGCACAAGAGTTAGAAGCAGCGATATTAGAGTTGAAAGCGATCGCTAACAAAATGAATACTCAAAAACGTTACCCACTTTTGATAAAGGAGATATGCAAAAATATTTGTCAGTATTTTGCAGTTAGCATCCCTTGGGTGAAACAAAAGTCTGACGAATCATTTATTTTGACAACGCGAAAAGTTGATTTATTCCGAGCCGAAAGGGAAGCTGCACTGCTAGCACAGCAACTTCGTCAGCAAACCAAAAAAAGATTAGCATCACAGCGACACAGAAAAAACAAGAATGGGGCTGAAGTTGACACAAAACGCTTCTTCAAAAAGGTATTAGTCAACAAATCTTAAAATTTTAGCAAGGGACTGGGGACTGGTGACACTTCGACAAGCTCAGTGCATCGCTGGGGATTGGGTGAAAAGTCTTGTTGTGTCTAAGTTTTATCATCTGTTAATGTCCTAACCACCAAGGCTTGTGCTATATCAACATTCAACGGCAGATCGCCTCTGAGGTTGTAACAGTTATGCTGATTGAAGTGGCAGAAGGAACTCGTTTCTCAAAATTGCTAGATACTACACTGCCATTATTTCTTTGCAATCATAGTTGGTGACAAAGAAACAAAGCCGTCCTAATATTTGCACTTCCGTAAAACCAGAGTGTAACATCAGGGACAATCAATCAGCGCACAGAAGAGGTAAAAAGAAGGTGTTAAAAACACTTTTAGTGATTGCCGTTGGTTTTTTACCGTCCCTGTTTTCCTTGTGGATGATCCGTAGAACCCAGCGATCGCGCTTGCGGATGAGGCAAGCAGCCATGAATTTTCCAGTGGTACAGGGACGGCAAAACCTTAGACCTGTGGAAGGCGATCGCTATTATTTAGAAGGGGTAGGTTATCTGATTGGCGATATCAGCTGCAAGTTTAATGCCCGATCTGGCTATATCCGCTGTGCTATTAATCCTGAAGGCCCGTGTAACGGTTGCCGTCACTACGAACCTAGAGAATTAACTGGTAATGAAAAAAGTACTTAAGATTCTCACTCAATACTTAACCTACCTAAAATTACCTGGTTAACCCAGACGCTATGACGTAGATAGTTTTCTGGCGACTTCATAGCACTAGAACCAGGGAATGATAAAATCATTACTAATTATAATAATTTGTATTTACAAGCACTTTGAATATTTCTCTTTGCATGGTGAAATAAGAATGATTTAATAGAATTCGTGCAAAAGTGTAAATCTGCATCATTTTGTTTGCAGATTATGAACTTTACTATTAACTCTTGCCGAATATCTCATAACTAGATGATTATCCAACGATGAACAACGCGATCGCTCGGACAACAGCATTATTATCAACTTGCGCTTTGCTACTAACAGGCTGTGGTGGTGACACTAGCACAGTGACAAATTCTCCCACTAATAGTCCAAATACTAGTCCAAATACTAGTCCAAATAGTATTCCAAATAGTACCCCAAATAATACTACAACCAATACTCCAGCAACAACGGGTACATTATCAAGTGCTATTCCTATTGGTATTGGTGTTGCCCAAACTAGCAATGTGGCATTACTGGGTCAAGAGCAAGTCGCTGGAGCCAAACTTGCCCAAAAGTATTTTAATAGTAAAGGTGGTGTTAATGGCACACCAATAAAATTAGTTTTTCAGGATACTAGCGGTGATGAAGCAGGAGCAATTAACGCTTTTCAAACTCTAATTAATAGAGATAAAGTTATTGGAATTGTGGGCCCGACTTTGTCACAGCAAGCCTTTAGTGCCGATCCCATTGGCGAACGGGCAAAAGTACCAATTATTGGCCCATCAAATACTGCTAAAAATATTCCCGAAATTGGTGATTACGTTGCTCGTGTTTCTGCACCAGTTTCCATCGTTGCACCTAATTCGGTGAAAGCGGCACTTAAGCAAAATCCTCAACTGAAAAAAGTTGCAGTTTTTTACGCCCAAAATGATGCATTTAGCAAGTCAGAAACGGAAATATTTCAGCAAACAGTTAAGGATCAAGGACTAGAATTGGTAACAGTGCAAAAATTCCAAACTAGTGACACAGATTTTCAAAGTCAAGCAACCAATGCGATTAATCTCAAACCAGATTTGGTAATTATTTCTGGCTTGGCTGCTGATGGTGGTAATTTAGTTAGGCAATTGCGGGAACTGGGTTATAAAGGCTTAATTGTCGGTGGAAATGGTCTAAATACATCGAATTTATTGCCAGTTTGTAAAGCACTTTGTGATGGGGTATTGATTGCTCAAGCCTACAGTCCAGAACATCCAGGTGAAATTAACACGGCATTTCGTAAAGCTTATATTGAAGAATATAAAAAAGAACCACCCCAATTTAGCGCCCAAGCTTTTGCAGCAGTGCAGGTTTATGTAGAAGCACTCCAATCTTTAGATAAAAAGAGCAAAGTCAATAAACTACAGCTACCAGAATTACGGACGCAGTTAAATAAACAAATACTTGAAGGAACATACAATACACCATTGGGTGAAATTGGTTTTACTCCCACAGGTGAAGTCGTGCAAAAAGATTTCTATGTTGCTCAAATCAAAATGGAAAAAGATGGAAGTCAAGGTAAATTCACATTTCTAAAATAGTTGCTAAATGAATATTAATATCTTTTTGCAGCAATTATTAAATGGGTTATCCATTGGTAGCATCTATGCAATTTTCGCCTTGGGATATACCTTGGTTTATTCGATTTTGGGCATTATTAATTTAGCTCATGGCGCGATTTTTACCTTGGGTGCATATTTCACTTATGCACTTATGGGTGGGAACTTTGGATTTAATGGCTTGCTGGCTAATGCAGCCTTGCCAATAAAATTACCATTTGCTATATCCTTAATTTTAGGAAGCACTTTGGCAGGATTGGTAGGGGTAGTGATGGAACGCGTTGCTTTTCAACCTTTGCGCCGTCAAGGCTCCGATCCTTTGCTAACTGTTGTTTCCAGTTTGGGGGTAGCAGTAGTAATTGTGAATTTAATCCAGTATTTAATAGGCGCGGAAAGTTACACATACCCCGCAAATACTTATGGTAATTTGCCACCTGCGATTAACTTTGGTAGTTCAGAAAACCCAATTCCGATTCGCAGTGTTCAGGTGGTAATTTTTACTGTGTCAGTAGCGATTGTGGCAATTCTTACCTATTTTATCAATCGGACTAAATATGGTAAGGCAATGCAAGCGATCGCAGAAGATCCAACTACAGCTAGTTTGTTAGGAATTAATAGCGATCGCTTTATCATCCTAACCTTTTTCATTAGCAGTTTTTTAGCAGGATTAGCAGGAACTTTAGTTGCCTCTAGTGTTAGTATTGCAGGGCCATATTTTGGCATTGCTTTTGGTTTGCGGGGTTTAGCAGTAATTGTCTTAGGTGGTTTAGGTAGTATTCCTGGTGCAGTATTGGGAGGTTTGTTAATTGGATTAGTAGAGGCGTTTGTTCCTGCTGATTATTCTGGATATAAAGACGCAGTAGCTTTTGCAATTTTGTTTATCATGCTATTAGTTAGACCCCAAGGTTTGTTAGGACGGCGGTTTATTCAGAAAGTTTAAAGAGAGTAGTGCTATGAAAACATATACCAAACAAAAATTAACTTTTGACCAATTTTTAGAACAGTCTTCAGAGTCAGGTTTATATGAACTTGTGGATGGAGAAATTGTAGAAGTGCGTGCAACTAGAAATCATGATGATGTCGCTAATTTTCTATTGTTTGGTTTCAATGATGAAATTAGGCAACTAAATCTGAATTATGTAGTTAATAACACAGCAGTCTTTAAAACTATAACTGCCAATGGCATAGAGCAAGGGCGCAAGCCTGATGTAAGTGTCATAGATAAAGATAAATGGCGCTCAAATCGTTCTGCTTATGCTGCACTTGAAGAACCCATCCAGTTAGCTGTAGAGGTGACATCAACTAATTGGGAAGATGACTATATTGATAAATTAGATGAATATCAACGCTTAGGTATTACAGAATATTGGATTATAGATTATTTGGCAATTGGATTAAGAGAATATTTAGGAAATCCAAAAGTTCCGGCTGTGTTTGTTTTTCTATTAGATGCTGAGGGTAAATACCAATGCACACATTTTAGAGGTTCAGAACGAATTGTGTCACGAACTTTTCCTGAACTGACGCTGACAGCAGAGGAAATATTAACAGCTTAATAGTTAATAAAAGCGATAGTTTGATTAAACTTAATCAAAATATATTAAATAAAATGGCTGATTTTTTCGCTACTTACGCTTCTTTGATTGTCTCTATGGTATTGGGAGCGCTATTAGGATTATCGCTTTACTTACCCTTAATGACAGGACAATTGTCTTTAGCTAGTCCAGGATTTTATGCTTTAGGTGGGTATATTGCAGCAATTTTATCCACCAAAGTTTTTACATCTAGCAGTAGTTTATTTTCAATTCCATTGTTGTTATTGGAGATGTTAATTGCGGGTGTAATTTCTGGTTTTTTGGGTATCTTAGTGGGAATTCCAGCATTACGGTTGCGAGGAATTTATTTAGCGATCGCAACTATCGCTTTTGTGGAAGTTCTGCGCGTCATCTCCCTGAATTTAGACATTACAGGCGGTGCTGTTGGAATTTTTGGCATTCCTCAACCTTTCCAAACACAACTCGAATATTTATGGATTGCTCTGCCTTTACTATTAATTAGTATGGTGCTACTTTATCGTTTAGAACGCATCCGCGTTGGCAGGGCTTTTATCGCGATCCGTGAAGATGAATTAGCTGCGGGTGCAATGGGAATCGATCCGACTTATTACAAAGTTTTGGCATTTACATTGGGGGCTATGCTTGCAGGGGTTGTAGGTGCAATTAGCGCTCACTTCCTCAATACCTGGAATGCTCGTCAAGGTACTTTTGATGCCAGCATTATATATTTAACTTTTGTTTTAATTGGTGGTTCGAGAACTTTTTTAGGCCCGGTAATTGGAGGTATGGTATTTACAGCTTTACCAGAGATTCTGCGAAGCCTCGCTGATACTGGTGGTTTACCTAATTGGTTAGCACAGTTTTTGCGGGATGGTAGATTAATTATTTTTGGGTTACTTATAGTAATAGGTACAATCTTTTTCCCTCAAGGGCTAATTACTCCAGATGTTTTTCAAAGAAAAAAACGAACCGTCAAGCACGCAAAGGGCACAAAGGAATAAGAGTTTTAGAGAGTTATTGCGTAAGTTTTATAATTTATAATAATATGCGAAAATGTCACATAGTATTTCAGCAGCTAACAGCAATATTGTCTTAGAAGCAAAAGCATTAACTCGTCGCTTTGGTGGTTTGGTGGCAGTAAATAATGTATCTTTTAGTGTAAATAAACATGAAATTTTTGGGCTGATTGGCCCTAATGGTGCTGGCAAAACAACACTGTTTAATTTGATTACTGCCTTTATTCCACCTTCTGGTGGCCAATTAATTTATCAAGGTGCAGAAGTTTCTCAACTGCGTCCTCATCAAATTGCTGCTTTAGGTATCGCCCGTACTTTCCAAAATATCCGCTTGTTTGGGGAATTATCGGCGTTAGAAAATGTGATAATCGCCCGACATTTACACACCAAAAGTAATATGATTACAGGTGTTTTGGGATTACCACCAGCGCCTCGCGAAGAATTAAAAACTAAGCAAAAAGCTTTCGATTTATTAGATTTAGTAGGATTAAGCGATCGCGCTGACGAGAAAGCCAAAAACTTTGCTTACGGCGATCAGCGTCGCTTAGAAATTGCCCGTGCTTTAGCCTTAGAACCGCAAATTTTACTTCTCGACGAACCGGCGGCGGGAATGAACCCAAATGAAAAGCAGCAATTGAGTGAATTTATCCGTAGCCTGCGCAATGATTTCAATTTGACGATCGTCCTTATAGAACACCATGTACCATTGGTTATGGGTTTGTGCGATCGCATTGCTGTATTAGATTTTGGTCAATTAATTGCCTTGGGCGAACCATCTGTAGTCAGAAACGATCCGGCTGTAATTGAAGCTTATTTGGGAAATGAATGAATTTACGTAGACAAAATTACCATAAATTCGTCTAAAGAACTTACAGCGATCGCACTATCCATTAAATTTTCTAATTTTTCCACACTTTCACCCTCAAGCCTTGCTTCCACTTCATGAGGAATTTCACCAAAGCGTCGTCGCAATACTCGGATTAACTGCCGTTGTACACCCTGCTGAAGACCTAGCTGAATACCTCTTTGCTCAATTTCTTGATACCAAGGCGATTCTCGCAATACTGCCATATCCCACCTCATGATTTGTTGTACTAAAGGCGTGTCTAAGACAAAGCTAGCAAAAAATGCCAGCAATGATTCTAATTGGTTCAACTGTGCGTCTGCTCGTAGCGCCTGTAATGCGCGTTGCACAACTGATACCTCTCCCCCTCCTCGCAGGATTGGCACAAAGGGTAACAACGATGGTAGTGGTTGCTCAAAGACTATTTCAGCATCGATTTCCCACAAATTGATCGTGCGATAATCTTGGATAGCACGTAATCCTAAAAATTCCTGCTCGTAACTACTGACAATAGTTAAGTTGGATGAAGGCGGTAAAATGTTGATCAGTACTGGGTAAGTTGGCAATCGATAGCGTTCTTGTGCCAAGGCAGCATAAGCTCTCATCCGTAGAGGCATCTGTGTTGTGTAACGCAGTTGTAGTTCATTGAGTACAAGAAAATCTCCGTCAGTGGCACTGTATGCTTTCACTAACACATCTGTTTCGCGGCTAATCCAGTGAAACTCAGAGCCGAGAATTTCTCTCGCCACAACTTCAGGACGTTGTGTTACCCACTTTACCCATGCATCGGGAGCTAAATTAATTAGTCCTTTGCTACCAATATCTGCTACTTTTGCCACTGGACGCTTGATATATTTATCAGTAATTAATCGTACATCATAAAGATTACGGTATTATGGCGTTAGTTTGAAGTTGAAGCAATGTCTTGGCACTGTTTTAAGAAATGTATGATTGATGTATCTTAGATTTTGAATCAACATTTCTGGATGTAAACCGCCCATGAAAGCCGATAGTAAGCCAAACTATACAATTTTAGAAGTTCAAGAACTTGATGTAAATTATGGCGGTATCCAAGCTTTAAAAAAGATTAATTTAATTATTCAAAAAGGCGAGGTAGTTACTTTAATTGGTGCTAATGGTGCTGGAAAAACAACTACACTCCGTGCCATATCTAAAGTAGTTAATCCGAAGAGTGGCGTAATTATCTATAATGGACATAATATTACTCGCCGCCAAACTCACGAAGTTGTACAACTTGGTATCGCCCATTGTCCTGAAGGACGTAGAGTATTAGCGCGGCAAACTGTATTTGATAATTTACTTTTGGGTGCTTATATTCGTTCCAATCAAGCCGAGATCAAAGCAGATATTGGGCGCCAATTTGAGCTATTTCCCCGCTTGTCACAAAGACGCAATCAACTAGCAGGAACACTCAGTGGTGGCGAACAACAAATGTTAGCGATCGCTCGCGCTGTTATGAGTAAACCACAACTGTTGCTTTTAGACGAGCCTAGCTTAGGTTTAGCACCTGCGATCGTCCGGGAAATCTTTTCTATTATTGAAAATCTCCGGGCTACAGGCGTGACTATTTTGTTAGTTGAACAAAACGCGAATTTAGCGCTGCAAATTGCCGATCGCGGTTATGTTTTAGAAGCTGGTTCTATTACCTTAACAGGGGCAGCATCAGAATTGATTAGTGATGAACGAGTTAAAAAAGCTTATTTAGGGTAAATATTATTCTAACTTCTGAATTCTTCTTCAATTCCCGACAACTCTATTGTTGTAACACCGAGAGAGTACCTTCTAGAATTACACTGAGCGGTGCAGTTAGTTCGCGAAGTAGACGTTCATCATTGGCATCAAAGGGGCTACCTCCTAATTTGTTAGTCAACACAACCACTGCAAATACTTGGTTTTTGCTATTGAACATGGGTAAGCAAAGGATATTACAAGTATGATATCCAGTTGCTCGATCGATTTCTCTATAGAACTGAGGATTTTGCTGAACATCAGTTATATTTACACTCTCACCAGTTGTGGCAACATAACCACTAATACTATCATTCATCGGCAGGAAAATTTCTACCGCTTCTTCATTTTCACTCCGGGAAACTTTAGACCAAAGCTGGTTTTTTTCCCGATCGACTACAAAGATAGTTGCTCTATCCGCACGCATAATTTGGGCAATTTTCCAGGCTAACGCCCTAATCACTTCCTCAATATTTGCTTTTAGCATTTGCTCGCTGAGAATATTCATTGCTTGCAAAACTTGTTCAAATTCTTCTTTGAGTTTCTGAAGCAAACTCAAAAACTGAGGGATTGTTAATTCTTCAAGCGTGCGGCTCAATTCCTCTTTTTTCGCTTTAACTAATGAGGTTGTTGTACTCTCAATGTCTAAAATTGCTTGCTCTGTAGGCGAGGCTAAACGACCATCTTCTAAATGAACGATGCGATCGGCAATATCTAAAATTCGGTTGTCATGGGTTACTAGCAAAATGGTACAATTTTGCTGCTTTGCCAGTTTTTGCATTAGTTCCACCACATCTCGACCACTGGCTTTGTCTAACGCTGCTGTTGGTTCATCTGCCAAAATCAGTTGGGGCCGGTTTACCAAAGCCCGCGCGATCGCCACTCGTTGTTTTTGTCCGCCCGATAACTGGTGTGGATAAGAATGAATCCGCTTTTGCAGTCCCACTTGCTCTAATATTGCTTGCGATCGCTCTTGCGCTTCTTCCATTGCGATCGCATCATTCAACACCAAAGACATTTGCACGTTTTGGTTTGCGGTTAGGGAACCTAACAAATTATGAGCTTGGAAAATGAACCCTATCTGCTTGCGGACATTTTCCAGCAACCGATTGCTGGCTTTGCTTAACTCGTGTCCTAGTATCTGAAGGCTACCTTCTTGAACAGAACGCAATCCCCCAATTAAAGTCAGCAGTGTTGTCTTTCCAGACCCAGAGGGGCCGGACATAATCACAATTTCTCCAGGATAAATTTTCAGGGAAATATCAAATAATATTTGTTTGCGTAATTGACCCTTGCCATAATAATGGTTGAGGTTTTTGATGACAATAATTGGTTCGTTAGACATCAGTTTATATCAACATATATTCAAAATCTTTGTTAATAAATATCAGCAGGATCTATTTTTTTAAGTTTTCTGCTGGCAATCAGTCCAGAAATCACACACATTAAAATTGTTAAAAATAACACGAGGCTGATAACGTTAAAATCCATTTCTAATTGCAGCCCTGTAGCCGTAGAAATTAATTTATAAAAAATAGAACTTAAGCAAAAGCCCGGAAAAAAACCAAAAAATGAAAGAATTATAGATTGGAGAAAAACAATACTGACAAGATAAAAATTAGAATGGCCAATGGCTTTCAAAGTACCATATTGAGGTAGATTATCTGTAACATTACTATAGATAATGTTGTAAACTACGACAATACCAACCACAAAACCAATGATTGTTCCTAATCCAAAAATAGCCCCAATTCCAGATGATTGCATCCAATAATCTAGTTCTTTGGCAATAAAATGTTGTTTGGTGTAAACAACTATATCAGATGGTAAAGCTTGATTTAAAAACTTTTCTAGGCGATCGCTATTCGTTCCTGGAGTCACTTTGATTAGACCAATATCAACGTCGTTGAGCGATGGACGAAGCTTGGAATCAATGCCAGAAGGTCTAGTTGCAAAGATTCTCAGAAAATTAAGATCGCTGACAATTAAATTGCCATCAGTTACAAAGTCAGCACCCAGTTCAAACGTGCCAATTATTTTGATGTTGACACCAGAAAGCTCAGTCGTCACACCCGGTTGCATAGAACCATAATCTTTGCGAGACCTGCTATCAGTCAATACAGTGTTGGGCATTTTGAGAACGGATTCAGCAGCTTGAATCTCAGGCAAAAGAAAAACAGGATCGTCTAAGTTAAATCCCAGTACTCGGATAGACCTTTCCTCAGCAGTTCCAGAACGTCTCCAACTACCGAGAGTGATATAAAGAGGATAAGCGGCGGCAACGCCCTCAAATTGTCTAGCTTGATATAATCGAGTTCGATTAAAGGTTTCGTCAATAACGGTAACATAGCGTCGCTGACTGAGCATGATTAAATCAGCATTTAGTACCTGAATAAACGCAACGTTACTATTCAACATTGCATTCTGAAATCCGAGTTGGGAAAACATCAGAAAAACCGCAAAGGCGATCGCGGCTAATGCTGTGAAAAACTGCGATCGGCGCTGGAGCAGGTTGCGCCAAGCAAGGGAAAACTTAAAAAGGACAACTCGAACCTTTTTCCTAGAAAACATCAGCGGGATCTGCAACTAATACTTTGCGAGCAACAATAAGTCCAGACGCACTACATGTCAGAATCGTCAAGCCAAATACTAATAACATCCGGCTAACAGTCATGGCGACTGGTAGTCTTGTAGCAATAAAAATGGCATGGTACATACCCAAAGCCAGAAGACAACCGGGAATAAACCCCAGCGCCGCCAGCACAACCGCTTCTTGGACAACGACTGTCAGCAAACGCAGATTAGTATATCCAATGGCTTTTAAAGTTGCGTATTCGTGCAAGCGTTCAGTGACATCAGAACTCAGGACTTGATAGACAATGACAGTCCCAACTAAAAAAGCCATGACAACCGCAACACCAATGATATAACCGAGCGAAGAAGATTTAACCCAAAATTCCTGCTCTCTGGCCATGGCTTCCTGGCGATCGAACACCTTAATCGTTGCCGGCATGATTTGGCGTAAGCGTTGTACGACTTCATCAACGTTTACACCCGGCTCAACTTTCAGCAGCCCCAGACTCACATCATTTAGCGATCGCCCCGGATTGAGACGAATAAAATTTCCATCGCTAACAATCACAGTGCCATCAGCACGGATAGTGTTATTTAAGCTAAACAACCCCACAATCTCAACTTGTCGCCTGCTCAGTTCAGTTTTCAGACCTACTTCTCTCGGGCCAAATTCGGAGCGTGAAAAGCGATTCATTAGCAAGGTATCTTGGCGTTGCAGGTCTTGTAAATACGGATAAACTTCTGGCACGCGCAACACAGGATCTCGATAATTAAACCCCAAAACCAAAAGCGCTCGTATTCGCGTCGTTTCTGCATTGCGCCACGAGCCAAATGACAGGTATAGCGGTCTAGCAGTAGCAACGCCATTCATCCCTCCCGCCTGATACAAATAACGTCGGGGAAAGGGTGGAACATTGGTAGACTCTGGCGACTTGGATGAAATCAATACAATGTCAAAATCGAGGCTGTCATAGAGGAGCGTCGCTCCCTTCATCACTCCGCCAAAGAGTCCAAGTTGCATAAATATTAAGGAAACCGCAAAGCTGATGGCTGAAACTCCCACGCTTAAGCGAGCTTTACTCTGCATTAAGTTGCGCCATGCCAACGGGGGCCCTTTCCAGTGTTTGCGGTGCTGACGTTTAGTCACATTCTCTGACTCCTGATGATTTAGACATCTGCAAAAATTGTTAAAGTCTAAGTTTCCTATTCCCTGTTCCCTTTTGAAAAACCTTTAGCGAATTAATTTAAATCAATCTCGGTATCTACTTGCAGATTACTGAGATCGGAGACAAGTTTGCTTCGATCTAAGCGGATTTTCACTTCTACCACTCGGACATCTGATTTTGCTGTCGGATCGTCCCCAATAATGTCGTTTTTGAACACCAGTTGACCAATTTTGGCGACAGTGCCAGTCATTTTTTCTTCAAAAACCGGACTGGTAATCGTTGCTCGCTGTCCGACCTTAATCAACTTAACGTCTGTTTCAAAAACCTCTGCCACTACATACATATTACGTGTGTTGCCCAGAGCCAGAAGCCCGCGATCGGAAATCACTTCCCCAGCCTGAGTGTAAATCTTCAGGACTTGGCCGTTTTTGGGCGCACGGATAATAGTTTGCTCTAACTGTGCCTGGGCTAGTTTTAAATTTTGGATGGCTGAAATCAACCCACTATGGCTAGCGACTCGCTTTAAATTCATTTCTGAGCGTTTGAGGTTCTCTTGAGCTACTTTGATATCTTCTGTGCGGGTCGTGGTTAATTGATCTAACTTGGCTCTGGCTTGACTTAAATTCTCCTGGGTTTGTACAACCAGTAACTTCCTAATCTCATAATCTTCTTTAGGAACTGCACCTTCAGCATAAAGTTTTGCATAGCGATCGCGTATGATAATTGCTTGATCCAACTCTGCTTGCGATCGGCGAACAGCAGCCTGTTGAGAGCTAATTTCTTGCAAACGAGGAGTAGAAATCTGACTAATCTGTGCTTGTGCCTGACCAATCTCAATTTTATTGAGGGAGCTATCTGTTTGTATCTGTTTTTGCACCTCCTCTAACTGGCTAGCAACCAAATTTCGTTTAGCCAGCATTTCTGGGTGACTTTTGAGATCAGCCAAAACTTGTCCGGCTTTAACCCAATCACCCTCAGAAACTTTTAATTTATCAATCTGCGCCCCCACTGGAACTGCAACTTTGGTAATCTCCCCTTCTGGTTCCAACCGCCCCAATGCCAGGACTTTTGTTTTTTTAGGCGGCAACGATAACGAAGATGACGAGGCGTTGTTGGCGGGCGACGGGCTAGATACTTTAAACAGGAAAACGTATCCAGCCCCGATACTTAAGGCAAGTAGACCAGCAAAGATACTAAGATTGCGAGCAGTAACAGTAGGGGTCACGTCGATTTTGGATTTTGGATTTACGATAGCGTAGCGTTAGCGACGTAGGAGCGTCTTTTGGATTAATGATTTTTTGAAATATTCTCCATAAATGGAGAGGCTTGAAACCTTTTTTAGATTTCAGATTTTGAGTTTAATCCTTGCATCCTTGCATCTAAAATTGTCTCGATCATCAGTAGTGAAAGTTACCAGTTCTTATTCGTTCTTCAAGTTCAGCCCCGATCGCTGAATTTCGCTTTTAAGTTCGTCTAGAGATTGCTTGAGATTCCGAATTTCTTCAGATGTCTGTTCTTGAACTCCCCGTATTTGTTCTTCGGTGGTCATCACAATCCCAGCTTCTTGTTCCTGGAGCATTTCTTGTAAAAAGATACTGAGAATTCCTCTAATGGGTTGCCACAACTGATGCCACCGTTTTTTGTCTTCTTGCAGCAGTTGAATGTAGGTATCGAAACTGTGAGGGAAAGGAACACCTCCCATAAATTCTGCCGCTCCCCCAAAATTCAGAGAGACACCGTGATTTCCCAGTCCGATTACGTGATGAACTTCTCCCACATGTTCGTAATTGCCTAAGTAAAGTTCCCCCAATCTCAAGCCATTGCCAGCAACCATACTTAAAGGGAAAGGAAGGCTAAAGGGTACTAGAGTAAACGGATCGAGTTGATTTTCGACGCGGTAACTAAATCCTTCTCCTAATTGTTCGTTGTAGTAATTGGCAAAATGCCGATTGCCAACTTTCACAGATCCAAAGGTGTATACTTTGACTCGTAAAGCTAACTCTCCTAAAGAACTAAAGCGGCGTTTTAAGAACAGAGCGCCGAGTTGAGCTAAACCACCGCCCAAACTATGACCGCCCACGAAAACCTCAAGGCGGCTGGTATTTTTAGGTATCTTAGATATAGAATTTAAGCTAGCGCCAGCCCTGCGACTATTCGATAACTGACTCATTTCTCTAGAGATATCTTCAAAGTTCAACAGTTCATCGCGGGCAAAACTCCAGGCTCGATTCAGGTTGCCGATCGCATCATAAGAGAAAACTTCCGAAATTAGTTTTTTTAATCGGCGCTCAAAGGCCAGTCCGAATCGGATTCCTCCAGCCGCAGCAATGGCATGGGCAATAGCAATTTGTTTGCCAGAATTCAAGGTTTGAAATGTCTCAAAATCTTGAGCATTAATTTGACCTAAGAGAACCTGGAAAAAAACAGCAAGTTCGTCTTTGACCGCTTCAAATCCTTCAAAAAATCCCCGTGCAACTTTGACTCGCGTATCTGGTAGAGAACCATAGTTAATTAAAGACCAATTGAGATCGGTCAAAATATCCGTTAATTCAATTTGACCGCGATCGGTAACAATCGAGCCTCGAAAAATCACCGCAAATTGATTACTTTCTTCTCGTTTAAAAATGAAACCTCGGATATTATTTTCATTATTTTGCAAGCTATGAACTAATTTCCAGCCCTCATTCTTATACAGAGAGTTATAGATATCTTGGACTTCGGCATCTTCAACAGAGCCTCCTCCGACTTGAAATATTTCATAACTTCGTTTGGAGAACTTAGCCATTAAAATCGCTTCATCAAAGCTAAAACCACTGCGAAGCTTTAAAGGTATACTCATAAGAAGTAGGTCGCTGTGAATATTGATTAGTGGAATCGGGCAGAATATAAAAGGGTTTCAGCCTATTTTATTTTTCTTTACATAGTTTGGTTTTTTGAAGCCGTTCTACTTATTGCTTGATTTTTATCCTCTGAATATAGATGGAGACTTGATAGGATAATATCAGTTAGTGCTGTTTTATAACTATCAGTAATCAAAGCGAACATTTTGGTTATTATTTATTTTTATAAATCTCCTGATAGTATTATCAAGCTAATACAAGCCTCTTAGAAAAGGGAAAATCTACAACACCTCCATCTTTTGAATCTGCGCGCGATCGAGACAAGCTTTTAGCTTTTCGGCAAGTACCTCTACATGGGGCGGGAGAACTAAATTCAGATGGTTTCCCGGAATTTGGTGAATCTCAATTCCTCCCATTGCTAGATCGCCCCAGCCAAGGGTTGCATCTTGGGGATTTTTTCCAGTTTGTTTGCTCGTCCGAAATAGGGTAACTTTACCTGGATAAGGCTGCGGCTTGTATTTGAGGAGGGCTGAGTTGTTAGCTTGTATGACTTGAAATAGCCGTCGCGCAGCTGGTTGGAAAAGCTTACTCAGCCTGGACTGGTGGGCGACAACCTTAGCTATACTTCCTGGCTCAACCAAAAAATCCAATGGCTTCGAGGTCTTAGTTGCAATCTGTTGGGTGAGTTGTCGTTCTTCGACAGCAGTCAGAAAATGGTCTACTGTTTCATCCAGATAAGGGCCAAGATTGCGAAGCACGGAATTCAGGAGAAATTTAGCCATCTGGAAGAAATTCTGAGTGCGATTGTCGCAAAAGGCGGGAGTATCAATCAGTGCCAGTAAGACAATGGTCTGTCCTGCTTGCTGTAGCTGTTGGGCCATTTCAAATGCCACCAGCGCCCCAAAAGACCAACCTCCTAAACAATAAGGGCCTTCTGGCTGCACCTGTTGGATACCGTGGATGTACTCAGCAGCAATGTCTTCTATACAATCTTTTGATTTGCTTTCGCCAGTAATCCCCGCAGATTGTAGCCCATAGAAAGGTTGTTCTTGACCCAATAACTCTGCCAGGTCGGAATAAACGGAAGCGACACCCATCACCGGATGAATGCAGAAGAAGGGTAGCTTTTCGCCTTGCTGCTGAGAATTTACTCCAGTCAATTGTCTGAGAATTTGAGCAGCGAGATTTGCAATGGTCACACCTTCTAGAAACTTGACCACAGGAACATTGACTTCTAAATCGACTTCGATTTGATGTTTAATCTCGATCGCAGCCAAGGAATCGAGGCCTAGCTGATGCAAGGGTTGTTGGGGATGGAGTTTTGCCAAGTCAACTTTTAGTCCCCTGGCTAGTTTTGCTTGAATGTAAGACTCTAAGTGCTGTTGTCTTTGTGTGGGAGCGATCGCTAACAGTTCTGCTGCTGTGAGTTTATATTCGCTACCTGTGCCATCCCATTGGGGCAAGATGTCAGCAGCAATGATGTCTAAACTACCTGTTTGAAATCCATTGCGGCAAGCAGTACGGGAAATCTTACCACTCGATGTTTTAGGAATGCTGGCAGTCTTGAGCAGCAACACTGCATAAACTGATAACTCATGAACCTGTGACACCGCTTGCCGAATTGCCGCGATCGCTTCATCTGCATTCAGCTTTCTTAAGTAGGTGCGCTCGATTTCTTGAGCAACGACGATTCTTTCTTCTCCTTCTACCTCAATGGCAAACACTGCTCCACAGCCTTGTCGGAGAGCCGAATAACTTTCCTGCACCGTCAGTTCAATGTCTTGAGGATAGTAATTGCGACCTCGAATCACAATTAAATCCTTGAGTCGCCCGGTAACAAATAATTCACCATTATGCAGAAATCCCAGGTCGCCCGTTCGCAGAAACGAACCCTCATCTGTATCGTTTAAACAGGCATAGAATGTTTCTTGCGTTTCTTGGGGTTTCTGCCAGTATCCTTGAGCAATACTCGCTCCTGTAACCCAAATTTCTCCGACTGTACCATCTGGACATCTCTGGAAAGATTGCGGATTGGCGATCGCAATTGTTTGACCTAACCCCGTCTTACCTTGCCCAACAATCTTGATACTATGCTGCTGTTGCTCTGCACACAGCACAACTTGGTTTTGTTCGAGAGCAGCACTTTCTACATTACACACCGTTGGGTAGCACTCTTTTACCCCCCCGGAAATCAACAATGTGCCTTCAGCCATCCCATAGCAAGGATAAAAAGCTTCTGGGCGAAAACCGTAAGGCTCAAACTTGGTAGCAAATCGCTCTAGGGTCTGGGCACGAACTGGTTCGGCACCATTGAAAGCAACTTTCCAACTGCTCAGGTCAAGACCCACTAATTGTTCTGGCTGAATCTTCTGCACGCACAAATCATAGGCAAAATTCGGCCCGCCGCTAATCGTCGCTTGATAGCAAGAAATTGCTTCTAACCAACGGTATGGCTTCTGCAAAAACGCAACAGGCGACATCAAAATTATTGAGGAACCGACGTAAAGGGGTTGGAGGATGCCGCCGATTAAGCCCATATCATGATAAGGGGGCAGCCAGGATACGCCTAATTCGTTAGGAGTGGTTTGGAAAAACTGATGAATCAGTTCTAAATTGTGCAGTAAGTTGCCATGACTGACCATAACCCCCTTGGGCATCCCGGTTGAGCCAGAGGTGTATTGCAAAAATGCGATCGCATTTGCATCAAGTACGGGTTCGCGCCATAACTCTGCTTGCTGATTAGTGATGGTGTCGGTAGTTAAAATCTGTTTTGTGGTCAGGTCTGGATGGTGGTTAAATTGAGTAGCGATGGTTGTGAGCAGGGAGGTTGTAGTCAGGGCAACACTAGCCTGGGCATCTGCCATAATTGCCATCAGCCTGGAGATCGACTGATTTTGTCGAGGCGGATAAGCAGGAACGGCGATCGTACCAGCATATAAGCAGCCAAAGAAGGCGGTAATGAAATCAAGACCAGGCGGGTAGAGAAGCAGGACACGCTCATGCTTGGCACTGACAGTTTGCAGTTGCACCGCGATCGCTCGTGCCGATAGATCCAGTTCTCGATATGTGAGACTAATTACTTCCTTTTCTCCATCCAGCAAAAAACTATAGGCGAGGCGATCGGGCTGTTGTTCGGCGCGATAACGCGTCAGTTCTACTAAATTTTTGACTGACAAACTAGATGTTAACAATTCATTGAATACCATATTTAGCCCTCTCCAAAACCCGATCTGCTTTTGCTTGTACTCGTCTCAATACCAAACTGAGGCTAAAGTGTTAACTCCTCTATTTCTTCGACAAAATTAGCAATCTGAATAGTTGGTATCAAATTTTTCAAAATTAATTGTTCGTGGCAAGCTTGAGCTAATTCCGCAATGCTAGGACTAGCAATAAACTGTTCGATTGGCAGTTCAATCTTTAAATTGGTGACAATGTGATTTCTCAGACTCACAGCCATCAGAGAATCGATGCCCATACTATTAAGTGGCTTTTGGACATCAACTTGAACAGGCTCACACTCTAAGGCTTGGACAATTTGTGCTTGAATGTAAGTGCTTAATAAATCGGTGCGTTGGCTATTTATCGCTACTGACCATTGCTTTATAATATCAATCTGTTCGGCAATCTTAGAATCAACCACACTAGAGGCTTGGGCTGTATTAGATTCTCCTAATCTATCTTGCCGTGAGGCTTCTGATTCCTGCCAGTAACGCTGTCGTTGCCACGGATAGGACGGCAAACGCACAAAAGAACCACCATGAGGATAAAGAGCATTCCAATCAATGGAATCTTCTAGGGTATAGCGCTCTGCTAAGGAATTCAATATCTGAGCGCGTTCAGTAGCAAAATTTAGAATTTTGAATTGAGGACTTCTCCCCTGCCCCTCTGCTCCCCTGCCCCTCTGCTCCCCCTGTTGCTCTACATAGCCGGAAAACATCGAGGGGCGGCTTTCTTGTGCGAGAAAAGCCATTAAATGCTCGGCGAGTTGTTTTTTGGAATCAACTACCATTGCCAAACGGTGGGAATGATGGCTGCGGCGCAGACTAGTTGTATAGCAAATGTCTGCCAATGAAATTGTCGGGTTATCCTGGGCAGTAAAAAACTCAATATAAGCTTTAGCAAAGGCTTTCAAAGCCTCTGGACTACGAGCTGACATTAAAAACAGTTGTGGTTGGTTAGCGGTCGCAGTATCAATTGGCAAGGATCTTGGCTTACCAATCTCTACACCTTGCAGAATCACATGAACATTCATGCCTCCCAGACCAAAACCATTCACACTGACGATTGGTGGTTGATTATCCTTATTTATTAATGGTTCCAGAGATTGTGCCACGCGCAACCGCAGTTCTTGCCAAGGAATTTTGGGATTGGGGGTTTGAAAATGCAGATTGGCTGGAATCTGACGATGGCTAACCGCTAGCGCTGCTTTAATCAGTCCGCCAATGCCGGCAGCCGCTTCCATGTGTCCAATATTTGTTTTCACAGATCCGATGGCACATTCATTGCCCAAAGCGCGATCGCTGCCGATGACAGCCCCGATCGCTTTGGCTTCAATCTCATCCCCCATCGGCGAACTGGAGCCTTGAGTTTCTACATACTGCACCTGCTGAGGGAGAATTCCTGCCCGCTGATAGGCTTTTTGCATGACTGCCTGCTGCGCCAAAGCTTCGGGGGCTGTAAAACTGCTGCCGCGACCGTTTTGATTGACAGCACTGCTGCGGATCGTTGCATAAATAGCATCACCGTCAGCTAGGGCATGAGATAGCGGCTTTAGAACAACAACCCCCACCCCTTCAGCCCGCACAAAACCATCTGCTGCGGCATCAAAACTCTTGCAACGACCATCCGCAGACAGTAAAAATGCCTTACTCATGGCGATGCTGACTTCTGGTTTGAAGATGACATTGACTCCACCTGCTAGGGCAAGGCTACATTCCCCATTCCAGAGACTAGAGCAAGCAAAGTGAACGGCGACTAATGACGAGGCACAGCCAGCGTCAATCGGTAGACTGGGGCCTGTGAAGTCAAAGCAGTAAGAAATGCGATTTGGTACCAAGTTGAGGTTTGAGCTAACTATGGTATGGGCATTAATCGCATCGCGATCGCGCTCCCCCAATTGAATGTAATTGTAATCCCGGTTAAGTACCCCAATAAAAACCCCGGTATCGCTGCCAGCTAGATGTTCCAGCACTTGTCCCGCATCTTCTAGCGCCTCCCACGTTGTTTCTAACAAGAGTCGTTGTTGGGGGTCAATCCGAGCCGCTTCCGCACCAGAAATCCCAAAGAATTTGGCATCAAACTGGTCTATCTGGTCGAGAAACCCACCCCAACGGCTGTACATTTTACCTGGTTCTACCGGATCGGGATGATAAAATTTGTTGGCGTTCCAGCGATCGCCAGGTATTTCGGTAATTGCATCCCTGCCATTTTGCAACAGGTTCCAGAAGCTACCTGGACTTTGGACACCTCCAGGAAAGCGACAACCAATACCAACGATCGCGATCGGTTCTTGATTCATATCCCACTCACTCGCCGATGAATTTCAGGCAAAAGCTGAACGCCAGATTCAAAATCAATCGCTCTAGCACCCAAGTAAAACACGTACATTGTCGTCAGCCAGTTGGTAAATTCTTGCTTAGAACCTAAGTGTCGCTCCATATTCAGCATAATCCAGCCCATCTGCGACCAAGTTTGGTAACAGGTTGAGCAATCGGGATGTTCGCTGGTGCAGCATGTCCTGGTTGATTTGCCATCAGGATTGTAAGCGCGAAAGTGAAGATTATAGGGTTTACCATTTTGGAATCGGGCTGCATTCTCTGGGCGATTTTTACTAATGCAAGGACAGACATCATAGCCCCAGGTTTCATCGTACATTTGCCCTGTAGTAAATACTTGATTCATGTACGAGGTCATCAAGATGCGATCGGGATAGCGGGCAATCATCCGGTCGATTTCATGACGCACATCTGCAAACCCTTGTTGATTATCATAAACACCTCCTAACCCTGCCTTATCCCCGTAAAAGTTAAACATTACGCAATTACCGTTTTCGACACATTGTTCAACAACCCGTTCAATTTCATGGGCGTTACCAGCGGTCGTTGTGTAGTACCAAAAGGCTCGACGGTCGTCTTTGTAATTTTTGAGAGCCTTGCTGAAAACATCTAACTTGCCTTTTCCCCGCAGCTTTTTATCGGTTTCGCTATCTCCCCAAAGCGAAACACTAATAGCTGTATTTTCAAATCCCTCATAAGGAATTTTGATCATCCCGTTTGTGACAACAATCATCCAAAAATTTTGCGCCAGCTTTCGCAATCGATCCAGCATTAAGGTAGGCTCACCCCCAACTGCCGTAATGTAGTTAGTGCCTCTAGCTTTTTCTTGTGCAATTAAAGCCTCAAACTCAGCATCGTCTTTGGGTGCTGCATTTTGATCTAAGTCATCGGTGAAAAAACAACAACCCTCACACCGCAGATTACATAGATGAGTTAAGTCTACAGAGATTCCTTTAATAGCGCCCGCTTTTCTAATCTGTGCGAACAGGTTATACAGAAAGGGGTCTTCTAAATACTCCATTAAAGGATCTTGTACCTCGGTTTCTATTACTTGAGTAGCCATAGCAATTTATTTCCTTTGCGAAAAACCGAGCAATATAGAAACGAATAGATCCTGAATTACTAGCAATTTACTTTCCTCTGTGCTGAGTCTTGAGTAAGGAAAGTTACTTAGTGTTGATGAACACAGGTATTAGCTTTGACCCTTTTGGGCAGTTTTTTACTCAGCACAGGCTAAACCTTAGCTATCTGCTAACAAAACTCAGCACTCTTGATTCGTCGATGAATTTCTGGCAAAAGTTGCACGCCGGATTCAAAGTCAACCATGCGACACATCAGGTAAAACAGGTATGTCGTAGTCAGCCAGTTAGTAAATTCTTGTTTGGAACCGAGGTGTCGTTCTAGATTGATCATGATCCAACCAACCTGTGCCCAAGTTTGGTAACAGGTTGAGCAATCTTGATTATCACCTGTGCAACAACGCCGAGTTGATTTCAGATCGGGATTGTAAGCGCGATAATGGGGATTATAACGTTTACCATTTTTAATCCGGTTTTGATTAATTTCATGATCTACAGTGAGACTGGTGCAAACTTCATAACCCCAAGTTTCATCGTAAAGTTGCTGTGTGGTAAACACGCTGCTCATGTACGAAGTCATTAAAATTTTGTCAGGGTAGCGGGCGATCGCTTTATCGATTTCACGTCGCACATCTGCAAACCCTAGATTATGATCGTAAACTCCTCCTAAGTCAATGCGATCGCTGTAAAAGTTAAACAAGACGCGATTACCGTTAGCTACGCACTGATCGACAACGCTAGCGATTTCATGGGCATTACCTGGTGTAGTAGTGTAATGCCAAATAGCACGCGGATCGTCTTTGTAATTTTTTAAAGCTTTGCTGAAAACATCAAGTTTACCACCTCCTCGGAGTGTCTTGTCAGTTTCACGATCGCCCCAAAGAGAAATAGCGATCGGCATTGTTTCAAATCCCTCATAAGGGATTTTGATCAGGGCGTTGGTAACAACCATTAACCGAAAATTATGGTAAAGCTTTTGCAATCGCTCTAGCATCAGGCTGGGTTCTCCTCCAACCACTGTAATAAAATTTGTTCCTCTGCTCTTTTCGTGGGCAATAAATGTATCAAATTCAGCTTCATCTTTGGGTGCTTTGAACTGATCCAATTCATCTAAAAAGAAATAACATCCCTGACACCGAAGATTGCACGCATGGGTTAAATCAACTGATATCCCTCTAATTTGTTCAGCTTTTCTGATTTGTTTAAAAAGGTGATTTAAAAACGGATCTTCCAAGTATTCCATTAATGAATCTTGGACATCGGACTCGACAGTTTGAGTAACCATTTTCACCTGCTTTTGGAAAAAGAACGGGGACTGCAATACCGTTTGGTTAACGTGAGTTCGACAGACTTCTTTCTCCCAGCCTCTCTCGCCTTTTAGGAGAGGGAAGAGTAACGAGAAAAGAAAAGTTTTTGCTTTCCTCTCCTGGTAGGAGAGGGGCTGGGGGAGAGGTCAAAATAGCACTTGTCGAACTCACTGGTTAAGGTTTTTTGATGAAAGTTATAGATTACAAAGACGCGATTTATCGCCGTCTATACGAAGGAGCGATCGTTGTTGTAGAGACAGCAATTTATCGCTTCTTGTACCTTAAAACAATATTGACTGGGGAATTTTTATTGCGTAACTTTAACTTCTTGAGAAGCTTCGTCTTTAAACTTGGCGAACAGTTCCACCAAGTCATCGATTGTCTTAAAGCTAGAAACTTCTGTTCGGGGAATTTTTATTTTGAGTTCTCGCATACAAGCAGAAACAATTTCTACGCCGTCAAGACTACTAGCTCCATATTCTCCAATTGTTTTATGTGGATCTATTTCAACATTTTCCAGTCCATCTATGTTGAGCTTGATATGTTTAATTACGACATTTAATACTTGCTCTCGATCCATGATGTCTTGTCTCCTATATTGAAAATTAAAAAACAAAATTTAGGCTAAATAAGCCGCTTCGATGTGTGCTAATGTCCCTGGAACGCCAAAACAGATTTTGTGCATTAGGTGTTCGCGGGACAATGCTGCTTGGAGAGCTTGACGCCGGGGTAGACACAGGGTGTCTTTTACCATCTCCAAAACATGTCTGGGTTTTTCGGCAATTCTCCGTGCCATATCCAAGGCTAAAGTCATAACTTCCTCAGCTGGAACTATGTAGTTAAATAAACCTCGTCCGTTGAGTTCTTTACCTTTGTAGAGCTTGGCGGTGAGGAGCATCTCGCTAGCAAAGTGATGTCCAACCATTGCTGGTAAGACAGATAAGATACCCATTCCGGGGGTAAATCCCAAATCTGTAAAATTAACTCCGTACCGACTGTTTTCGGATGCGATCGCCAGATCGCAGTAGAGTGCTAACGCTAGCCCACCTCCCACAGCATGACCTTGCAAAGCTGCAATAATTGGTACGGGAAAGCTGAGTAGTTGGTTGGGAAGTGATAAATCTTTGACATCTGCATTGCCACTCACAACTTGTTTGATGGTGTCCAAGCTTGCTCCGGCACAGAAGACATCCGATCGCCCACTCAAAATCAAGACTTTCAGGCTCGGTTCTGTCGCTAGATGAGTCAGGGCTGTCATTAATTCATCACATAATTCTTCGCTCAAACGATTTTCGTTTTCAGGGTCATCGATTTGCAGTTGGAAGATACCGTCTTCTAGATTGGCCAGCAAAACTTTAGACATGGGTTTTTCCCCTGTACTTTTGAAACCAAGGTGGCGAGAATCCCTCGGTGAAATTTTGAATTCCTTCTAATACCTCCGGTTGTGCTAACCATGAAACAAGTTGATTTAGGGCAATATTGGTTTGTCGCTGCAAATCTGACCCATAGAGTTGTTCAAAATATTGTTTACTGGCAGCGATCGCTTCGGGAGAAGAACGAAATAGCCGTTGTAGTTGTCGGTTCAAGGTGGTAGCCATGCCTTCAGTCGCCACTTCATCCACTAACCCAAATGCCTTGGCTTCTAGGCTGTCAATACCCCGACTGCTGAGGGTTAAATAATTGAGCTGTGCTATGGTCAGACGACGCAGTAAGAAGGGTGCAATTAGAGCTGGAATCATGCCAATGATGACTTCTGGCAACATAAATATTGCGTTCTCGTTGGCAATAACCAGATCGCAAGCCGCAACTAAACCTAGTCCTCCACCTGTAACATTACCTTCAACACAGGCGATTACAGGCAAGTGAGAATGACAAATTAATAGCAGACAATTTATAAAGGCTTGAAAGAGTTCTATTTGAGGTCTTCCTCCCTGCTGTAATATCCATTCCAAGTCAAGTCCTTTGCAGAAGTCAGTTCCCTCAGCCCGAAGCACGATCGCCCGACAAGATGAATCAGCGATCGCAGCTTGTAATGCTTGACTAAGTTGATTAATTAAAGATGGATTGAGTGTATTACCTGTTTGGGGCTGCACCAAGGCAATCTGGGCAACTCCTGAATCGATTTTATAGCGGATGGCCTCTACTATTAACTCCATTTATATTGCCTATAGTAATTTTCAACATTGCTTAACACAAGTAAACCTTGGCCTCGATAGCGTTTTTCATAGCGTTCATCTAAATAGTTTTCTAAGTTAAAGTCTCGGCGATCGCTATATTTTTCACGGGTCAATTCACTAGCTTCATAATCTGCAACGGATAAACGAAGTCGCTGATTGAGGTGTTCGTCAATGTTGAGCGATCGGACAATTTCAGTTGCAGCCTTTCCAATAGTGGCACTGTAGAATTCTGCTTGGCAGCCACCACCATAAGCAAACAAAGAAATGCGATCGCCCGGATTAAGATCCTTGGCATAATTTAAAAGACTTAACAAACAAATAAAATTGGAACCTCCATAGGAACTACCAATTTGTTGAGCAAAATGTATACTCTCTGCAACTTTTGATTGAAAACTTAACTTAGCAGCCGCTTTGCCTACCGCCTCAAATCGGTTGAGTATGGTGCGATGTGCCTGAAACGTCATTGCTGGAAAGGGCGCATGATAAATGTGTTTTTTGAAATCAGCATCATAGTCTACAGAACCCACGATTTGCTCGTAGTGACTGAATGCTCCCTCCAAAGCATCTAAATAAGAGTAAAGACTCGTTTCGCTTTTGATAACTTCAGTGTTAAAAGTGGGGCGCAGATAGTCAGAAATCTCCTTTGTCCAGTAACCCGCCTTATCCAGTTCAATTTCGAGAATTTGGGGATTGGCGCTAACGAGCATCGCTACTGCACCACCTCCGCAGATAAACTCCTGGTCGGTATTGAGCGTGACGCTGCTGAAGTCCGTGTTAATTACCAATGCCTTTTTCCCAGGTCTTGCCCCTGAAGCTACCCAGGAAGCGGCCATTTTGAATGCCGCAGTGCCACCGTAACAAGCATGTTTCACCTCGAAGTTACGGCAATTAGGAGACAAATTACAAAACCGATGTACCCAGGTCGATAGGGATTTGCCGCAATCAACCGCAGATTCTGTACCGACGATTAGTAGTTCGATATCTTCCAGGTCTTGAGGTGATAAGAGTTGTTTGGCTGCATTCACCGCCAGAGTAATAGCATCTTCATAGACCGGATAAACCGATCGCGTTTTGCACATTAAGCTATCGGCAATGTGCTGGAAGTTTTTACCACGCGCTTCGGCAAGATCGGCAATATCTAGATAGAACTGCCCTGAGTACAGATTGAGTTTTTCGATTCCTATAGGCATAGAATGTTGGCTAATTGCTGACTGGGAACAGTGGGGTATTTTTTATTTGGAAGTCCCTCAAAGAGAGTCAATCAATTTTGGATTTGGGATTTTGGATTTTGAATTGAGGAATTTTTAATCTAAAATCGGCAATCTAAAATCTAAAATTTAAGCGGGGCGGGGCATGAACCAAAAAATCTAAAATCTAAAATCTAAAATTCATTGTCAATCCAACAGCGTTGGCGCTGAAAAGGATAAGTGGGCAGGGCAACTCGTTGTCTGGGAGAATCTCGATGAAATTCTGACCAATTAATGTTTATACCCTTCTCGTATAAAGTAGCTAAGGTGTCGAGCAGCGATCGCCAGTCATCATGCCCTTGTCTTAAAGAAGACAACCAACTAGCAGTGTTTTTAGGTAGACAGCGCTTACCCATACTTGCTAGGGTATCTGTTGGGCCAATTTCCAAGAAAATATTATACCCTGCTTCTGCTAAAGTCTGGATACCTCGATCGAAACGCACGGGCGATCGCAGTTGGGAGCGCCAGTAGTTAGCATCTAGTACCCCTGCCTCGAATTCTCCCGAATGATGAGAGATAAAGGGTAGACAAGGGGGATGAAACTGCATTTTCCTCAAAGTCTGCTCAAAGGCATTTTGAATCGGGTCTACTAAGGGTGAGTGAAACGCGTGGGCAACATTCAACTCGCGAGTCATAATGAAATCCGATTCCAGACGGGCGATCGCTGCTGCAACCGCTTGTCTATCGCCCGCAATCACAGTTTGGCTAGGGCCGTTAAAGGCAGCAATGGCAACAGTATCCTGGTACGATGCGATCGCCTCCTCTACAATCTCTTTAGCTGCAAACACCGCCACCATTTGCCCTTCTCTAGCTTGTGTTGCCATCAGTCGCCCCGGTTCGGCACTCAAGTACAGTCCTTCCTCCAAGCTGAATACACCTGTCACGCAAGCAGCTACATACTCTCCGACGCTATGACCCATCACCGCATCGGGTTCAATGCCCCATGACTGCCACAATTTCACTAAGGCATACTCTACGGCAAATAGAGCAGGTTGGGCGTAGGCAGTTTCATCTAGAAGATGAGGCGCTGAGTTTCTTTCCCCTAATGGATACAGTACTTCCAGCAGTGGCCGATCCAAATAAGAGCGTAAGATGCGATCGCAATCGTCTAAGGCAGCACGGAAAATAGGTTGGCTGTTGTAAAGTTCCCATCCCATACCAATGTATTGCGAACCCTGTCCAGCGAACAGAAATGCAATCTTCGGGCGATTATCTGGCTGTAGCTGTCCTGTCGTCTGTTTGCTAGTGGCGAATGTCCTCAGTTGGGAGATTAAATGAGGTAAATCGCCTGATGAAATGATGGCATAACGATGGTTAAAATGCGATCGACCGATATTAGTTGTGAAACAGATATCAGGAATCGATTGAGCAGCATAGTTTTCTAAACTATCTGCATAACAACTTGCAAGTTCCCTTAACGCTGTCTCAGTTTTTGCCGAAAGCGTCAACAGCGATTTAACCTGCTCCCCTGCCCCCCCTGCTTCCCCTGCTCCCCTGCCCTCCTCTGCTGCTTCCAGTACTACATGAGCATTGGTACCGCCAAAGCCAAAGGAATTAACGCCAGCAAACCGAGGCTTAATATCTATCGGACGATCGATTGTAGGAATTAAGAATGGTGTTGACTTGATGTCAATATGGGGATTGATGGTTTTGAAATGGGGATGAGGGGGAATTTCTCCATGTTGCAAACAGAGAACAGTTTTGATGAATGCGGCAATCCCACCAGCAGCTTCTAGATTGCCAATATTAGTTTTCACAGAACCTAGTCCGCAGGGTTGGTCGAGGTTTCGCCCCTGTCCTAGCACCCCGAAGATTGCTTGTAGCTCGATGGCATCACCCATTGGAGTACCCGTACCATGTGCCTCAACATAATCAATTTCATGCGATGCCACCTTCGCATTTGCCAATGCTTGCTGAATCACTGCTTGTTGAGCCAACCCATTTGGTGCAGTTAGGCCAACACTGCGACCGTTATGATTTACGGCGGTTCCCCGCAGTAAGGCTAAAATGCGATCGCCATCTTTGACTGCATCTGAAAAACGCTTCAGGATAACTACCCCACATCCTTCTCCTCGGACGTAGCCATCGGCTGTAGCATCAAAGCTTTTGCAACGTCCATCAGATGACATCATGCCAGCCTGGGAAAAGGTAATATTCACCTCCGGTAACAACATAATATTCACGCCGCCCACCAATGCCAGATTTGACTCTTGATGCCGCAGACTTTGGCAAGCGGTATGAATGGCAACCAGGGACGACGAACAAGCAGTATCGATTGTGACACTAGGGCCTCGCGCATCCAAAAAATAAGACAGGCGATTTGCCGCCATACTGTTGGCAATACCGGTGCCGGCTCTCGTGGGAATTGCGGTCATGGCTTTGTAATAATCACAAGTGGCAATTCCCACAAATACGCCAGTCTGAGAACCAGCCAGTTGTAAGGGGTCGTATCCAGCGTTTTCTAATGCCTCCCAACTGACTTCTAATAGCAAGCGTTGTTGGGGGTCAATGGTAGCTGCTTCGCTCGTGGAAATTCCGAAAAAGCCGGGATCGAATTGATTGATGCTTACTAAAAAGCCGCCCCAACGGGTGTTAGTTTTGTCATAACTACTTAAATCGGGATCGTAGTAAGCATCTACATCCCAGCGATCGCTAGGGACTTCGGCGATCGCATCTCCACCATTTTTGCACAGCAGCCATAACTCCTCTGGAGAGTTAACTCCTCCAGGAAAGCGGCAACCAATACCGATGACTGCAATGGGTTCAGTTGCAGCATCTTCGAGGGTATTCAGCTTTGCTTGGAGGGCTGATAGCTCCAGCAATGCATTCTGCATCAATTGTCCATAATCTCTGGTTTCTGAAGGACGACTCATAGCAGTTTTCCCTCTCTGATTGATGCTAGTTTTGCAGCCAGCAAATCTGCAATTTCGTCAAGCGATTGCTTTGGCGATGACAATCTCGCTCTCTTTTCTAATGATGATTCTTCCAGTAAAACTTGTTGCTGGACACTCTCTGAGTTAGAGTTAGCCTCCTGGGCTGATGCTTGTGGATCTAACGACAACACTTGCGTTTCCAGATGATTCGCCAGCGCTGCCACCGTCGGATAATCAAATAATGTGGTTGGGGAAAGTGAACAGCCTAAACTATTTTGCAATTGGTCTTTCAACTCCGTAGCAGTTAATGAATCCATCCCTAATTCAAAGAACCCTTGCTGTAAACCGATGGACTGGGGTTGCTTTAAGCCTAAAACTTTGGCTACTAATAAGCGGACATGAGTAATTAATTCCTCCTGTCGCACTCGTGGAGGCTTGGTTACTAGCGATTGGAGAAATGTTGATTGTGGCGTGTTGATGGTGGTAGCAATGAGCGATGGAAGATGATTGTGGTTAACTGGGTTATTGGTACTGATGCTCTGAGCCAGAATAACAACCTGTTGGAACGAATCGCCGATCGCCTCGCAATCAGGCGCAAGATGCACAGCCCCTTGAAACCCACAATCAGACAACAATTCCAGCCAGTCAGTCACCGCTAACAAAGGGTAGAATGGTCGCAGCTCGTAGTCTGAGAATTTCCACCACCCTGGCGTTAATCCAAAGACCAAATCTAACCAGCGTCGGGGACTTGTTCCCTCCAGCAACACTAATAATCCTCCCGGTGCTAACAGGCTGCGAACATGACGTAAGGTTTGCTGTAAATCCTCAGTTGCATGCAGGACGTTTGCTGCCACAATGATGTCGTATTGATGGTTAGAAAATCCCTGAGATTGGGGGTCTTGTTCAATATCTAAAGACTGATAGCGGATAAATGGGTAATCCCGAAATTTCTCTTGAGCCTTGGCAGTGAACCACGTTCCTAAGTCTGTGAAGACATATTCCGTTCGCTCTGCTGGAAGATGAGGTAGAAGGTAAGCAGTTGTTCCGCCGGTTCCGGCTCCAATTTCCAAAATGCTGACTGTAGCAGTGGAAATCGCGGTTGAGATTGCCTTTTGGACTAGGGCGTTCATTACCTTTGCGCCAGGGGAATCCTGGTAAAGCTGGGTTAATGCTGTCAAATCGCCTTGGGGAAATAGCAACTCTAGGGGGCGAGTTTCACCTCGGAGTACTTGAGCCAGGTGCGAACCGCAACGCTCTAGCAGTGTCAGTTCTGCATTTGCTTGGGGATATTGCGATCGCAAATTATCCAGTTGCGCTTCTGGTGTCGGTAACTCTAGTATTCGAGTTACTTCCCACTGATTACCAATTCGCTGAAGAATTCCTTCTTCAACCAGCATTTCCAACAGGCGCAGTGCGAGTTTCTGATGTTGCTCGATGACTCCTAGTTTGGTGAGTTGGGGGATGGAATAGCGATCGCCTAGCTGCAAATTCCACCCCATCTGCCGGAATGCCGCCACTACATAAAGGATACTCAGTGATTCCAAAGTACTTAGGGCTTCCCCATAGTGTTTGAGACTAAGTTGGGCTGTCAATTCAGCCAACTGGGGCACGAGCAAACGCTTGATTTCTGCTGGCGAACAGAGTGATTCTCTAGCAGTCACGCTACTAGATGCAGTTTCCATCCAGAAACGCGATCGCTCAAAGGGATAATTGGGCAACACTACCCGACGATGTTGAGAGCCATGATGGAAGCCTACCCAATCGACTGATATTCCACATTCATACAAAGTTGCCAAACTGGACAACATCTGCTGTGAATTTGATTCCTTTTTGAGGCTGGGAAGCCAGACATAATCGTTACTCAGTAAGCACTGGCGACCCATCCCCAACAAAATCGGTTGCGGCCCTACTTCCAAATACGCTAAGGCTCCCAGTTCTGCTAGAGTTGCCATTCCATCAGCAAACCGGACTGGCTGCATCACATGTTTTACCCAATATTCAGGCGTGGCGATCTCTGCTTTTGCCAGTTGACCTGTGAGATTAGAAATAAAGCGAATATCGGGGTTTGGCAAACAATAGTTTACTTGCTGGACAATTTGTTCAAACTCCGCCAACATCGGTTGCATCAACGGCGAATGAAAAGCATGGGAAACCTCAAGTGCTTTTGTCTTCACTCCCTTTGCTTCTAACCTGGCCACAGCCGATGTCATAGATTCAGATCCACCTGAGACGATCAGATGTGCGCCGTTAATTGCGGCGATCGCCAAATCTGAATAGTCATCAATAATACTCGATACTTCTTGCGACTGGGCAAACACCGCTACCATTGCTCCCACAGACGGTAACGCTTGCATCAGTCTTCCTCGTGCGGCAATCAACTTCAGTCCATCTTCCAGACTGAACACTCCTGCTACACAAGCGGCAACATACTCGCCGATACTGTGTCCCATCACCACACTTGGTTTGATTCCCCAAGACTGCCATAGCTGGGACAATGCATATTCCAATGCAAATAAAGCAGGTTGAGTATAAGCAGTTTCATTAATAGAGGCTTGAGTTGAGTTGTCTAACTCACTACTTGGATATAGAACCTCTAACAAAGGTTGATTTAAGTATGGCTGCAAAATTTCAGCACAGCGTTCTATGGCTTGCCGGAAAACGGGTTGCGTGTTGTAAAGTTCCCACCCCATGCCGATATATTGCGAACCTTGACCAGTGAACAGGAAAGCAACTCCCTGACAACGATCGCCTGTTTTAGAAGGTGGTGAATTATAAATGAACGCTGCTAGTTGCTCGCAAAATTCCTCAGATGATTCTGCAACCAGAGCTAGTCGATGGTGAAAATGCGATCGCCCGACATTGCTCGTATAACAAATATCCCCCAGAGCTACTTCTGAATGAAACTCCAAAAATGCCACATACCGCCGAGCTAATTCCCGTAACGCTATTTCACTTTTTGCCGAAATTGTCAACAGGGATTTTGGATTGTCATCAGCATCATCCAATCTAAAATCTAAAATCGGCAATCTAAAATCGGAGGGTGCTTCCTCCAAAACAACATGGGCATTCGTACCGCCGAAGCCAAAGGAACTTACTCCTGCAAAACGTTGCTCCCCAACACCAGACCACTTCTGAGTCTCACGGGGAATTGAAAAAGGCGTGTCTTGGATGGTAATTTTCGGATTTAACTGCTGGAGATGAAGCGTACCGGGAATTTCTTGATGTTGCAAAGCCAGTACAACTTTAATTAACCCTGCAATTCCGGCTGCTGATTCTAAATGACCGATATTAGTCTTCACGGAACCGATCGCACAAGGTTGCTTTGGGGAACGACCTGATATCAGCACTGATTGCAACGAATTAACTTCAATCGGGTCGCCCAAGGCTGTACCTGTCCCGTGAGCTTCCACATAGCTAATGGCTGCGGGTGCGATTCCAGCATTAACAAGCGCCTGATGGATAACGGCTTGTTGGGCAATTCCTCTAGGAGCAGTCAGCCCATTGCTGTGACCATCCTGATTGACTGCCGAGCCGCGAATCAGCGCCAGGATATTATCTCCATCTTCGATCGCATCAGTCAAACGCTTCAGCACTACGATTCCACAACCTTCTCCCCGGACATAACCATCTGCATCCGCATCAAAGGTTTTACAACGACCATCCCCCGACATGAATCTTGCTTGGGAGAGGGCGATTGTCATTTGGGGGGTGAGAATTAAATTAACACCACCTGCCAAAGCCAAGTCACATTCGCCTAAACGTAAACTTTGACAAGCCTGGTGAACTGCAACCAAAGATGAAGAACAGGCAGTATCGACAGCCCAACTGGGGCCGTGCCAATCGAGCTGATAGGATAGGCGGTTAGCAGCAATGCTTAGAGCATTACCTGTACTGGCATAGACATCAATATCAGACAACCGATCGAACTGGAATCGAGCATAGTCATTGGTACTGATGCCGATAAATACACCACTGTTGCTGCCTGTCAAGCGATCGCTTGCTAATCCAGCATTTTCTAGTGCCTGCCAACTCACTTCTAGTAACAGCCTTTGCTGCGGGTCCATCCGCTCGGCTTCACGAGGAGAAATGCCAAAAAACTGGGGGTCGAATTGGTCAACTTGCTCGATAAATCCACCCCAACGAGTACTCATTTTCCCTGGTTGGGCGGGGATGGGGTTATAGAAAAGATGAGAATCCCAACGATTGACGGGAATTTGCTCGATGGCACTTTTACCATTTCGTAGTAATTGCCAAAAGGCTTCTGGATTATTAGCTCCGGGAAAGCGGCAATCAAGACCAATAATCGCGATCGCCTCGACAGATTTGAGGTTTTGTCTGGGTTGTGGAGATTCTCGCCGTTGGGATATTTCTGTGAGATAGGCTGATAGAGTTGCGATCGTCGGGTAATCGTAAGCCAAAGTAGGCAACAACTGACAACCTAACCAATCTTCTAAATCTGCTGACAGGCTGACTGCGGCAATAGAATCCAACCCATAATAAGCAAATGATTCACGCGGATCTATAGATTGGGGTGCAATGTTTTGTCGTTGAGCAATCTTATTTACCAACCAGTCTTGAATTTCCGCCGCTCCCTTGTCTCCTGACTTGCGACTTCTCAACTCCCCCTGCTCCCTGCTCCCTGCTCCCCGGTCACTGAGCGTAGTCGAAGTGCTGCTCCCCTGCTCCCCTGCCTTCCTCCACTGTCCCACCACTTCCAAAGTTCCCGCCAAAAATCCTGCACGGGTGGCGTAGCGCTGAATCTTCCCACTGGAAGTCTTAGGGATACTGGCTGGCTTCAACAGCAAGACGGCATGAACTTCTAACTCGTGCTGTGTTGTGACTGCTTGTCGGATAGAGCCAATTACCTCACTTGCATCAAGCTTCCGCACAGCAGTTCGCTCGACTTCACACGCCACAACGAGGTGTTCTTCACCGTCTATCTCGATAGTAAATGCGGCTACTCCCTGCGTTCCCAAAGCCGAATGACTATTTGTAACTGTGAGTTCAATATCTTGAGGATAATGATTGTGTCCTCGAATAATAATTAAATCCTTGAGTCTTCCGGTGATAAATAGCTCGCCGTCTTGTAAAAAGCCTAAATCTCCTGTACGCAGAAACGGGCCTTCCCCTGTATCTGCTAAATAAGCTGCAAATGTATGTTTTGTTTCCTCATATCGCTGCCAATAGCCTTGGGTGATACTCGCTCCCGCTACCCAAATCTCGCCGACTTCATCCGGTAAACATCGTCTCAATAATTCAGGATGAGCGATCGCAATTTGGGTATCGCCCTGTTCACTCTTGCCACATCCAACTAAAAGCCGCGTCTTGGAATCCTCTGCTGTTGCCAGCATTACCCGATTTTGTGCCAGTGCGGTTGTCTCTAGCTCGATCGTTATTGGTTGAGTTTGTGCCTCTACAGTAGTCACTTTCAGCGTCGCCTCAGCTAGCCCGTATGCTGGACAAAAAGCTGTTTCTTGAAACCCACAACAAGCAAATGCTTTGGCAAACCGTTGGAGTGTTTCCGCTTTGACCGGCTCGGCACCATTAGAAGCAACCTGCCAAGAACTGAGATTTAGGCTAGCACGTTGTTCTGCGGTAATCTTCCTAACGCATAATTCATAAGCAAAGTTGGGTGCGCTGCTGTGGGTTGCCTGATAGCGGGAAATAGCTTGCAGCCAGCGAATCGGACGCCCAATAAAGGACACCGGCGCCATGATATAGCAAGGAAAGCCGTAGTACAAAGGTTGGAGTACTCCATAAATTAGCCCCATATCATGAAAGAACGGAATCCACGTTACCATCACGCTCTTAGCTGTGTGATTCCAACCTTGGTCGATGTAGGCTAAATTGTGCAGTAGATTGCTGTGGCTAACCATGACTCCTTTAGGCATTCCCGTAGAACCGGAGGTGTATTGCAGGAACGCTAAAGTATTTCCATTGATATTAGGTGCTTGCCATTCGTGTGCGATTGCCTCAGAAATCGCATCGCTGGCCAAGACTTTTAAAGATGCTAGTTCTGGATTGTCTGCAAAGTAGTTCTTTACGATTGGCAATAGTGCTGTTGTTGTCAGGATGGCAGTTGCTTGGGCGTCGGAAACGATCGCACCCAACCTAGCAATTGACTGATTTTGCCGAGGGGGATAGGCAGGAATCGCGATCGTACCAGCATATAAGCAGCCGAAAAAGGCAGTAATAAATTCTAAACCAGGTGGGTAGAGCAGGAGTACGCGATCGCCTGGCTTTGCAAATGTTTGCAAGTAGGTAGCGATCGCCCTTGCCTCTCGATCCAATGCTCCATACGTGAGTCTACTTCCTTCAGATTCACCATCTACCAAAAAGGTATAGCCTAGCGTCTGAGGTTGCCCAATAGCTCTGTAGCGCAATACGTCTACTAGCGTCTGACTAGTATGTTGTTTTTCCATGCACGGCTACTCCTAAAACCTGGAAATTGTTCAGAACGCTAATCTCTGGCAAATTGACAAGCAAAGTCAACATCTGCGAGTAAATAGACCTCTTCTCTTGCAAAAGTCTCTAACACCCCACCCCGAACCCCTCCCCGCTCTTCGGGAGGGGAGACAAAGCGTAGCTTTGGCGGGGTGGGGTTCTTTCTTATTTTTGATTTATGCAAGAGGTCTAATCAAGGTATTAAAAATTTATCAGACTGATGAAGCCATCAGTTTGACAAATTTTGGTGTTCTCCAAAAAATCTTAGTGTTCTCCGAGAAAATCTTGGTATTGTTTAGAATACCAAGATTTCACTCTTCATGCATAAATTTTATAAATTCTCAACTATTTAAGGGATGACTTTTATATCAAAATAATTTAATAGTTATCGCAGGAGAATTGTGGAATTTCTATTTAAATTAGCAGATGCATTCAATTTAGTGAAGCGATTGCCATCCTGAATTTAACTTTTATAATAAAGCGACAGGTTTATTTATGATCCAACGATCTTATGAAGAGAATGGCATAGCAGAGAATCAACAGCTAATTGAGGAACTGAAGGCCCTGCGGCGAGAGGTAGCTGAATTAAAAACAGAAAAAGCTGCTTTCCAAGCTCAAAAAAAGCTGCTGGAGCATTCAGTAGCAACAATCATCCGCGCTTCACCCGAAGAAGAGATGTTGAAAGCTACTTTACAAGACACGTTAGATGTTTGTAGTCAGCTTACTGGTGCCCAAAAAGGCAGTCTATTTTTACTCGATCGCCAGGGTGCTGTCACTGATAGTATCCTCACGCAAAGGGAGACAGCACTAGCGGAGCGCGATCGCCTGATTGGTTGCGTTTTAGCACAGGGGCTTGCTGGTTGGGTATACAGACAGCGCCAGATAGGATTGATCGTAGACACTGAAACCGACGATCGTTGGTTGCAGTTGCCCAATCAGCCTTACACTGTACGTTCAGCATTAGCTGTTCCCATTCTCAGGAATGAAGAGGTGTTAGGTATTCTTACCTTACTACACCCAGAACCTGGGCACTTTAGCCCAGAAATTGCCCATCTGATGCAGCTCACTGCTGACCAAATCGCTATAGTTTTAGAAAATGCCCAGCTCTATGGGAAAATTGAAACCTATTCCAAAGCACTCAACTACGAATTAGAAAAAGGGCGACAAATCCAGAGAGATTTTCTACCCAACGAAATCCCACAGCTACCTAATTTAGAGATTGCCACGTTTTTCTCTCCTGCGCGTCAAGTTGCTGGGGACTTCTACGACGTTTTCATGCTACCTGGCGACTACTTAGGACTAGTTATTGCTGATGTCGCCGACAAAGGTGTAGGCGCTGCCTTATTTATGGCTTTGTTTCGGAGCTTAATCCGTATTTTTTCGGGACAAATTAGTTTGGGCGGACTCTCTATTATTGCTAATGAGGCGGAATTATCGATTTTGCTGGAGTCAGAGATGGCAACCAATTTATACCAAATTAACCCCCTGAAAGCAGTAGCGCTCACGAATAATTACATCGCCCAGCAGCACGCCCAGATGAGTATGTTTGCTACGCTGTTTTTTGGCGTGCTAGATCCAGCAACTGGCATTCTCACCTACATCAATGGTGGACACGAAACTCTGTTTGTTGTTGGTGAGACTGGTATCAAAGCCAGTCTCAACTCAACCGGGCCAGCAGTAGGGATGATGCCTAATATGAAATTTAAAATTCAACAAGTACAGTTGGAACCAGGCGATATCTTAATTGGCTATACCGATGGAGTAACTGAGGCACGTAGTCCCAGCGGTAAGTTTTTTACTGAAAAGCGACTGCGATCGCTCTTAGATCGATCTGCACTTTTGCCATCTCCCCTGCTAGAGCGCATTACAACTGATTTGTTCGCTCACATTAGCAACGCACCTCAGTATGATGACATCACAATGCTGATTGTGCAGAGAAAGGCATCAGACTAAAGTTTCATCCTTTCACTTACCCCCCTGTAAAATATGGAACCTTTAACTGTGCCTGGAACACTGGACTCTTTAAAGGCGATCGCAGAATATGTGATGGCAGCAGCAATGGTAGCAGGTTTGAATAAAAAAACCTCCTATAAACTGCGTTTGGCGGTTGATGAAATCGCTACAAACATCATTAATTACGGCTATCAGGCAGCAAATCGCCAAGGCATATTGATTTTAAAAGCCGATTTTGACGATCGCTCCTTGAGCATTACGATTAAAGATACTGGTGTTCCCTTCAATCCTACCCAGAAGTTAACTCCAAATGATTTGAACAAGTCGCTACAGCAACGACAGATTGGCGGTTTGGGAGTTTATCTAGCTCTGAAGAGCGTAGATCGGTTTATTTACCAACAAGACGGAAACCAAAATTGTAATATTTTAATTGTAAATCGTGACGACGGATTGGGAATCAGTTAAGTCAATTCGCAGGAATTTAAATTAAAAAAAACAATGAATTTAACTAGATACAACAAGATTTACAAGTTAATTGATTTTTATTTACATAGTTTTGTTTTTCGACACCGTTGCACTTAAAACTGAATGATTTTTGGACAAAAATTTTCCTAAAACTTGCTAGCAAATATTTACAAACCTTTAAGTCCAATTTTTCCAGATTCTCTTTTCAGGTTACTTGTTACAAATGGTCACGAAGTTAGTAACTACAAAAAAATTTCATGTATTCTCAATATTCACAAGGTAGCGACCTTAAACAGCAAATATGTCAAAAACGGCCAAAAAAAGCATATATAGCAGTTGCCTTGGTAGGTTAGGACATCAACCGATCGTCAAACCCCGACACCAAAAACTTTTAAGCCTGTTGCCTATTAGCTATTGCCTGTTATATCAAACCACCAACTAATAGGGTTGCTTGTAGAAGTAAAGACATCCCGCAACAGCAAACGTGTCTAAGTTAGTTTGGAGCTTATAGATGTTGGAGAAAATTAATACCCTCAATGATTTTCAGGCAAACTTAGCAGACCAAGCAGCACTGGAAACTGCGCTCCTGAACCATCCAGAAATTGAAGAGTGTCGGGTATTAATCCGAGAAACAGAAACCGCAGATATGTGGTTAGTAGCCTACGTAGTTGCATCAGGAAAATGTTCGTTGGCACAGCTAAATGCATATTTGCAGGTTCATTTGCCAAACACTATCCTGCCTCAATCCTACGTTTGGTTATCCAGATTGCCGCTCACCAGTGAGGGACTGATTGACGATCGCCGTCTAACTGATTTAGCCGTGATTGACATAGATTTGATCGATCGATGGGAATCGTCTTTGCGATCGCTTCCCTCGATTAACCAAGTCGCAGTTATGGTACAAGACCAGACAAAACAACTGCCACCATTACACGTTTGGGATTTACTAGCGGATACTCAAGCAACAAAGCTCAATTTTCAATTAGAGGATTCTGGCGTAAATCAACAAATTGAGCCTTCAAAATCTCAGATTTCCCAGCCAAAAGCCAAAGCAATTAGTCATGGCGAACCTTTACAACTGGAAACAGACGCAACCACTAACTTAGCCGAACTACTCCAAAGGGCAGCGTTACAAACTTCAAAAGGAATTACTTACATCCAACCCGATGATACTTGCCAAAACCAATCCTACGAAGATTTATTAGACGCAGCTCAACGGATTTTGGCGGGTTTAAGAAAATTAGGACTCGTACCTCAAAATCGAATAATTTTTCAATTTGACCGGCCTCAAGACTTCATTCCTGCCTTCTGGGGCTGTATTTTGGGCGGATTTATCCCAATTCCTTTATCCGTTCCTCAGAGTTACGATCGCTCTGATGGTTTCGTCAATAAATTAGCTCAAATCTGGGAAAGACTAGAACCAAGCTTAATACTGACTAGCGATCGATTAGCAGCTGAACTGAGAGGTTCCCTGATAGATTTGCCACTTGACAATTTGGCGATCGCTACCCTCAATGAGTTGCAATCTTACCATCCCGATCCTAACTGGTATGTTCCGGCGGCGGATGATTTGGCAGTGCTGTTTCTAACTTCTGGCAGTACAGGTACGCCGAAAGCAGTTATGCAAAGCCATCGCAGTCTCATCTGTCGATCGGCTGCGAGTGTTCAGATGAATGGGTTTACCCAAAAAGATGTTTCCTTAAACTGGATGCCACTCGATCACGTTGCCGGATTAGTGTATTTTCATATTCGGGATGTCTATATAAGTTGTCAGCAAATTCATGCCGTCACCGATTGGGTGTTGCAACAACCCCTGAAATGGCTTGATTGGATGTCTGATTATCGCGTGAGTGTAACCTTTGCACCGAATTTTGCCTATGGGTTAATCAATGCAGCCGAAGCAGAACTTTCTCAGGGGCATTGGGATTTATCATCAGTGCGATACATCTTGAACGGAGCAGAAGCCATTGTCGGCAAAACTGCAAGAAGATTTCTCGAATTGCTGACAGCGCACGGACTCCCGACTACGGCAATACATCCCGTTTGGGGAATGGCTGAAACTTGTTCGGGAGTGACTTACTCTCACAACTTTTCTAGAGAATCAACTACAGATGAAGATGCATTCGTAGAAGTTGGAGCGCCGATTCCCGGATTTTCTCTGCGGATAGTTGATGCTCAAGACCAGCTCGTTGAAGAAGAAGCCATCGGAAGGCTGCAAGTAAAAGGATTGACAGTAACATCAGGTTATTTTGGTCAACCAGAACTGAATTCAGAGGTTTTTACAGAAGATGGCTGGTTGAAGACGGGAGATTTAGCTTTCTTACGACAAGGACGTTTAACAATTACAGGCAGAGAGAAAGACGTTATTATCGTCAACGGACTGAATTACTATAGTCATGAAATCGAAGCAGTTGTTGAAGAAATTGCAGGTGTAGTTGTTTCCTACACTGCCGCAGTGGCTGTGCGTGATGGAGAAACTACAGAACAACTGGCTATTTTCTTCCATACAGGTGACGCGGATGAAATCGAAATTGCAACGTTGATGCAAACCATTCGCCAAAAAGTTGTCCAACGTTGTAGGATCAATCCCAGCTATATAATTCCAGTTGAAAAAGCTGCGATTCCAAAAACGCCCATTGGCAAGATCCAGCGATCGCAATTAGTTAAACGCTTTGAATCAGGTGAATTTAAATTTATCCTTCGTCAGTTTGATATCCTCAGTGGCAATGCCAACACAATACCTGACTGGTTTTATCGCCGAATTTGGTGTGTTAAGCAGTTAAATCACAAGCATCGGCAGCCAGTTAAACTTCCGACTCAGAAATTCCTCGTGTTTCTCGATGATTTAGGTTTAGGAAATTACCTGTGTACAGAACTCGAACGCCATAACCAATCTTATATCTGCGTTGAAGCAGGTACGGATTTTATCAAATCTGAGCAAGGCGATCGCTTTATTATCAATCCCGAAAATCCCGATCACTATCGGCGGTTGCTAGAGTCTCTGGCATCGGATATTCCCACTCAGATTTTGCATTTATGGACATACAACGAGTCTAGGGGTCAAGTTTCTAGCCTAGAGGAACTAGAACGCGCCCAATACTTAGGGTTATATAGCATTCTATTTTTAGTGCAAGCCTTAGCAAATGCCAAGGAAAAACACCAACTACTAGATATAGATATTCAGTTACAAGTCATTTCTAACAACGTCCAGTTAACTAGCAGCGATGATGCGATCGCTTATGAAAAATCTACACTTATCGGATTGCTGAAAACAATTCCTTTAGAACTATCTTGGTTGCACTGTCGCCACCTTGACTTGGAAGTTGGGTCACTGGAAACAAATGCTAACTATGTTTTCAAAGAATTAAATATTACTAAAGGTGATAGTGAAATTGCTTATCGTCAAGGTCAACGGCTAGTCTCATCACTTGCCAAAGTTGATATGCTTGCTAGTCCAACCCAGGAAATACCAATTAAAGCAGGGCAGATTTATCTGGTAACAGGCGGGTTGGGTGGAATTGGGGCTTCCGTTTGCCAATATTTACTTAAGCAATTTGGTATGCGATTGCTGATTGTTGGCAGAACAAATTTGCCACCAGAAACAGAATGGTTGCAGCATCTCGACGGGAATACAGCGATCGCCAAGCGATTGAAAAATTATCAATCTCTCTTGGCGATAAGTAGTGATTTATTATACAAATCTGTTGATATCTGCGATTTAACTTGCTTGCAACAGGCTGTCACAGAGGCAGAGCTGAGATGGAATCAACCTCTGGCAGGAATTATTCATCTCGCAGGTGAAGGCGATCTCAAACACCACTGGACGGTGATGGAAAATCACTGGATAGCTGTGGCTACATTAGAAAGCTTTCGTACCATGCTACGCCCGAAAGTTCAGGGCACTTGGACGCTTTTTCAACTGATTCAGAATCGACCAGATGCCCTTTTCATCGGCTTTTCTTCTGTAAATAGTGTGTTTGGCGGAGCAACCTTTAGTGCCTATGCTGCTGCCAACAGTTTTTTAGATGGTTGTTGTCAGTATCAGCAATACCATTACCATCCTGATACTTACTGCTTTAACTGGAGCCAGTGGGATGATGTTGGTATGAGCGAAGGAAACCCCATGCACAGCCGGGAAGCAGCTCATCGCTTGGGGTATCAGAGTATTACTCAAGAACAGGGTTGGCGTTCCTTACTAGCAGGTTTATCGCGTCATCAACCGCAGTTGATTGTCGGTTTAAATGGCAGTAATCCCCATATTCGTCGATATCTGAAGACAGAAGCCGATAACGTCGAGAAATTAACCGCTTATATTACCACTGTGGATGGTGCAGGGTTGGATGGTTGGGAGCAAATGAGAGTTAGCGATCGCTTTGGGACTCCGAGCCATTGTGAAATTGTACGGCTTGCAAAAATGCCCTTAACACAAACGGGTACGATAGACATTGCCAAAATTATTGGCAGCAATCAAAAGCACAACCAACCTTGGCAAGTCGTTTTGCCGCAAACTGACATTCAACGCCAGATAGCTCAAATATGGCAAGACGTACTCGGCATTTCTTCAGTGAGTATCGATCGCAACTTTTTTGAATTAGGTGGTAGTTCGCTCACCTTGGTTCGGGTTCACGATCGGTTACAAAAACAATTTGGGCAACATCTGTCACTGATTGACTTGTTCCAATATCCAACGATTCAGACGCTAGCAGAGTTTCTGAATCAAGCTCAAATGCCATTGCCGGAGCGATCGCAATTATCGCCATCCCATCGTTTGGGTAAGATGAAAGATACCCAGCAATTAGAAATTGCCATCATCGGTATGTCTGGGCGTTTTCCAGGAGCCAAAACACTCGATGAATTCTGGCAAAATTGCTGTAATGGCGTGGAATCGATTTCATTCTTCAGCGATGAAGAACTGGAGTTAGCCGGAATCGATCCGTCATCCTTGAATGATGCCAATTACGTGAAAGCTAGTGGTATCTTATCTGACATTGATTTATTTGATGCCGCGTTTTTCGATATCTCGCCCAAAGAAGCTCAAATCCTCGACCCACAGCATCGGCTGTTTTTAGAGTGTGCTTGGGAAACACTCGAAAATGCTGGTTACGACCCTGCAACTTATACAGGGTTAATCGGGGTTTATGCAGGCATGGGGATGAATCTTTATGCAGGTCGAACTTACTGGAATCACAATCTTTACCCAAATCGCGATCGCCTAGAACACGTTGACGACTCGCAACTAGCGATCGCCAATGGTACAGATTTTCTGCCCACGCGGGTTTCATACAAATTCAACTTGCAAGGGCCCAGCGTCAACGTGCAAACCGCTTGCTCGACTTCCTTAGTTGCCGTCCATCAAGCGTGTCGGAGTTTGATTCAGGGAGAATGCGATATGGCTCTGGCTGGTGCTGCTGCGATCGCCGTACCGCAAAAATCTGGTTATCAGTATCAGCCAGGGATGATTCTTTCACCCGATGGTCACTGCCGAGCATTTGACGCTAACTCACAAGGAACCGTTGGCGGCAATGGCGTTGGCATTGTGATGTTGAAACGATTGGCAGATGCGATCGCCGATGGAGATAATATTTACGCCGTGATTAAGGGTTCTGCGATTAATAACGATGGCTCTCAAAAAATTAGCTATACGGCTCCCAGCGTTCAGAGACAGGCAGCAATGATTGCCCAAGCGCAAGCGATCGCAGATATCAATCCAGAAACTATTACTTACATCGAAACCCACGGAACCGGAACGACTCTCGGCGATCCGATTGAAATTGCAGCATTAACCCAGGCATTTCGTAGCAAAACACAGAAGCAACAATTTTGTGCCATTGGTTCTGTAAAGACTAACATCGGACATTTAGATACAGCTTCAGGCATAGCAGGATTGATTAAAACAGTTTTGGCACTCAAGCACCGATTGCTACCGCCTAGCCTAAATTTTAAACATCCCAATCCCAAGATTGATTTTGCTAACAGTCCATTTTATGTAAATACAACTCTATCAGACTGGCAAACAGACCAAACGCCTCGGCGGGCTGGCGTAACTTCTTTGGGTGTTGGCGGTACGAATGTTCATGTTGTTCTAGAGGAAGCGCCCTCCGATTTTAGATTGCCGATTTTAGATTTTAGATTGGATGATGCTGATGACAATCCAAAATCCCTATTGACGCTTTCGGCAAAAACTGAGACAGCGTTACGGGAATTAGCTGGGCGGTATGTGGGGTTTTTGGAGTCTCATTCAGAAGTATGTTTGAGGGATATTTGCTATACGAGTAATGTGGGGCGATCGCATTTTGATTATCGGCTGGCTTTGGTTGCCGATTCACCCGCACAATTGAGAAATCAACTCACAACATTTATTGCCGAAAATTCGCGCACTCGCTTTCAGGCTTCAGGGGTAGCTTTCCTATTCACTGGACAAGGTTCGCAGTATATCGGTATGGGACGAGAACTTTACGAAACCCAACCTGTTTTTCGGCAAGCCCTCGAACGCTGTGCCCAAATCCTGGACTCACTATTAGAGCAACCATTGTTAGAAGTGCTGTATCCATTAGGGGAAAGGGAAAGGGGGAAAGGGGAAAGGGAAAAAAACTTAGCGCTTCATCTTCTGGATGAGACGGGCTATACCCAACCTGTCTTATTCGCTTTGGAATATGCATTGTCCCAGCTATGGCAATCTTGGGGTATCAAGCCTAGTGCTGTTATGGGTCATAGTGTGGGCGAATATGTTGCCGCAACTGTTGCAGGTGTATTCAGTCTGGAAGATGGATTGAAACTCATTGCTGCACGGGGTAACTTGATGCAAGCACTACCGCAGACAGGGGCAATGGTAGCGGTATTTACTGATTTGGCACAAGTATCTGCGGTAATTGATTCATTGCCGGAGGTAACGATTGCTGCAATCAACGCACCAAGGCAAATCACGATCTCTGGTGCGGCTGGGGCAATCGCATCGGCTGTGGCTATCTTAGAAGCAACAGGAGTGCAAACAAAGTCACTGAAAGTTTCCCATGCTTTTCATTCGCCGTTGATGCAACCAATGGTGGCAGAGTTTGGGCAGATTGCCCAGCAAGTGAGCTACCGTACACCAAACCCGAATATTCGTTTTATTTCCAATATCACAGGGCAATTGGCAGGAGTGGAGATTAGCACGCCTGAATATTGGGTGCAGCATGTGTTGCAGCCAGTGCAATTTGCTAACAGTATTGTCAGCCTGTCAGCGTTAGGAAATTTGGCTTGTTTGGAAGTGGGGCCGCACCCAATTTTAGTAAGCATGGGTCGTCAGTGTATCCCAGAATCGGGACATCTGTGGCTGGCAAGTCTCAAATCGCAAGAATCAGATTGGCAGCAGATGTTGGGCAGTTTAGCGGCGTTGTATGAGCAGGGAATATCGGTAAGTTGGTCGGAGTTTCATCGGGGATCTGAGCATCGGCGCGTGGTATTGCCGAATTATCCCTTTGAGCGATCGCGTTTTTGGGTTGAACCAAACAAAGACAGTAGCCACAAAAATTTTCAAATCTCCTCTGCAAATCTCAAATCTTCTCATCCTCTACTCGGTTCTAGATTGCACTTGGCAGACTCGAAAGAGATTCGTTTCCAGACGCAAATCAGTTCTAATTTCCCCGCTTTTTTAGCTGATCATCGCGTTTACGGCAAAGTAATCGTGCCAGGAACAGCCTATCTAGAGATGGTTTTAGGGGCAGCAGCTAAGGTTTTGAAATCCAAAAATTTAATTTTAGAAAATGTCCTATATAAACGGGCATTAGTTCTATCAGAAAATGAAAAAACGCTCCAGCTAATTCTTCAGCCAACAGAACAACAAGGATATTCCTTTGAAATTTTTAGTTGTGAATTAGATGAAGAAGATTCACCATCTTGGATGCTGCACGTTTCTGGAAATGTCACCGCATCCAATCTCAAACCATCGCTGGAACTCTCTGCAACGCACTGGCTCCCCAATCAAGTAGCTTCCCATAACCAAACCAAACATTACCAACAGTTTCTTCAACGGGGAGTTGATTATGGTGCTAGTTTTCGGGGAGTTAAACAGTTGTGGTTGAATTCAGAAGTAGTAACAGGGGAAATTGAGTTACCCCAAAGATGCGTTTTAGAAACAGATACCTATCAGTTTCATCCAGCATTCTTGGATGCTTGTTTTCAGGTTTTGCAAGCTAAATTCCCACAAGATGGTAGCAAAGAGGCTTATGTGCCGATCGCCATCAAGCGATTGCAAGTTTGCGATCGCCCCAGCAACCGACTATGGAGCATCGCCAAAGTACATCCTAGCCAGAACAGTAACAAAACACTCATTAGCGATTTACAATTAGTTGCAGATGATGGTGAGATTATAGCGGTTGTTGAAGGTCTGCAACTTCAAAGGGTCGCTGCGGCAACATTAACAGTTTCTCCTCAAGTTCCGCCAGATTGGTTGTATCAAATCGAGTGGCGACCTCAAGCCCGAATGGGGCGATCGCTCTCACCGGATTACCTGCTCAATCCCAAGGACATCAGCCAAAACCTGATTCCTCAATTGGCCGAACTTTTAACAACAACCTCATCAAACGAGGAATTTTTACCCCAACTCGAAGCCCTCAGTGTGTCTTATGTAATCAGTGCCTTGCAACAACTAGGATGGGACTTTCAACTTGGATTGCAGTTTTCCTTTACAGAAATAGCAGAACAGTTGGGGGTGATTAGCCAGTATCACCAACTGCTACATCGGTTTCTGGATATTTTGACTGAAGCAGGGTGGCTCAGACCTCTTGATTGTGTCAACGGCAGACATCACTGGGAAGTAATTAGCGCCCTCGATCGCCAAACGCCGCAACCAGAGCGATTGTTAGCCCGATTCCCTACCGGAGATACTGAAATCGCCCTAGTAGAACGCTGTGGTGCCAGCTTACCAAAGGTACTTCAGGGAAAACTTGACCCACTACAATTACTATTTCCCGATGGTGATTTCACCCTGCTGACGCAACTGTATCAAGATGCCCCAGCTGCTAGAGTGATGAATACATTGGTGCAAAAGGCAGTTTCCGCAGCACTGCTGCGAGTACCACAGAAAAGCAAGATCCGCTTGCTAGAAATTGGAGCGGGAACTGGCAGCACAACCGCTTACATTCTGCCGCAATTGAATAATTATCAAGCTGAATACACCTTCACAGACATTTCACCGCTGTTTGCAGCCAAAGCACGGGAGAAGTTTCGGGATTACCCATTTGTCCGCTATCAATCTTTAGATATCAGCCGAGATCCAGCGACTCAAGGCTTGGAAGGGCAACAATATGATGTGATTCTGGCAGCCAATGTCCTGCACGCGACACCAGATTTACAGCAAACATTGGCCCACGTCCACAGCTTATTAGCACCAGGCGGAATTCTGGTGATGTTAGAAGTCACCGATCGCCATTGTTGGCTGGATCTGAGCTTCGGTTTGACGCCAGGTTGGTGGTTGTTTGCCGATCGCTGGTTGCGACCGAATTACCCGCTCTTAAGTAGTGCCGAGTGGCAAGATGTGTTGCAAGCGAATGGATTTACATCGGCGGTGGCGATCGCACCTAAAAACAAAATCATCGGTTCCCTGGCTCAGGCTGCGATCGTTGCCCAAAAAGGAACTGAGAGCCACATACCACAAAACTGGCTAATTTTAGCAGATAGTCAAGGTATCAGTCAGAAACTTGCTCGACGGTTTCAAGAACGAGGAGATACCTGTACTCTAGTTTTTCCCGGACAGGAATACGAACTGTTGAGCGAGTTCGAGTTCAGGATTAATCCTCAGAAACCGGAAAATTTTCAGCAGTTGGTTTCGCACATACTTAGCAAGCGATCGCGTCTCTCAGGGGCAGTACATTTGTGGAGCCTAGAGAGTGGAGAAACTGCACCAACCTTAAGCGTCGAAGATTTGCAAGCAGCAACCCGTATTAGCTGTGGCAGTACTCTGTACTTGGTGCAAGCGCTAGTTAAAAAGATGGGTATAACGCCACCTCAGTTATGGGTAATAACTAAAGGAGCAGTTGCCGATAAAGCTGGATTAGTTCAATCGCCCCTATGGGGAATGGGGAAGGCGATCGTCAGAGAACACCCAGAATTACAACTTCGCTTGATAGATTTAGACCTCCAAGAAAATTATCGGCTAAGTCAAAACCCCCTTGATGCACTACTATTTGCAGAGTTGACATCACCAGATCGAGAGAACCAAATTGCATTCCGTAATGGGATGCGTCAGGTGGCAAGACTGGTTCCTTACCGTAACTCTCATAATCGAGCAGATATCCCCATCCATTCAGATAGTACCTACTTAATTACTGGTGGATTAGGGGGACTGGGACTGCTAATTGCCCATTGGTTAGTAGAACGTGGGGCAAAGCACTTAGTTCTCATGGGACGCAAAGGGACAAACGAACAGAGCGATCGCCAAATTCAGCAGCTTCAGGCACAAGGTGTATCGGTGATGGTAATGCAAGCTGACGTGTCTGTGCAGTCACAAGTGGCGGAGGTATTGGCAGAAATTGGCCGCAGCCACCCGCCTCTACGCGGCATTATCCATGCAGCCGGAGTTTTGAATGACGGAGTTTTACTCCAGCAAACTTGGGAGCGCTTTCATCAAGTCATGGCACCGAAAGTACAAGGTGCTTGGAATCTGCACGCATTAACCCAAACCTTACCGCTCGATTTCTTCATCTTGTTTTCTTCGGCTGCTTCTATTTTGGGTTCTGCCGGTCAAGCTAATCACTGCGCTGCTAATGCATTTTTAGACGCTCTAGCACATTATCGTCATCAATTGGGATTACCGGGATTGAGTATTAACTGGGGAGCTTGGGCTGAAATTGGTGCAGCAGCCGAGCGTCAGTTCGGTAAGCAACTCCAACATCAGGGAATGGAAATGATATCGCCATCCCAAGGTTTACAGGCTTTAGAGCAGAGCTTTTTTTGGGAGGTTGCTCAAGTAGGTGTGATGCCGCTCAATTGGCTGACATTTATGCAGCAATTCTCACCGGGGAATTGTCCGGCATATTTGGCAGAGTTTTCTCAACTGGCGGTTACTCAATCGACATCACCACCGCCGATGGAAATTCAGCAGCAATTGCAAACTCATGACTTTGGCGATCGCTTGCAGATTTTAACCATTTACCTGAAAGAAAAGATTGCCAAAGTGTTGGGTTGTTCTGTGGATCGAGTCGATGCTAATCAAGCACTGAGCAAAGCCGGACTAGATTCTTTGATGGCGATCGAAATTCGCAATCGGATCATCACAGAACTGGGAATTGACCTTTCTTTAGAAAAGTTTGTTGAAGGTTCCAGCATCAACCAACTAGCAGACTTGTTATTAAAACAGCTAGCTTTACAGGGACTCAACGAAAATTCGGCGATGGAAATTACTGAGGATGTGGAAGAAATAATACTATGAACCTAAATGCCCTTTTAGCCGAGCTTTCAGACCGGGGAGTGAAATTATTAGTTGATGGGGAACAACTCCGCATTCAAGCACCTAAAGGAGTTATCACTCCCGATCTCCGAAATGCTTTAGCTAACAATAAAGTAGAGCTAATCCGGTTACTACATCAGAACAAAATCGGTGCTGCTTCCATTCCTTTGGTTCCGGTTTCACAAACGCAAAATGTGCCGGTATCTTTCCAGCAGGAACGCCTGTGGATTTTGGCTCAGTTAGCTGCTGTAGAATCTGCTCATAATATTGCTCAAGCCTTGCGGCTGAATGGCGATTTAGATTTAAACTGCCTCCAAAAAAGTCTTAATGAAATTTTCCGTCGCCACGATGTCTTTGGTACAACATTTGGGGTGTGGGAAGGTAATCCCGTACAAAATATTGCTGCACCAGAACCGTTTAAATTATCTGTTTTAAATCTCGAGCATTTAGATGCAACCGAACAATTAAAAACTTTCTGGCAAATTGCCGATGAAGCAGCCGAAGCTCCCTTTGATTTGGCGATCGCTCCTTTATGGCGGATTAAACTCATTCGCTTAAATGCACGCGAGCATATTCTCTTGCTCGTCATTCATCACATTATCAGCGATATGATCTCAATGGGTTTATGGATTCGAGAACTGGCGACAGTCTACAGTCATTTTTACAAGGGACAGCCTTCTCCACTGCTAGAACCGGCGATCCAATATCGAGATTTTGCCGTATGGCAGCGCCAGTGGCTCAACAATGATGCACTCAAAAGCGAACTAGCTTACTGGAAACAGCAACTAGAGGGGGCATCATTTGAATTAAAATTACCCATCGACCATCCCCGACCGCCACTCCAGAATTTCCAGGGTCGGCGAAAGTTTTTTAAACTCGATCCTCTTCTGTGGGCTGCAATCAAACAACGAAGTCACGAACAAATGGGAATTACTTCCTTTATGACTTTCGTAGCAGCGTTTAAGGCTTTGATTTATTTGTGTTCTCAGCAGGAAGACATTTTAATTGGCTTTACCGCCTCTGGTCGAGTTCATCCGCAAGTCGAGTCGCTGATTGGTTTTTTTGGCTATCCTTTGTTGCTGCGTACAGATTTGTCTGGCAATCCCACTTTTACCGAAGTACTTAGCCGAGTGCGATCGGTGTTGTTATCTGCTTATGCTCACCAGAATGTCCCCTTTGGTAAAGTCGTTGAAGTCATGGGGTCGAGTCGGGTTGCCCAAGATACTCCCTTTTTTCAAACATTCCGCACCGGATTAAGCTATGTCAACAGCCAACTACCAAGCGACTTGACAAATTTACCCAATCTGACGTTTTCATTGATTGATGAGGGAATTTGGGGGCCGACTGATTTAGATTTGTATACTTATATTTACGAAGTCGGAGCGGATTTACAAATAGGAATTGCATATAATACCGACATATTTGAAAGTGAAACAATCGACGCTTTTGGTAATGCTTTATTTCAAATTTTAGAACAATGGGTTGAATCAAAAGATATTCGCCTCAATGAATTGAAACTACCAAAAGACCTGGAGAGAAAAGCCAGATTAGCTAGGAGCCGATATCAAAAACAAAAGTTGGCGATCGCAGCTACTTTTACCGCCGATTCGGTTGCAGATTCTCTAAAATTCTGGATGCAGCAACTCAATTTACCCTCAGAAATTACCTTTGCTCCCTATAACCAAGTTTTCCAACAACTGCTGACTCCTAATAGTCTGTTATCGCAAAATGAAACGGGAGTTAATATTGTTTTAGTGCGGTTAGAAGATTGGGTTAGATCGCAGGATTTACAAGAGTTATCTAGTAACGAACAAAAGAATGCCATTGAGCGCAATGCTCAAGATTTAGTTATAGCGTTACGTCAATCTTGCGAACAAACTAAAATTCCCCATTTGCTTTGTTTGTTGCCAAGTAATTCAATAATTGCTGATGCAAAAATGGCAACTTTTTTGCAACAAATTGAAGCAAACTTATTAACAGAACTTGCCGATATTAGTGGACTGCATATTATTAACTATCAGGAGTTAGCAACAAGCTACCCAGTAACTAACTTCTATGATGCTTATAGCGATGAAATCGGACATATTCCATTTACGCCAGCATTCTTCACAGCATTAGGAACAATGTTGGCGAGAAAAATTCACTGCCTACATAGACCGCCTTATAAAGTAATTGTCTTAGACTGCGATCAAACCTTATGGCAAGGTGTTTGTGGTGAGGATGGAGTTGAAGGCATTGTCATAGATTCATCCTATCAAGCATTGCAAGAATTTATGATTCAGCAGTGCGATCGCGGGATGTTGCTATGTTTGTGCAGCAAAAATAATCAAGCAGATGTCTTTGCTGTATTAGACCAACGCTCCGATATGCTGCTAAAGCGTCACCATTTGGCGGCTTGGCAAATTAATTGGCAAACTAAATCAGAAAACTTGAAATTGCTGTCTCAAGAACTAGGGCTGAGTTTAGATAGCTTCATCTTTATTGATGACAATCCCATCGAATGCGCACAAGTCCGCTATCACTGTCCAGAAGTTTTAACTTTGCAATTGCCCACAAATGCCACTGAAATTCCTGAATTCCTGGCTCATATCTGGGCATTCGATCGTCTCAAGATTACTGTAGAGGATCGACAGCGAACGATTGTTTACCAGCAAAATCGCCAACGTCAGCAAGCGGCAAACGAATCTCTCACGTTGCGAGATTTCCTCAATAGCCTCAATCTGCAAGTGGATATTATGGAAATGCAGCCCTCCCAGGTAGATCGTGTTGCTCAACTAACGCAGCGAACAAATCAATTTAACACCACCACCTTACGCAGAACGTCGGCTGAAATCAAAACCTTTTGCCTGTTAGATACTCATACTTGCTATGTTGTGGATGTAAAAGACCGCTTTGGTAATTATGGTTTGGTGGGCATGATGATGGTACAGGCCACAGCATCAGCCCTGGTGGTAGATACTTTATTACTCAGTTGTCGAGTGTTGGGCAGAGGAGTTGAATATCAAATGCTCAACTTCCTGGGTAAAATTGCCCTGGCACGCGGACTGAAGCAAATCGATATTATTTACAAACCCAGTTCCAAAAACCAGCCTATTGGCGATTTTCTCGAACAGTTGACAGCCATTGCCAAGGAACCTTTAGCAGAAAGCTATTGTTATAAGTTATCAGCAGATGATTGTCGAGCGATCGCTATTGCTTCTGAACGATTAGACAAAGAAGCAAAACATTCGGCATCTGAAGGGAATTTAACCCCAAGCGATCGGGCGATACCCCAACAATCCGCCAATTACACCACCTTATTCCAAAAAATTGCTTCAGATTGGCATACACCAAAGCAGATTCTTCAGCACATGGAGGAGTCTCAAGTTCAATACCAACAACAGCATCAGACATTTGTTGCACCCCGTACCGAAACCGAGAAACACTTAGCTGACCTGTGGCAAAACTTACTTCACAGATCCCCACTCAGCATCTACGATAACTTCTTCGATTTGGGAGGCAATTCTTTGTTGGCAGTGCAACTGCTGTCTCGGTTGCGAGAAACCTTGCAAGTGACTATACCCATTCATCAATTATTAGAAGTCCCAACAATTGCGGGAGTGGCTCAAGTAATTGAAGCGATCGCTCAGACAGGAATGGCTGCCAATTTAGCGATCGATTTGGCAGCAGAAGCTGTCTTAGATCCGGCAATTCGTCCAACTACACCATTCAAGTTTATCGCTCAACCCCAGGCGATTTTCTTAACTGGAGCAACCGGTTTTCTCGGTGCGTATTTAGTAGACGAACTCCTGCAACAGACCACAGCTAATATTTATTGCTTAGTGCGAGCGCAGGATGTAAAACAGGGCATCCAACGTATCCAAAGCCATTTACAAGCATACGGACTTTGGCAAGAACAGTTTCGCTCCCGGATCGTTCCAGTCATTGGTGATTTGGCGTTACCCAACTTAGGTCTGAACGAGTCACAATTCCATCAACTTAGCGAGGAAATTGATGTCATCTATCACAATGGTGCTGTCGTCAATTTTCTTTATCCCTACGCCAAACTCAAAGCAGCCAATGTCTTGGGAACTCAGGCGATTTTGCGTCTAGGCGCTCAAACGAAAGTCAAACCCGTGCATTTTGTTTCGACGCTGGGCATTTTTTCGGCTCCTGCTTATGCAAACGCTAACTCCATTCCAGAATCCGATGAATTGGCAGAATTTCAAGGGTTGCAAGGGGGTTATTTACAAAGTAAATGGGTGGCAGAAAAGCTAGTTATGCAAGCACGCGATCGCGGACTTCCTGTATGTATCTACAGACCAGGTGCAATTTCTGGACACAGCCAAACGGGAATCGCCAACGTGGATGACTTCTTTTGCAGTCTGACTAAAGGCTGTATCGAACTAGGTATGGTGCCGGATTTGGAATTCCCCCTCGATCTGACCCCAGTTGATTATGGTAGCAGAGCGATCGTCCACCTCTCTCAAAACCCTGACTCCTTCGCCAAGGCATTTCACCTTGTTTCTCCTGATTGTCTGTCTTGGGGTAAATGGTGTGACTTAGTTCGGTCTTTGGGTTATTCGCTAAAGCAAGTTTCTTACCATGAGTGGTATGCTAAATTGCTACACAATGCGAAACACAATATTCCAAATGCTTTACATGCTTTTCTGCCATTGTTAGACGAACAATTATTAAAGAACGTGCAGTTACCAGCATTTGATTGCCAAAATACATTGACTGGACTTGCTGACACCAATATTATTTATCCAACAATAAACACCGAATTACTCAATATCTACTTTGGCTACTTCAAGAAAAGTGGATTTTTCAGCGGAATTTAGACTAAGCAGCAAAAAACAACGCAGGAATGCTGAGTTGAAAACAAGCAGGCTTCAGGCATGAAAGTTGGCAATGTTAAGTAGATTCTGGTTGTTTTTTACGTGGTAAGGAATTATGTCAAACCTGCGTGCTGTGAGGGTTTAATGCCATGAAACCTTAAAATGAGAATGAATTAGCGATCGCTAGATATTTACCACTACCAAGATTCTTATGGCGGTGGATGCAGTCCCGCCGAGGTCAGAAGGCGACGCAAGTTAACGACTCCAACCCGATTTAATTGCAGAGCTGACACCGTTGCTCGACCACAGGGAGTTTTACCAATAACCTGTGTAAAATCATCGTTTCAGCTAAAATGCTCTGACCAAAGCTGCTGACGAGGATGAAACAGTGCCACCTCAAGTTTTGTTTCTGGATCGCAATAGCTGGTTTTAGTATGCTTTCGACCATTGCAGCCATAACACGACCAAGCTAAATTTTCTACAAAGGTTGAGCCGATCCAAATTAAGAACAGATGTGCTTTTAGAATTACCCAAGGAATGTTTATAACGACCAAAAAGCAGGTTATTAATCATGCGTTTAAGTTTTTGCATAAATCTGCTTCGGTTTGATTAGTTTTTATTAAAATATAAATCTTAATAATATGTTATATTATTCATCTCATTCTTAAAACGGATTATTAGTAAAACAATTAACTAAAATAGACAGATAATTTAAGTATGATTTTCTCGTCGGAAATTTGACGTTAGCAAAAAGATATAAAAATATGCCTTGAATAGTAAAGCTTTGAGTTAGAGCAGACAGACTTTAGTTTTTAATAGCTGATGTTTGGAGAGTTTTAATCAACACTAATCATACTGTAGGTAGATCCAAAACAAATGAGAAAATATTCAAAATAGAGTTACAAATATTAATAATTTCTGATCGTGGATGAAATCTTGTGTAGCTGCTTCTGGAGATGGAAAAATGGTTTTTATGGAAAGTAAACGCTTGCTCTTCGTTGCTGACTTTCCATCTGTACAGCAGGGTAAAGACTTTTCTCAAACTTTAGTCCAAATACCACCGTCACCGCATTGCGAAGTTTGTGTAATTGTTCCAGTTCGCAATGAAGCTCAGATGTTGGCAGCAACCCTTACTGCCCTGATACATCAAGTTGATTTACAAGGACAGCTTTTAGATCCCAGACGCTACGAGATAATTTTGTTGGCAAATAATTGTAGCGATGAGTCAGCAGCTATAGCCCGGAGTTTCGCCCAAGAACATCCAGATATAGCACTGCATGTAGTGGAAAAAACTCTGCCTCCTGCACAAGCTTATATTGGTCGAGTGCGTCAGATTTTAATGGATGAAGCACACCGCCGTTTGTGTAGCTTAGGACGCACAAGGGGAGTAATCGCTTCAACTGATGGAGACTCGCAGGTAAGCCCAACTTGGATTGCTGCCAATCTGTATGAAATTAACTGTGGTGCTGATGCTGTAGGTGGGCGAATTCTTGTTGAACGGACTGGTCGTGCGGGTCTACACCCTTACGCCAGAGCTTGCTATCTGCGTGAAGTGGGCTACCGCTATTTAATAACCGAGTTAGAAACTTATCTCGATCCCGACCCTGATGACAGCTTTCCCCGCCACTATCAACACTATGGAGCAAGTTTGGCAGTAACAGCAGAAATGTATGCACTGGCGGGAGGCTTACCACCAGTGCGGACTCCTGAAGATGAAGCTTTTTACCGTGCTTTAGTACGGGTAAATGCCCGTTTTCGCCATAGTTCTTTAGTGCGAGTAGTAACTTCGGCCAGACAAATTGGACGTACCAATGTTGGTTTAGCAAATCAGCTGAATGAATGGATAGAAATGGGACGGCAACAACAACCATTTGTAGTCGAGCCAGCAGGGGCTATCGAAACTCGTTTTGTTGCCCGCCGTCAATTACGAGTGATGTGGTGGTGCGTTCTTAATGGCTATCAACCAGATCGCAATAGCGTCGTATCCTTGGCAGAGATGCTGGGAGTTTCAGTCCAATGGCTTTTAGAAAAATTAACCCAACCTTATACCTTTGGTCAGTTGTTTGAACAAGTCGAAGAACGCCAGCAGTCAGAACAAATTTGGGCTTCGCGCTGGAAATTTGTGGAAATTGAACAAGCAATTGGAGACTTGCGCTTGCGTCTTGAGAGTTTACGGCTCAGTTACAGCAAACTCCACGGAAATTCGACCCAGGATGATTTGGAACTAACTAAAGAGCTTTACCCTACGAAAAGCCTAGAAAATAGGGGTTTTAAACCCTCGATCTAAGCGCGTCACAAAACAACCAATCACACAGAGCGTCGGGAGGAATGCGCGGTTGAGGTAGCAAATGCTACGTCAACCAATCTCTTTTCGGACATACAGACAACCTGTTTCTGATGAGCAATTCTGCGATAGCGAAGCGGTAGCGAGTATTCGAGCGTCGCGTCTTGATTCTGACGCCTTGGCGGAGCGTTTCCGGCTCCGCTCCTGAATTCTTCTTCAACCGAAAATTATTGCACGCTGTACGTGATAGCGTCGGCGTCGGGTAGTTTACACTCGCTCGAATAAATCAAGTCGATATTCTTCATCCCGTTGACCTTTTAAATGCCGCAGTTTATTTGGGGTCAACTCAAAAAACGAGTCATGAACTTCATCTCCACTCAATGGATAATCACGGGCATAAAGTATCCAATGAACTAAAAGTAGATGTCCTCCAGGTTCCAAGTGTTCCAGAATATACTGTTGGGATTTTTTCAGGTCTTCCCAGCACCAGTAATAGCCAACTTCTGAGACTAGGGTCAAATCAAACATTTCATCAGGATATTGCTCTGGGACACGCATAATCTGGAACTTGATATTGGAGAGATGCTGACAGCGCTCTTTTGCTCTATTCTGCGCCAATTTTGATACATCAACTGAGAGCAGTGAGTCACAACGTTCTTGCAGTTTTTCAGTTAAAACGCCAATGGAACCACCGATTTCAAAGGCAGACCGATAGCGGTCTTTGGGTAAAGCTGCAATTGTGGCAGCATATTTGTTAGCTTCGTAAATACTTGTCTCAAACTTCCACGGGTCTGGATTTTCGCTGTAGAGTTTATCAAAGTAGCTGGGTGGTAGGGAATTAGATTGTAACGGGTTCATCGGTTTTCCTCTATATAAACTTCCCAAGGATGAGTAAAATTTGCTAACATTTCGGGAGTTAGGCGAAAGCCTTCTGGATCGTCATCAATTAAGTCTGTAGTTTGGGAACGATAAGCAGCGATCGCTTGCTGTTTCAACTCCACCACTGCGCTAATATTCAATCGCCAAGTTGTCACCTCAAGAGGTACTGGCAGACTCTCTCGTTGGTCAAAGTCCCAATCCCAAATCGGATACTCAATCAATCGGGGGGATAAGGGCAAGTCATTCAGCACTGTGTGAATTAACTTCCACGTCGCTCGGTGGTCTGTATGAGGGTCATATCGCCAGGGTAAAAAGATAATTTGTGGGGCGATTTCTGTAATGTAAGCACGACAACTAGCTACTGCACTTTGATACTGTGTTGAAATTGACCCATCCTGCATTCTACAGAAGGTGACATCATTCACCTCTACACCCAGCAATTTTAATGCTGATAGCGTTTCTGCTTCCCGCAGAGCTAGGAGTCTAGCTGCGGGATATTTCTGGGAACGAGGGTGTGAAAGAGTACCATCACTGATGACTAACACTTGCACATGACAATTTAAAGACCGTAATAGAGCGATCGCACCTCCACAACCTAATGTCTCATCATCAGGATGGGGTGCAACAATCAGTACCGGGCTACAAGCGATCTCGTTAACTGAACGCCAGGGCAAAACATTAGGATTGTCTAGTGGTAATGCAATCAAGCCAAATTCATTCATCATTCCAAAGTATTGAAGCCGGATTACTTTCATGCAAAACATATTGCCCGACATTTGCCAAGGCTGCATCAAAAGCAGGTTGACGCAGATATAGAGTCAAATCTCGGATAATTCGTTCCATCGGATTTGGTGGTAGTAAGCCGCGAGTTCCCACAGAACGTTGACACAAATGCATCACATCAATGCAAATTTGTTCAATTGCTGTCCTGACCATGTTGGCATAGGCGACGAGTTGGTTTGCTTGCGGGTGAACAATAGTGGGATCGCCACCAAACACTGGTGCATAGGCTGCTACTCGATCCGCAGCCCCCCGCAGCCAGAGATTACCACTTTCAATGGCGATCGCCATTCTGCCAAGCCGTTCCTGTTGATATGGATCGTTTGTATATTCCAACTTTTGTAGATACTGACGAGTTAGGTTAAACAGTGCTTCTGCTCCACCTAGTTGCACAGCAGCAAACCGAATTACCCCAACAGATAACCAAGGCTGTCGATAGTAATCTCCTGGCTGGCCGATTAAATAGCTCCGATCCAACTCGACACCGCTAAAATCCACTTTGTAACTAGCAGTAGCTCGCATCCCAGAAGGTTGCCACCAAGCGGGATCGCTAAGAGTTGTCACTTCGTCCATTGGCACAATGCACATTTGCCAACCGCCCTCTGGCAATACTCCATTCACGAAAGGACGTTCAACATAGCCAGTACCACTACAAAACGTTTTAGAACCTTCCAGCCGATAACGCCCATTCTCACAAGGAATTATCTTCACACCATCAGAGGCTTCAGCATTCCAAACGCCAAATATTTTCTGGCGATCGCGGGCATCATCAGCGCAGCTTGCGATCTGTTCTATCGAACCAAAGGTCTGAATCAGTTGTAGGGCGTTGATATGTCCTTCATAAATTCGCCCAACTGCCAGATTGCCATGCCCTATCTGCTTTAATAGCATTAAAAGCTCGTAGGTAACATTAGCATCAATTCCTGCACCCCATCCGCCTAATTCTTTCGCTAATGGTGCAGCCAATAACCCAGCCTTAGCAATTAGCTCAAACTCTTGCTTGGGAAAAGCAGTATTGCAATCGATTGCAGTGGCATTGTTTAAACAATAATCCGCAATTTCTGCGGCACGTTTGAGATCCAGAGCAATGTTGGAACTATGCCATTTTGGGATGACGACATTCTTTAATAATTGGATGCTAATAGCCGACTCCTTTCTGTAATATTTCTTTATATCTTGTTAATAATAATTAAATTAAATAAGTTAACATCTCTATCTTTTGTATGATTATATACCTAACAAAAGGGAGATTATTATATGCATAAATTATTTTTTGCGTAGGACAATGGAGTATACTTTAATTTTAGCAGAATCACCAGAGTTTAACCATCAACTCTCATCTGCCAATATTAAACGTGCCAAATTAGAAGAATTTCATTAAGCAGCGTATAACTATTCAGGTAGAGCGTATGATGCAACTTTTGAACTGATGGATGCGATATTGCTGACGCGAAACGCTTACAGTTTGGTAGATTTATTGCTATCATTGAATGTCTGCTTGATTAAGAGTAGCGTTAAGTAGGCCGGCAGACAATACTTGTCGGGTTTTGGGGGAAGGAGAAAAGGTAAAGAACCCTTAACTCTTATCCTTTAGCCCTTTCCCAACAATGAACGAGGCTAAAATCCTCTTCCTTCCTGCCCGATCCCAACTACTTAAATCTTACTAAAAATTGCTTTTATCTCAGAACTTTTAGTAGTAAAGTAGATATAAAACAACCCATCTTCTATTGGTTTTTCTAAAACTTTAGCATAAATATCAGCGCTTAATTCTTTTGAATAATTTGGTGATAAAACTAATTTAATATTACTGAATAAAGAAGGGATGACATCTTTTTCTATATCCTTGGGACGTACCTCGGCTCCCTTTGTGGAAAGTTTAACTAAATTGCCTTGAAAAAGGGTTTTATCAATGTGCTTTTCATCTAAAATTGTATATTCTATTGGTATTGCTTCAGCTAAGGGTAGCAATCTTTCTTCTTCTTGAGTTAGAAAGAGATTGTATTTTCCAATAATCCCGCTAACTTCGTAAATATTTATCGGTAGTTTAATTCCTTTTACTTGTACTTGCTTTTGTCCACAGATTTTAACAATTGACTCTACTTCTTTAAATGTCGATTCTGAAATAACAATCTGTCCTCCAATTGTATAGGATTCAATACGATAGGTGAGATTCACCTGGCCACCGACTACACCATATTTGGTTCGGATATAAGAACCAATATTTCCAACAACAACTTCGCCGGTGTTGACAGCTATTCCCATTTCTAATGGTGGCAGATTCCACTGCTGCATCTTTTCATTTATACTCATCATTGCTAACTGCATAGCGATCGCACAAGCAATAGCCCTTATAGTGTCGTCTTCTTTGGCAGTAGGCGCACCAAACAATACTAAAATACCATCGCCTGTAAACTCATCAATGGTTCCTTGATATTGGGTAATGATATCTGCCATTGATGCTAAATAAAAGTTGAGAATTTGAACAACCTTTTCCGGGGGTAATTGTTCCGAAATACTGGTAAATCCTCTTAAATCGGAGACGAGTATGGTGATTTTACGCCGTTCGCCCCCAAGCTGTAAACCTTTTGGGCTTTCTAATAAGGTAGTGACTACTTCTTTGCTTAAGTAACGCCCAAATGTATAACGAATTTCTCCAGCAGTACGGGCGATGTAGACTGTAATGGCGATCGCAGATCCCAACAATGCTAATAATGGTGGTACTACAGGTATCCACCAACTGGCGATAAAGGCTGTATATGTACTAGCCAATAGCACACCTGCTGCCAAAATTGGGCTAGTTATTTTCTGGAAGGATAAAAATTTTATCCCACCTGCATATCGCCATTGCCAAGTTAGACTTGCACCCACAAAAGACCACAAAAAAATCCATCCTATTTCTATTGGCTGCGACCAACTCTTAATTAGTGGGCGACCTGCTGTAGCTGCACTGATAATTTGGCTAGCCATATTCGCGTGAATCTCTACCCCAGGCATAGGTTCGGGAGAAGTCAACAAATCACTACTATAGGGAGTGAAAAATAAATCCTCAAAACTCTCGCTGACGTTACCAATCAAAATAATGCGATCGCGTCCCCATTCTGGTGGTACCTTGTCTTCTAAAATATCTGTCATCGTGACTGTAGAAAAGCGTTTGGCTGGCCCCCTGTAATTTATTAAAATTTGGTAGCCACGGTCATCAGCTCGCACATAGCCACCATCATTAGCAGCAAAAGGGATAAATCTTGTCTTTCCTAACTGCCAATTTTTTGTCTGTCCAGAAGTTTGGGGTGCAATACCTTCGGCATCGAGATAAAGTAAAGCTAAATATAATGCAAAACTGTAAATAGTCTCTCCATTTTTATCTGTTAAGTAGAGCAAACTGCGTCTTACCTTTTTATCTGGATCTAAAACCAAATCATTTGCACCTACTTGCCCTTTATCTTTGAGTGCTGGTGGCGGGTCAATTGGCTCGCGTTGGTTATCTCCTACCACTCTTTGAATCCCGACTAAATTAGGGGTAGATGTAAATACTTTGGTTAATTCTTGATGTCCTGGTTCTACAGGTAAATCGCGGTAGATATCTAAACCAATAGCTCGTGGTTTCCTGGCTTTTAATTTTTGCAACAATTGAGCATACAGACCATCTGGAACGATTGGCTGACGAATTTTTTTCATGTCTGCAAGATTTACTCCCACAATGACAATTCGATCGTCGGGTGCTTCTTGGGGTCGCAGACGCATATATCCATCAAAAGCCTCCAACTCCCAAGGCTGCATTAAACCAGCAAAGCGTAATAAGATGACTACACCAGCCACACTAGGAGTAGTAATCAAAACACCGCGCCATTGCCACAGTAGCTTTTTCCACTTTCTCCAGATCATCTTGTTTGTACCAAAATTAATTTTTCCGGGTAGCAAAGTAGCCGTTTTAACTTTGCTGATATTTAGCTGTACTGAGGTTAGGGATCGCTCGTGCAGCAGTCAAGGAAAGGTTCTTTGGCGATCGCCTCTAAACCGACTGATTGTAAAAGTTCTTCCCATTCAGTTGGCTTCTGGCGGCGCAATTGAGCAACGGTATTCAGTGCTTCCTGCCAAATTTGAGACTTTGCATAAATTTTTGCCTGTTCCAGAAGTCCTGCCCCAGCTAGCTGATTTTTCAGGGATGAACTTACTTCAGTACGCTGGAGTAATCCCTTGACAAATTGATCCTGAGAGCGGTCTTGAAAATCGCAAATCATCGTGAAGTACCATCGATAATACTTGCCAATTTGGAGAGAAACATTTGCTGGTAATTCCAGTTTAATGATGCCAGGAGTACTAGGCAGTTTAAAAGTTGTCAGATAAACCTGATTGCCAGCTTCATCTGTCAAAGCCAATTCTCCAGATTGGGCAGTATTTTGAGGAATGTACCAATATAGTGTTGGATTGGCTGCAACCGTTTTCCCAAAATTATTTTTTGACGGCATCAAAGGCGTTATCGGTATTCCTCTCTCATCGATACAAGAAGAGCCACGCGTTCCTCCACCCAATGTTTGAGAGGGCGCTCCTCGGTCATCTACAGGTGGGAATTTGAGACTGACTTTCCACTCCACGTTGGATGGCGATCGCCGTGATGGCAAGCCAGCAAAAGTGACAATGGTGGGAGAAAGTGCGCTAACAAGGATCGCTAAAAACAGAAAAGATTTTGGTAAATTCATGATCCACGTAAAGACTTCTATTGAATGTAAATCTTTGAAGCAGTAAATCAGTCTTTTCAGAAGTATACTTGAGTGCTGTTAGCGGATAGCTAAAGTTTAGCCCGTGCTGAGTCAAGAGGCAGAGCCTCTTGGAACTCGTTCCTAGCCTCCAGGCTGGGAACGAGGGTACAATAAGTCTTTGGGCTTTACAAGCGTGCCATTCCGCTCCCAGTTAATTGGATAATTTATTTTCTGGAAGTCCCTTACCAGGGATTGCCGACGAGCGTGAAACCGCTCCAATAATAAGGATGAGCAAATTCTTTGTCTCCTATTTGTCTTAACTCCGGCGGTAAAGGAAAACTCTGACTCGCTGTTACCAACTGACCCTTCTCTAGTCGCACCTGGCCCTTGAGCATCGCTACCTGTGCTTGCCGTAGAGCCTCGGCTTTGATGGGAGTTTCTTTCAATTTCTCGTAGAAACTTGTCATTAGTCCCATTGTGCTTTCATCGTTGACAGACCATAGACTGCCCATCGCTGATTTCACTCCTGCTAACACCGCCAAACCTGCAAATCCCAACTCCGCTTCTGGGTTGCCTAATGCTGTACGACAGGCACTCAAAACCAATAGTTCCACTGGTGGCTGACTTAACTTCAACTGCTGCAATTGGCTAATTAGTAATTTGCTATACCAAAACTCAATATAGGATTTATTGATATTACCAGGCTGAAAGTTGGCATGGGTAGAGAAATGGACAATACCAAACGTCTGTAAAGCGCGGGCTTGTTTGAGCTTTTCCACTGTGAAGTTTTCGTTGAGGAAAGACTTACCAGACCACAATTGACTAACGATTAAAGACAACTCTACTGAAGCTGCTGGTAAAGGCTTTTGATCGGGGAAGCGATCGGCTCCCATCGCTAAGACTTGCTGATTTCTCACATCCGCATAGCGAGTGTCAGTAAGTGATAGGCTGGGCATAAGACCAACGCTGTATCTTTCCACAATAAACCCTTGTCCGTCATGCAGGGCGGCGATGGGCAGGGAGCGTAAACCCGCGTCCATCAAAAAGCTGAGATTCGTGATTTTTTGAGCTTGTAAATCCTTTTCCAAAGGCCCAAGCAGCCACTTATAGAGCTTTTGAGCCAAAGCTAGATATGGGGGAGAGCGTTGAATGTTAGTGATAGCTGCTTGGAATTCTTGAGCGTTTTTGAGGACTTGCTCTCGCGTCGCTCCCTTAATCTGCCGTCTGATTGGTGTTCCAGAGGAAGTGACCATCACTAGTTCGAGCTGGTAGTTACCTTGAGCTTGTTGCGTAGTGGGTTGTACTTGCTGTCGGCGCTGCTCCAAACTTTGAGAATTGAACTCCCAGATAGGTTGTGGTTGCTTAACAGTCTCCTCTGGTTGAGATTTGGAGTCTTGCTCGGTTTTGGGTTGAAATAAGACATAAATCAGGGCAGGTTTAATGCCAGTGGCTTGTTCAATTCGGCGCAATATAGCCTGAGCTTCTTTTAGGGTTTTGATGCGGGCATTGCTGATGCCCAAATGGTTCTCAAAGGTCTTGGTGAAGGCTTCCTCCAGTTCTGGTAGGTTGGTGTCAGTTGCTGGTGTGGAGGCAAAGGTTACTTGTAGTGGCTGCGTAACAGGGAAGGGATTGCTGAGATCGACGGGATTAAAATTAACAAGTGGAGTCTCAGTTGCAGGTGGAGGGGGGATAATAGAGATTTTCCCGCCAACGATCGCACCAGCTGTACCATTTACCGAGGCATTGCCAATCTGAAACGGATTTAAGTTGCCTCCCCCATGCCGGATCGTGATGTCTCCGCCACTGTTACCGCCAAGGCTGGAAATGCTAGCCAGACTGCTGTTGCTGTCGGTGAAGGTGTCTGTGACTCGGAAAAATTGTCTAGCGGTAATATCTATGTCACCGCCTCTACCGTTTTTCCCACCTTGGGCGTTAATCTGGGTAGCTTGAATGTCACGGCTGGAGTCAAGGGTGATATTGCCACCGTTGCCGAAACTACTGCTGGAATCAATTGCGCCAGTGGTAATATTGGTGGCAGCTTTGGCGATGATGGCACCACCGTTAACTCCTGAGCTGTTCAGGTTGCCCGTGGAAATGGCATCGCCGCTTTCGAGAGCGATCGCTCCTCCATTCCCAGTTGTAGAACTAGTATTGAGAGTTCCCGCACTGGTATTGATATTGCCACTGGTACTGGTTATTCTAATTTCCCGACCTTGATTTACTACATCGCCAGTGGTAATGTTTTGGTTGGCTTGCAGGTTAAGGGTGGCATTGTCAGCTCCAGTGAGTTGAAATCCACTAGTATTGATGGAACCTGAGCCAAAGGGCGATCGCAAAGTAACCGGATCGTTGAAAGTCACATCACCTGCCAAGGTAATGCTACCGCTGCTGTTATCTCGCCCGATCGATATTTGAGAAAAGCCATTTTGCCAGGTGTTTAATTTACTGGCATTTAGATTTAAACGGGCATCGTTAATGTTGCCACCCAAGGTAATGCCTAAGCTAGGAGTCCGAGGCTGCAACTGAAGGATACCAGTACCTTTGATTTGGGTGGAGCCAAGGAAGTTCATTTCATCAGCAGTGAGGGCGATCGTACCGCTGCCTGTTCCAGTGGGGTTAATCGAACTGTTCTTAATGCTAATTCCTTCTGTGCTGTTTCTACTAGCACCTTCTAAGGTTATATTTCCTGTTGCCGTCGATTCCACTTCTGCGCCGTCTTCCAGTAAAATGCCGAAGTTACGATTTCCCGCTCCATTACCGCCAGTACCCGTGAGGTTGATATTTCCATTGGCTGAACTGACTTTGGAATTGCGACCGATATATATCCCCTCACTAATATCAGTCCCGACTCCGGCAATCCCCTCTAGAGCAATTGTCCCCGTTTTAGTCGCGGTGATGGCGCTACTGTTTACTTCAATGCCGTCGTTGTCCCTACCTCCTCTGGCGTTACTAGTACCTTGGAGTGTAATCCTCCCAGTACCAGTGGAACTCACCAGGCTATTGTTAAGCTGAATCCCGTTGTTATTGTTTCCATTCCCGTAGCTTATGCCTGTTAAGCTGATATCTCCATTTTCAGCCATGATGCTGCTATTATTCAGCAAAATGCCTTTCTGCTCGCTCGCATCAGCGTTGTTTCCCTGACCTTTAATTGAAATATTGCCACTTCCAGAGTTGAGAGTAGCTCCATTAAGGCTGACTCCAATGGGATTTGCTGCTGTTCCTTGTGCTGGCTCGTTTAAGGGGTTACTACTACCGCCCAGAACTATATTGCCTCCATTAGAATCGATCGCAGCACCGCTTTTGATAGCGATCGCTCCTCCATTGATACCGTCTCGATTTGCATTGAGGGTGACATCCAACTTCCCCACACCACTGGCTGTTAGCTTGGCATTTGAGTTGATAAAAATACTGTTATTAGCTTCTAGCGTTAGATTTGTATTGGCAGTACCCGTTGTGCCGATGTTGGCATTGATGTTGATATTGCGATCGGCAGCTAATTTCAACGAAGAACCGCTACTCCAGGAGATTGGATTGCTGACTGTAATATCTCCTTTACCAGCCAAACCCGATGTTGTCGAAACGGTAACATTACTCAAAGCTAGTTGATTTTGTAGCCTAGTCGAGTTGAGATTAGAAGAGGTTGTGGTGGTGTCAGCAAATATCCCCCTACCGAAGGTCATACTGGCGGTATCCATCGCGCTGCTGATGGTGATATCAGTCGGATCTAGCAGGAGCGTGCCGACTTCTCCCGCAGGCGATCGCAAATCAACTAAGCCTTGAAATAAGAGCAATCCCTTGCTAGATACTTCTACTAACCCGCCATTCCCAGTATTAAGCCCGCCGATGGCGTCGATCTTACCAAAGAACTGAGTGTTATTATCTGACCAAACGATCGCCCGACCGCCATCACCGTTTCGCAGGGCGTTAGCATTAATTACTGAATCGCTGCTAACAAATGTCTGTAAGGCATTGGGGAAGATACCTTGACCTTTGTAATCTCCCCCAATCCGAACGATGCCGCCACCAGATGTGCCAGAGGCATTAATGTTAGCACCAATCAATCCGACGCGATCGCCCAAGACGTTTACTGTACCACCTGTCTGCATAACTCCTGTATTGGAAACATCTAGGGTTCCAGAAGCGATCGTAGTTCCTGCGGCAGTTGGGATAGTTGTACCAGATCGTGTTAACTGTACTGTGCCAGCATCTAAATTAGGTCTTACACCCAGATTTAGTCCCTTAGCCCCTTGGGTTAACAGCGTTGGCAAATCCAGAGGGTTAATTGCTAGGTGTTGGTCTGTTGTATTTCTTGGTAGTTCTAGCTCTAAACTCAGCAGGTTTCCTGCTTGAGAGATCCGAATCAGGTTTGTTCCCGGTACTGCTGCAAGAGTGATATTGCCGCCAGGTGCGCTCAATGTAGCCGTATTGATAATACTTCCACCGATTAAAGCCAGATTGTATCCTTCTAAAACTGACAAACTACCAGCATTGATAATAGTCCCAGGATTGGCGAAATCAAAGGCAAACCCAGAGGGATTACCATTTAAATTGGAGTAATCATTTTTACCGACTGCATTAAACCAAAAACGATTGTCAAAACCAATTGCTGTAGCAGTCGTTACTGTAAAATCAGCCGGAAGGTTAATTTGGGCATTCGGCCCAAAAATGACTCCTGCTGGATTCATAATGAATAAGTTGGAATTTCCTCCAGTTACCTGAATCAATCCATTGATGGTTGAAGGATCTCCACCGACAACTCGTGTGAGAATATTGTGAATATCGGGATTCGCGAGAAAATTGGCAATCTGCTCTTGATTGAGTCCAAATTTCTCCAAGCTGTGAAATAGATTCGCCCGATCGCCAGAAAGTTTACCTCCTTGGATATCGATGCGATTACCCTCTTGAGTTACAACTGTCCCCGTCCCATCATTAGCTGGAACAATCGATTGTCCAAGTACGGGTTTGGCAGCAATGCTCCCTAACCAGAAGCATAGGGTGAGCGCGATCGGCAATGCAGCATTCTGACTTCTAAACACCAGTTGCTTTTGCTGACAAAGACGCTGTAAGTAGCTTGCTTCCCCAAAGGAGTACAAGTGCGCAATTACCGACGCTCGATGACTCGCTACCGCTGACGCTCGATGACTCGCTAACGCTGCGCTAACGCTAACGCCAACGTACTGCCTTACCAACGGACTATTTCCTTTTGACTTTTGATTTTTTCTGTTCACTGCCAATTCCCCAAGCTTAAAGTTGATAATTCACTTGGAATAAAAGCCATCATCTATGAGCATTATTGCTATGTGCGATCGCCATAATTCTAGTGGTGCGCTACACAAACTTTTCCTCGTAGCCAGCAGAGGGGAAAGAACACTTGCGAACTATCTTCTTTTTGTCCAAAGTCCAAACAGTAGATATCTTTAAAATAGTATCATTCTAATATATAAAAATCTTAGAGAATCTTTTTACACAAAAATATGAGCAACATACTTAATTATCTTGAAGACAATCCTAAAAAACAAAGTTTTTGATTAGTTGGGAGTATGAACAATTACAACAATTAATTTTAAATACCCAATGATTGTATCATGAAAAACAAGCTTTATTAGAATTGAAAAAAGTGAAAATTATTGTTATACGAGGAGGTCGTAAACCAAAACTATCTATTAAAGAACAAATTATTTTAAAAGGCTTGACCTTAACTTCTCACGACGAATACATACTGCGTTGTCTTGTAGTTTAAAAATTTACTTTATAAATTGTCTCTTAATTAACGTAACCAATAATTAGTGATGAGCAGATGGGGTCATTAGCTTCATTTACTGTTACATTTCATACCTTAAAACCAAGTATGTCCTTTTGGGATTTAGCACGCGATGTGAAACAACAAATCGCTACGAATATCCAGCGCAACGATCTATTTAGTATGATACTAGCGTTTGGACTGGCAGTGGCAACGAAGGGGATGCTCTTAAATCAAGTACTGGCAAGTGTTGGAGTCACTAAGCTTGGTTTAGTTAACATTTCCGATCGCTATGGGGTATTTCAACTCGAAGAAATTAATGCTGTAGCTTCAGCATCGGTGTTTCCAGGTGTTTTTATGGTTGAGGCATTAAGGTTTCAGAAAAACATGTTTTTGAATTTTATATTTTCTGAGCCTTCACTCAGTTAGGAAACGATCGCGGCACTTGCAGACGATGCTATTGCCTACCTAGTTGATGCTTGTGCAGATTAGAGTTTTTGCCAGCGTAAATTTGTTTTTTTGGTAGTAACTAGTTGAGTTTCTCAGGAAGCAGCATCATATTCATCAACTATAAGTAGGCTTTGGTCAAGTCCAGTTTTTTTGAGTGTATCCAAGACCATTTCTTGCGGAGCAACTATGTAAATATTTGCATTAGCATCTATTGTTTGTTTAGCAAAAATGAGTACCCGCAGACCCGCACTGGCCATATATTCTAAGTCTTGCATCAACAACACGAGGTGTTTTGGATGCTCAACTGCTGCTTTCTCTACCTCTGTCTTGAAAATGGGTGCAGTCATTGCATCTAATTCTCCAGACAAAGTGATTTTAGCAACATCATTGCCGATCTCTAGTGTGACGCTCAAAGCCATAACTTTTTCCTCTATGCTTATTTATTTGAATCTATTCGTAAGATTTTAATGTCGGAGATAATTTATCAACAAGCAATTATACTTAAATATTGCTGAAAATTGGCGTTGTAAACATAATCTTTGAACAGGTGATGCCTACTTTGGGCTATGTTTACGCGTAAGGGACTTCCAACTCAAAAAAAATCCCATCGCTTTGTAGGCAGAGGGGCAGGGAGATATTAACAGTCTATACTTTGACGACGCCTTCAGGAGCTTGTTGGCGGATAGGCACTTGAATTATGAAATTAGTGCCTTGCCCAAGGCTAGAAAAACATAGCAATTTCCCACCATGCTTTTCCGTAATGATTTGGTAGCTGATTGCCATACCCATACCTGTTCCTTTGCCTACGGGTTTGGTAGTAAAAAATGGATCGAAGATCCGGTTTTGAACCGATTCTGGCATTCCTTGTGCATTATCAGCGATCGCAATTTCTATTGATTGTGAATCAACCACTGAAGTGCGGATAGTAATTTGACTGGGATTTTCTTGTATCTGTTGAGAGGTACGCTTGATGTCTGCTTCATCAAGGGCATCGATTGCATTTACCAAAATATTCATCAATACTTGATTGAGTTGACCAGGATAGCATTCTACTTGCGGCAAGTTGCCATAATCTTTAATAACTTCAATTGCTGAACGGTCTGGTTTATCTTTAAGGCGATGTTGCAGAATCAAGAGTGTACTTTCGATACCTTCATGAATATCAACTGTCTTAAATTCCGCTTCATCCATACGCGAAAAATTTCGCAGCGATAGCACAATATTACGAATTCTTTCAGTCCCCATTTTCATCGAAGACAGCATCTTTTGTAAATCTTCCACAAGAAATTCTAGATCGATTTTCTCTGCTAATGCTTGAATTTCTGGATCGTGACTAGAATGGCGTTCTTGGTAGAGATAAATCATCTGTAACAAGTTTTCAGTATATTCATCCAAGTAAGTAAGATTGCCGTGAATAAAGTTGACTGGGTTATTGATTTCATGGGCAATACCTGCTACCAGTTGACCCAGACTAGACATTTTTTCACTTTGAACTACTTGTGCTTGGGTACGTTGCAATTCACTCAAGGCTGTTTTCAGTTCAACAGTCCGTTGTTCGACTCGCGCTTCTAGTTCTGCATTACTATTTTCTAAAGCCACAAAGGATTCGCGCAATTGTCCTGCCATGTGATTAAAAGAGTGAGCAAGAGTGTTGAGTTCATTGATATTCCCTTCTTCGAGTGTCTGTTGTAAATCACCAAATGCTATTGCCTGGGTAGTCTGATTCAAGCGCAAGATAGGATGGGCAATCCAACGCGAGGTAAATATGCCAATCGTTGTTGCTACTATCAGCGCCCCAAAACACAGCAGGATACTAATTTGGGTGTTGGCATGGATTTGCGCCATGTAAGTTTTTTCCGGAATACCAACTACCACTAACCAGTCCAAACCATGTTGGTCTCGCCAAGGTACAATATGCACATAGAAATTTTCCCCTTGAACATTAACTTTCAGTTTTTGGGTATTGGTAATCGACTGGAAATTTGGAATGCGTTGCTGAAGCTGCTTGGCAATGTTTTGTACCGCCGGATTGGGGCTGTCGATCGCTTTCAGGCGTTTAATTTGGTTATTGACTACAGTAAAAGGCTTTTCTTGAGCAGAATTGGCAACCAACATACCATCACGCTCCATAATAAAAACTTGTCCAAAGTGGCTGACATTTAATTTTTGTAAAAATTCACTGAGTTTCAACAGGTGAATTTCAGCCCCGACAACACCAATCAGTTTTTTGCTGGCATCATAAATCGGACGACCTGCCGATGCCACAATATAGGGGGGATAAGCAGGATCGTAATAAGTATAAATGCGAACCCAGATAGGTTTTCCGGCTTTCACAGGTTCAGTATAGGCAAGTTCATTGACGGTATCCCAAGTACTGGTTGTCATCACTTTGGTTGGGTTGCCATGATTATCTGTTAAGTAAGTTTTCGTATTTTTCGGCAGACTTGGAGTTTTGATGGCGTTATCATCGATTGTCACTGTTTTGCCATCGTAGCGGCCGGCTCCAGTTCCTTCTCCAGTTGCTAGGTTCAAGCTGATAAAGGTTAGGTCATAGGCTTGCATTTCGTGCCAGAAATACTTACCAACCTTGAGGCGATCGCGCACATCCAGCAATCCCATATTAATTGCATCCGCATTTAACTGGATAACTTTATGGGGAATCGACAGGTAAGCATCCAAATGTTGATTTACTTCACCACTAGTTCGTTCCATCAACTGATCCGCCAGATCGTTCACCGCTTTCTCGCCATTTTTAAATGACACATATCCAACCAGTCCCACGATGCCAAAAACTTGCAATACGAAAGGAACGATCAGAACAAGGTGTAATGAAAATGCACGGACTTTGCTAGACGGATGTATCTTCATAAGTGGTAAATCTTGGTTCGCTCAAGTCTTGGCTTAACCTAGATTACCCATCACAAACTTCATACTATCAAATACCAGAAAAATCACTTAGTTGTATTTATACTATTTTTAAGATAATTTGTGCTTCATCTTCCCGAACTTTATCCTCAATCAAGCTCATTCCTTGCTTCTGTGAACAAGATAAATACATCTTTGTCCTGCTATTTGGGATATTTAATGTGATTTACTAAATATCAATACTTAGTAATTAAGTTTACTTTAATAATGCCATTTGAAAAATGTTTCAGTAGCTAAACATTACTTAAATAATCTTAATGAAGTATTAATGTTTATAATGATTTAATATTTGTAGAAATAAAAATTCAAGGTTTTTGAATTCCAAAAACCAAATCTGGCAATCAAGAATGCCAAAAACTTCATAAATTAACTGTTTGCAATTTCAGACCTGATATCGGTATTCAGAAATCTTTGGTAATCAACCAAGCTAACTGAGTATCAATTTTGTCTTAGCTGTATTCAGAAATACTTGGCGATCGGGCTAGTGAAATGCGTATTAATTTTACGTATCAATTTTGCTTGGTTTTGATATTGCCGCTAGTATCACCTTTTTTATATTCACACCAACTTTTGAGACAAATCGACCGACACTACTTCAACTCTTGAAAGGACTAAAATTGTGAACACATTCGATTGCCTAACTCAGCAGCTAAATCAACTGCTCGCTCAGGATTACCTGGCATTTAGTATTACAAAAAATCCTGTTGCACAAATGCTGAGTCAAGCAAGCTTTGCTCAGATTGCTTATATCATGCAGCAATATTCGATTTTTCCAAAGGAGTTGGTGGGTTTCACAGAATTAGCAAGACAGAAAGCGCTGGTAGCAGAATGGGACATTGTAGCCCAAGAACTCAAAGAAAACATTGCTGAAGAGATGGGTAAAAGTACACAAGGAATTTCTCATTACACGCTTTTAGCTGAAGGGTTAGAACAAGGACTGAATGTTCCTGTGAAGAACGCAACGCCATCGATCGCAACATCCAAATTGTTAAGAACTGTGCAATCGATATTTGAGCAACAACTACCTAATGTGCTGGGAGCAACCTATGCGATCGAGGCAACCTCAATTCCAGAATTAACTCTGATCGTGCAACTTGTAGAGTGGTTGCTGGAAGGAGCAATGCCCAAAGATTTGCAATATTTCTTTAGCAAACATTTAGATGAGTGGGAAATTGAACATGAAGCGGGCTTGAGAACATCTCTGGCAGCATATATCCAACCCGAACAATTTGGAGAGTTTGCAGCAGGGTTTCGGGCAACGATCGATGCGATGGAAGCTTGGTGGCAGGAATTAGCACAAGAGGCAATCTCATCTGGGGTTGTTCTGACTACAGCGATCGCTCAACACCACTGATTAAATAGAACTTAACACTATGAATATCTTCACGCATTCATCATTTGTAGATGAAACTCCTAATAGTAATAAACCAAAATTTGGACTACCTGGTGATTACTACTTTAGCGAGCAAATTTTTGCTTACGAGCAGCAAACTATCTGGCGTAACACCTGGCAGTTTGTAGGACGTGAATCCGATCTACCTAATCCTGGGGATTATCTCACTTGCCAAGTTGGCGATCAGCCCATGTTCGTGATTCGAGATAATAATGGTGAATTGCAAGCAATGCACAATGTTTGTCCGCATCGCGGAGCGCTGATGTTACAAGGGCAGGGTCATTGTCAACGGGTGCGTTGTCCGTATCATGGTTGGAACTTCAATTATGAAGGCAATCTTAAAGGTTTACCTCGCGCTGAGTGTTTTCCCAATTTAGATAAGTCGGCTGTCTATCTAGCTAAGGGACGAGTAGAGACATGGGGCGGCTTTATCTTTATTTGCTCAGAAGCAGAAGGCGAATCGTTAGTCAGTTATTTAGCCGGATTCTCAGCCTATTTAGAGCAATATCAGCACTCTTGGCAGGAACTTCAGCAGGTCGATCGTTGGTTTTATGAAGAGCCAGCCAATTGGAAATTTCCCATTGAAAATTATCTAGAGTGTTATCACTTGTCAGTTGTTCATGCCCAAAGCTTAAAGTGTTTCGATCCGAAGAATATTATTTACACTTCAACTGGGCGACACTATCAGATATTTGTTCCTTTTACAGATGATGAATTTGTCAAAGATCACCCCGCTTTTTCAGGAGAACCAAGTGGACAATCGTATCAGGGCTTCATCTTTCCTAATATGATGGTGAATACTGCAAGAGACAAAGTTTCAGTTTTTCGGCTGACTCCTTTATCTCCCACAAGAACTAAGTTTGAGGTTTTCATTTATCAAACAAAAGCACAGATTGAAGCATTTCCTTATAAGCAGGATGAATTTAGACCGGAATTTGAGCGGGTGTTAAATGAAGACTTTGGGGTGGTGCGATCGCTACAAGCAAGCGTTCATTCTAAAGCTTATGGTGTACTTCAGTTTGCAGATATTGAATATGGAATTTCTCACTTCCATCAAGTTTTGTCGAAGTACTAATTTGTCATCAATAGTCATCTTCTTTAAAGGCAGAATCCAATACCCAATATAATGAGTTCTGAATCTCCCAGTCCCAAAATTTATCTTCTTGTCCGTACAATCTTAGCCCCTACGGCGATCCATAAAGGCTTAGATGCGCGATCGCTACAATCCATTGAAGTAATTTTGCTGAAAAACGGGAAGACTATGGTTAATCCCAAATGGGGAAATTTCTATAAAAATCCTGAACAGCAAAATGCTCAAAAAATCTCTACTTAACTGTTTAATTTTGCCTTTTTCTCTAGTGCCCTGGCTCTGTGTGGGAACGCTTTTTGATTCCCAAGCCAATGCTTTACCAGGACAAAGTACAGAAGAGGTAGGCACTTGGATTAAAGCACATCCGACACTCCGCCCCAGGAGAGGGGAGCAATTATTTGTGCAAAAGACTGATACTGCTGCCCAACGATTCACTTTTCAAGCGTCGGTATTGCCTCCTGGTAGGGTGGAGTTTTCCAAAGACCGGGGCACAATTCGGACTGAGCGCATTACTATGTATGATGCTATTAACGGCATGACATTTGCGCGTCTCCAAGAATCCTTGCGGGTGATTTATGGCTTGGAGATTTATCAAGATTACGATCGCGCCCAAGTTGTGTATCAATATCCCAACCAGAAGGTAGTTAATTCCGCACGTCTGGCTAAAACTCCGATTCGGGAAGCCTTAAAGGGAGAATTACGAGTAGGCGATCGCTATGTATATTGGGTGGAAGTTGCCCAACCCAAGAATGGCAAAGCTTTTACCGGTCAAATGACCGTTTTGCTCAAAACTGATTTAGGCAAGTTAGAAAATGAACTGCAAATTCGTTAGTGGGCGACAAGAGGAGGCAGGAGGCAGGAGGTAGCAGGCAGAAGTTCTTTAATTTTGAATTTTGAATTTTGAATTTTGAATTGATTTCTCCCTCATCTCTTCCCCAACTCCATAGTCGCTAAGGTTTGCCATATACCCGAAAAGATACTTTCAGCTGCTAAGGAAATTCGTAGTAAATCTTCTTTGAGTAGTGGTGGCCAATCAACCCCGGCTTTACGCCCTGCACCAAATAGTTGTTGCGCCTTAATGCTTAACTGATAAAGGGCTAAAGCCAGTTCTCGGTCTACGTTCTTTGCATCTTTGAGGGCTTCAAACACCACTTTCAATGCCAACAAAATCGAAGTGATCTGACCGGGTACCGGCGGTTTGCCCTGTTTCATACGCGTTAACAGCGCATCTGGGTTTTCCTCGGTTGTGATTGTCTGATCTATGAGGAGTTTCCTAGCTGTTTCGTAATTCATGTAGTCAGTTTAGCGTACATTTTGCTTCAGCAGTAATACTTAATTAAAAAGTAATAAAACGGCTTTCTAGTTATTTATAGCAATCTCCGATGATTTGTGAAATGATAGGCGTGGGGAAAATGATGAGGAATTGGCCATGCTCTAGGTTAACCAGATAGACTGAATATAATATCTTTGAAAAATACATCTGACTAGGAATCAAAAGTAAAATGATCTCATCGAATTTACTAGAAATTGAGCGCTCTATCCTTGCCTTGTCTGTAGAAGAACAACTTTGGTTGTTAGAAAGTATTGTTCGACAAATCCGAGAAAGGGAATATGTAAAAGATAATTTTAATGATGCTAAAAATCTAGATGAACAACTGCAATTAACCGCTACCCTGCCAAATATTCAAACACAAATTGCTACTATAAATGATGAGTTTGCAATTTCTGAAATCCTCTAATGATATGTAGGAAAAAATATTATGAAATTGCCAGGCCTAAAAAATTAAATATACAAGTTATTAGTGAGCGATCGCAAAAAAATTGCTGAGTGCGATCCCAGTCTCGAAATTAATCATTTACATCGCACTCAGCAGTTTTATTCAGTAATGAAAACAAGTTTTTGCGTAATCTAGATTGCCAACCTGTTTTCGTTTACACGGAGATGTGGCGATTGCAAAATCAAATTATTAACCAAAATCCCCATAGTTAAAATTATGGAGATGTCCCTATTTAATTTTAATTTTGTTTCATTTGTCTTTACGATTAAACCCTATTATGGTATGTAACTGTGGGAAATACGCTCTGATAATGTTGCTGATTATCAGTCAATAGGGATAATCTCGCAAAAGCAAATTTTAACGGTGCTTATTACATTGTTTAAAGTTATGTAGCCTTTTGATTACGGCCTATCAACCACTGCGGTAGACTATGCGTTGATTATGATTCTTTCGCAGAAAAGAACACTCGAAAGGAGCCGTTTTTTCAATGTCTCATACCGTAAAAATCTACGATACCTGCATTGGCTGCACCCAATGCGTCCGCGCTTGCCCTACTGATGTACTTGAGATGGTTCCTTGGGATGGCTGTAAAGCTGCTCAAATTGCCTCTTCACCCCGTACAGAAGACTGCGTGGGCTGTAAGCGCTGCGAAACTGCTTGTCCCACCGACTTTTTGAGCATCCGGGTTTACCTGGGCGCTGAAACAACTCGCAGTATGGGTCTAGCTTACTAAAAAGCTGAGTGCTGAGTGCCCAGTGCTGAGTGCTGAGACAAAAAGAAGTAAATCAGAAACACAATTTCTTGATTCTTCACTCGGAACCCAGAACTCGGAACTCAGCACTCAAGACTTTTAATTGTCTCAATAGCAAGCACCTTTACGATCGTAGAGTGGACACTGCCCGCCTTACGAAATCGCAATTTTAGATTGGGGATATAATCTCTGGGTATCTAAATCCTAGAAGTTGTATTTGTACCGTCAGGTCAAAAGCTGACGGCGAATCCGCTGTAAAAAAACCTAAAATCCATAACAATACCTAGTAGTCTGCCAACCTAAAAATGTTAGGTGGAGGTTGGGTAAAGGTTAAAGGGACTCATGGTAAGGGATAAAAAACCTTTTCCCTTGCCCCTTATCCCCAGAGGGGACCCCACCTTCCCCCTTACCCTTTTCCCCGCTTGCGTTGCCAAGGCGAACTACTAGTGGTAGGGGAGTAAATCACTCCCTTTTTCTTTGCAAAACGTCCACTTTATGCTACCTACTATACTGGATTTAATCATCCTGAAAAAAAGTGGCGTGAAGAATGTGCGGAATTGTTGGATATATAGGCACTCAAGCAGCGACAGACATTTTACTAGCTGGACTGGAGAAACTAGAGTACAGGGGCTACGATTCGGCTGGAATCGCCACTGTTTGGGAAGGTGAGGTAAATTGTGTGCGGGCAAAGGGTAAACTCCATAACCTGCGTTCTAAACTGGAACAAATAGAAACCCCTGCCCAAATTGGTATTGGTCATACACGCTGGGCAACTCATGGCAAACCAGAAGAGTATAATGCCCATCCCCATTTGGATACAGCAAAGCGAGTGGCAGTGGTGCAAAATGGCATTATCGAAAACTACCGCGAGTTACGCGAGGAACTCAAAGCAAAAGGACACGAATTTCGTTCTGAAACTGATACCGAAGTCATTCCCCATCTAATAGCCGAGCTTTTAAAGAATCTTCCCCCTTCATCTCCCTTCATCGACGCAGTTCGCCAAGCCGTTAACCATTTGCGCGGGGCGTTTGCACTTGCAGTTATTTCTGCTGATTTCCCCGATGAATTGATTGTTGTTCGCCAACAAGCACCTTTAGTAATTGGTTTTGGTCAAGGGGAGTTATTTTGTGCCTCTGACACACCTGCGATCGTTTCTTACACCCGTGCAGTACTACCTCTGGAAAATGGCGAAATTGCCCGCCTCACACCTTTGGGCGTTGAGATTTACAATTTTGCTGGCGACAGGTTGAAAAAACAACCCCGGCTGCTCAACTTCAATCCGGCAATGGTAGAAAAGCAGGGATTCAAACATTTCATGCTCAAAGAAATTCATGAGCAACCAGGAGTAGTAAGAGCGAGTTTAGACGCATACTTTAATCCAGCCGAATCTACCGAATCGCCAATCAATCTTGGTTTACCTGAAGATTTATATACCGATTTAGAACAAATTCAGATCGTCGCCTGTGGTACCAGTTGGCACGCAGCATTAATTGGAAAATATTTAATTGAACAATTAGCAGGAATTTCAACTCAGGTGCATTACGCTTCTGAGTATCGCTATGCACCATCACCCGTGACGGCTAACACCTTGATCGTTGGCGTTACCCAATCAGGTGAAACAGCCGATACCCTAGCAGCTTTGACGATGGAAAAAGAACGTCGCCAAGGGAAAGAACCCAAATATCAAGCGCGACTACTGGGCATTACCAATCGTCCTGAAAGCAGCCTTGGTCATCTAGTACCTCATGTCATCAGTACCCTAGCGGGAATTGAAATTGGGGTGGCGGCGACAAAAACTTTTACTGCTCAACTGATGGCGTTTTATGCTTTGGCATTGGATTTAGCAGCTCGTCGTCAGACAGTTTCAAAAGATACACTAGATCAAATTATTAATGGGTTGCGACAGATTCCCAAAGAAATTGAAGCGACTTTGGCAAATCAGGAAAGTTTAACTGAACAGCTAGCCCATGAATTTGCTGAAACTCAAGATTTCATTTTTGTGGGTAGAGGAATTAACTTTCCCATTGCTTTGGAAGGGGCATTGAAATTAAAAGAAATCAGTTATATTCATGCTGAAGGGTATCCGGCTGGAGAGATGAAACATGGCCCGATCGCACTTTTAGATGCGAAAGTACCAGTAGTTGCGATCGCAATCCCTGGGAGTGTTTATGAAAAAGTTATTTCTAATGCCCAAGAAGCCAAAGCCAGAGATTCTCGCTTAATTGGCGTGACTCCCATCAACGATGGCGAAGCTGGGGAAATTTTTAACGATTTACTCCCTGTTTCTTATGTGGAAGAATTACTTTCTCCCCTCCTTACAGTTGTACCTTTGCAACTATTGGCTTATCACATTGCTGCCCGTCGCGGTTTAGATGTTGACCAGCCAAGAAACCTGGCTAAAAGTGTTACCGTAGAGTAATATTTTTTACAAAATTTTATCCATGTGTGGAGGAATAATTCGGTTGAACAATTAATAATTCGGCTAAACAATTAATAATTCGGTTAAACAATAACCCTTTACAGAGTACGCTTGTATTAAGAAGATATGCGATCGCTCTCAGGGGTTATTTTTATGGTTAGAGGCAGAGGAGAATGGACACAAGCCAAATTTGAGCGCTATAGAAAAGAAGGTCGTGGGCGGGGGAGTGGTAAAGACTATAAGCCCTGGATTACAATCCAAGATTTTCCCTCGAAAGGTCGCTCGTCTAGGACTCCTGGCTGGAAAAGCAACCGAGTACATCATTTCTTGTCAGACCAAGAAAAACGATTATTTTATTTATTTGAGTGGTCAGATGTCGTCACAGATACAAGAGAGCAATTCCCTCTAGACGACCTTGACCTAGCGATGAGTATTGCTACGGAGATGGGTATAAAGTATCCTGTAGACCTACAAAGTGGTACTCCTTATGTCTTAACAACTGATTTCATGCTTACAGTAAATCAGAATGGAAAGCAGGTTCAGATTGCCCGAACAGTTAAGCAATCAACAGAGCTAGAGAAAAAGCGAGTAATTGAAAAATTGGAATTAGAGAGGCGGTACTACTTAGCAAAAAGCATAGACTGGGGAATTGTTACAGAAAATGAAATTCCAAGGCTATTAGCGGAAAATGTTGAGTGGATTCATTCTGCCTATAAATTAGAAGCAAATTCTGAGATGGATATTGCTCAATTACATGAGCTAGCAACTATTTTAAAATGCAGGCTTCAGGAACATGATACAGCAATAAATAGAGTAACTACTGCTCTAGATAAAGAAATGAATATCAAGTCTGGTACATCACTTTATATTTTTAAGCATTTAATTGCCGTAAAAAAAATCATTATAGATATGTTGGAGACTAAAATATCTGCTTGTCCTTCCAGCAAAGTTATCGAAAAAATTATATTTTGAAAAATTACTTGGTAAGTAAGATGCATGAAAATTTATTTATCAATGACCTTATCGAGTGGGAATCAGATGGAAATAATCAACTGATTGAAAGAATTATTTGGATCGACGAAGGTTATATTATTGCCTTTGTTCTTGATGTTAATTCTAAAAAAGGTTTGCCAGAACCGAAGAAAGTATCTGAAATTTTAGAAGCTATGTCTGAAGGTCTTGCATTTAAGCAGAAACAAGACCCTTGGGCAAGAATAATTCGTGAGGAAAATTTAACATATAGAGATAAAGAGTATAGAGATAAAGCTTGGGAAATAATTTCATCTTTAGTTGTCCAGGAACCTTCAATATATTATAGGAATATTCGAGGTTCTCTGGTAAGGCAAGTTATTAAAAGCTATAACGAAGGAAGAGAAAAAGATAAATTAGTAGAAAGAACTGTTTATGGATACATGAGACGATTTTGGCAAAGGGGAAAAACAAAAAATGCTTTGATTCCTGATTTTATCAATTCATCAGGTAAGGGTAAAATTAGAGGAGATTCCAATAAAAAGAGAGGAAGACCTAAAAAATATTCATACGACCCAGAAATTGGTGAAGGGGTCAATGTCACGGAAGAGGATAGGAGAATTTTTAGAATAGCTATTAGCAAATTTTACAATAATCCAAAGGAAAACTATTTTACAACTGCCTACGAGTCGATGGTAAAGGAGTTTTATAAAGAAGGAATCAGATATGACGAGAATGGTGTTAGAAAATCTATTTTAACTCCGACTGAGAAAATACCTACAATTACCCAATTCAAATACTGGTATCAAATTGAGCAATATGATGTAACAAAAACTTTGACATCTCGAATAGGAGCGAAGAAATTTGCTCTAGAAAATAGAGCTATTTTGGGAACTTCTAAAATGGAAACTATTGGCCCCGGTTCTCGATATCAAATTGATGCTACAGTCGGAGATGTATATTTAGTTTCTAAATACAATCGTAACTGGATAATTGGTAGACCAGTTATATACGTAATTATTGATGTTTTTAGTCGAATGATAACAGGTTTTTATGTCGGTTTAGAGGGACCGTCTTGGATAGGAGCGATGATGGCTTTAACTAATGTAGCCGCAGATAAAGTCATGCTTTGTCAGGAATATAACATTGATATTGCTGAAGAACAATGGTCTTGTAATCAAATGCCAGATGCAATTCTAGGAGACAGGGGAGAATTGGCAGGAATGGCTGTAGAGCCATTAATCCCTAATCTTTATGTTCGTATCGAAAATGCAGCTTCCTACCGAGCAGATTGGAAGGGTTTAGTCGAAAGGCACTTTCGTATAATTCATGAGTATGTAAAGCCTTTCTTACCTGGTTATGTGGATACAGATTTTAGACAAAGAGGCGCAAGAGATTATCGACTGGATAGTAAACTCGATATAGACCAATTTGCTGAAATTATTATTCGTTTAATTATTTTCCACAATAATAAACCTCTTAATGAATATGAGAGGGATGAAGCGATGATTGCTGATGATGTACCTCCTATCCCTAGAGAGTTATGGAAGTGGGGTATCGCTAATCGCTCTGGTAGACTTAGAAGCTTTTCTGAAGATATTGTCAAATTAAATCTAATGCCAACTGAAAAAGCCACCATCACTGCTAAAGGCATTAAACTCAGAGGCAAGGATATGTACTATAGCTTTGCTCAAGCAGAGAAGGAACAATGGTTTGAAAAAGCTAGAAGCAATATGCTCTCTAAATCAGAGAAATCGTTAATAGTTTCCTATGATATTAGGAACCCTAATTTTATTTACCTCCCATTAGAGGATGGTAGAAATTTTGAAAAGTGTTTTCTTATTGACCCAGAAGGTAGATATATTAACAAAAACTTTTATGATATTGAGTATATGCTTGCTTACGAAGAATTACAACAGCAGAAAACTCAAGGTAAAACACTACAAGAAAAAGTTGATTTAATAGCAGATATAGAACATATAGTTAGTAAAGCTGAAAACATGACAGAGGCGGCTCAGGATGAACCATTAAGTAAGAGCAAAAAAGTTGCTGGTATTAGAGAAAATAGGGCTTTTGAAAAGGCTAAACGACGTGAAAATGAGGGATTTGAGCTAGCAAAAACAGAAACTCCAACTAGTACAGAAGCTGTAGAGACGAACAATGAAAGCTTAAAACCACCCAAATCGTTGCGACCTAATCATCTTGATATTCTTAAGCAGAAACGACTGGAGCGTAAACGTGGACGGAAAGAATGAGTGTGAATGGGTTGAAATTCCAAATGGTGATTGGGCTGCTATTGCTAAATATAGTGACCATAAGTTAGCTGAATATAATATTAATCCCTTAGTTCAGGCATTACCTCCTATCCTTTCAAGAGATGAGTTTGTTGAAAAAGTGACAGAAGTGCCTGATTATGATTCTGTAGAGACGGAGCTAGAGCCACAGTATAGATTTCATTGCATTGAACGATTATCGAGATATTTTGATCCACAGAATAAGACAATCGAGCTACAGAAGGTAATTGCTGTGTTAATTATGCAAGGCTATATAGCTCGAAATATTTTGAAGCCAGAATATACACGTAGGTCAAGGCAAATCTATGATGCTATAAAAGATGGCGGCGGTAAAACATTGGAAAATTATGTTTATGTTCCTACCTCTGCATCAGGGCTGACACTGATTGGCCCATCAGGAATGGGCAAGTCAACTAATCTGCTGAATATTTTGTCTTTATACCCGCAGGTCATTCTTCATCCAGAATATACTACTTTCCAAATTGTTTGGCTGAAAGTTGATTGTCCCCGCTCTTTGAAAGGTTTATGTACGGATATTTTTCTTGCTGTTGACAGGCTTCTTGGAACTAGCTACTTCAAGAAATTTGGTTCTAGAGGTAATTCAGAAGACTATATGTTAGCTCAAGTTGCCCAAATTGCTCATACCCATCACTTAGGAGTTTTGGTTATAGATGAAATGCAAAATTTGGTGAACGCAAGAAGGAATAGAGATGATTTATTAAATTTTTTAGTCAAAATGGATAACACTATCGGAGTTCCAGTAATTCGAGTGGGAACAAACGAGGCTTTTCCAATTTTACAAGGTAATTTTCGGAATGCTAGAAGAGGAACAGGGCAAGGAAGTGTTATTTGGGAGAGAATGCTTCAAGATGATGACTGGGATTTCTTCCTCACGGGAATATGGGAGTATCAGTGGACAAAAACTCCTGTTGATTTTTCTGATGAAATTAACGAAGCTTTCTACTACGAGTGTCAAGGAATTATTGATATTGCTATCAAGCTCTATAAAATGATTCAATGGAGGGCAATTTCGCTCGGAGGTGATGAGAAAATTACTGTTGACTTAATTCACCAATCAGCGAAAGACGGACTATATTTAGTCAAACCAATGCTGGATGCTATAAGGTCAGGAGATCAGGATTGGATGATTAAATACAAAGATATTGCTCCCATTGATGCTATAGAATACAAAAACAAGTGTTTGTCTGAGCTTGAATCTAGGGACTTAGAAGAATTTCGTAGATTAGCACGTAAGCAGCAAAACAGGGGAAATCAATCAGTAAAGCTACGTCATATTATTGTTGAACTTGTGAAGTTAGATGTAGAGCCTTCTGTAGCTAAAGAGTGTGCTGAAAAAGTTCTTGCAATTAATGAAGATAATGCAGATATTCCTTCGTTAGTAAAAGAAGCATATATTTATGCTTTGCAAGGCGAGCCAGTTAAGAAAGGCACTGCAAAGACGAACATACGCAAAACAAAGCCAAAATATCAGAGTAATGATATTCGCCAAATTGTCGAGAATGCCAAAAATAAAAAAATTCCTGCTTATCAAGACTTAAAAGCAGCAGATATAATTAAAAACCCACTTCAAGACTTTATCAATATTGAGTAGGCTTATGCTCAGTTTTTTTCCACAACTTTATCCTGATGAGCTTTTGTATAGTGGTTTAGCTCGATACCATATCAGGAGTGGTAACACAAGTTTCAGGCAAACAGAAATAGAGCTATTTGGATATTATTCTCAACAAATATGTAGAGTTATTTTACCTAGTAACTTAAATTATCTAGTTAATAACTTACCCTTGCGTTCAAAGCAGACTGTAGAAAATATAATTCAAAATCATAGTTTATACCCTTTTTATACGGCTTTTCTAATTCCACAGGAAGCTTGGGTAGTAAGAGAGTCAATGAAGAAAAAACTAAATGGCTCTATCTTAGAGATGGCTAAAGTAGCTTTTAATTCTACCGATAGAGCAAAAAAGTTTCTCAAGTTTTGTCCTATATGTATGGAAGAAGATACGCAAAAATTTGGAGAAGGTTACTGGCATCGGTTTCACCAAATTCCTGGTGTAATGGTTTGCTCTGTTCATAATTCAGCTCTATATGATAGCTCAGTTATTGTCGAAACGCGAAACACACACTATCATGCTGCAAGTCCAGATAATTGTATTCTCAATACGAACACAAGAAATTATACAGAAGGAACTTTACAAAACTTAATAGTGTTAGCCAGGGAAGTTGAGTGGCTAATTAGTAATAATATGGATTTTAAAGGTTTAGCTTGGCTTCGCAGCCAATATAAGCATTATTTAGTTAATAAAAAATTAATCACACTTTTTCCAGGTAGTAAATTTATATTTAAAGAGAAAGATTTTTCAAAATCTATCTTTAACTTTTATGGACAAGACTTTTTTGAAACTATTAATCAAAATTGTATTAAAAATCCCGATAAATATTTTTCTAATTGCCTGCTAGCCTGTGATATAAACCCAGTCATTGACCGAATCATACATATTCTAATTATAAATTTTCTAGCTAACTCTCTAGAAAATTTTTTTAGGTAGATATTAGTTGGCAGTTTTATAGTTAAAACCATTTTTATTACAAAATATTATTATTGTTAATTTCGCTTAATAAAAACTTATATATAAAACTATCGGGTATTCTAAGGAAATAAGAATGAGTAGCCTAAGATTTTGTGTGTTTGGTTCAACAGGATATGGTGAAAGAGATGAGTAGCTATTTTAGCTTACCTACCCAAACCCCCATAACAGAAACTTTAACCCAAACCTACCCAAAAGAAACTTTAACGCCTAAGTTACCCTGGATTGAATTACGTTTTAGCATCATTGGTCAGACTATACCTGTGGATCACGGTTATGGGTTGTATTCTGCGATCGCTCATTTTCAATCCCAAGTTCACGACATGGATAATACATTGGGTATTCACACTATTGCAGGTATTCCCAGCGAGGATGGTCAGGTTTATCTGACTGATAATTCCAGGCTTCAGATTCGCCTACCTGTGGACAAAATCAGTCTAATCTATCCGTTAGCAGGGAAGTCGCTGAAAATTGGTAAGCATACAATTCGCTTGGGGATTCCTGAAATTTATTTGCTTGAGCCAGCTGAGAGATTGCGATCGCGTATAGTGATTATCCAGGGTTATCAAGAACCAGAGTCGTTTTTAGCAGCAGCACAGCGTCAGTTAGAACAACTGGGTATCCAGGGGAAAGCCTTTATTACCAAAAATACTGATGGTAGCCCAAAACGTAGAAGTATCAAAATTAAACGCTTTACTATTGTAGGTTTTGGGTTAGAAATCATTAATCTCAACGATGAAGATTCGCTAACATTGCTGAGATATGGCATTGGGGGAAAACGTAAGATGGGCTGTGGCGTTTTTGTGCCTGTGAAGAGAAAGAGAAACGCAAGTTAAAGCTGCTTTTAACTACTACCCAATATAAGTTTGAGAGTATTTCCCAGAAATAAATAAGATGTCCGTAGTAGCTAGTGTTGTCAACCCCAAAATTCAGTTAAATTTGGGCGATCCAAGCATAACTTGGATACATCGTGCTGGCATAGCAGGGCTGTGGATGACGCTCAAGCAACTAGAAAAACTATACCCAATACCTGCGGAACGACCTGGTAATTTAACTTGGTTGCTGACTCCTCGCAGTATTAGCCTTGAATGGCAAGGGCAGGATTTCGTAGTTTTAGACTGGCTGCTAAAGCAATCTTTTCAGATTAATGGAGAAGGTTTAATTTCGCTGACAGGCTTAAATACGCATTTAATCAATATTGAAACCCAAATTAATATTCACTTGGGAATAACAGGAACGTTTCTCCAACATAACCAGGTTTTTAAATTTGACGGCGGTAAATCCTGGTCATTAATAGTTGATGGTATAGAAATCGATGTCGAGTATAAGAAAGCAGTTTCCTATGCTCATCAACATTTTGCTAAACAACTCTGTGATAAACAAGGTCAATTATTAGGACAATCAATTGGTGTAGCAGGGTGGCTATATCCAGGATCTGTAGTTCGTCATGTCGCTTTTACAAAAGAAACTAGGTTTGAAGAGAAACCACAATTGGCTTTTGCTCTTTTATATGCTCTTGTTGCTTGCCACTATTTTATTTTGAGATCGCATACGAAACTGGAACATACACAATATGCCTTAGTTATACCTGAAGTGGTTGACTTAGAAATTTATGCCCAGGAATACTGGAATTTGGGAAACTTAGATTACAAGGATTTCCATGTATCTAGCTTAGGAGATGCTGCATTAAGATTCCTTACTTGCGAAACAATTATAGAACTGGCTATACCCAATCAAGTCAAACGATGCCAAGTAATATTATTTGGAACGGTAGTTTGGTCAAAGCAGCAAAAAACTCGCATAGAAATAGCAGTGGTAGAAGCAACTGAAATAATAGATTTTATCTATAAGCTTAGTCGTATTTATTTTCCAAAGTACCAAATTATTAAATATAAAAATAAAAATATTATCATTAGCGATGTGTTTACGGGAACAATTGCCGATAACTTAGTAAAAGGCTTTCCTTGGTGGGCTAATTTATATACAATCTTTAAAAATAAAAGTTTATTTAAATTTATTACTACTGATGGAGTTTATAAAATGGTTCAAAACGCTGAATGGAATCTAGAAAGTCAAAAACTCTTTATTAAAGCTTGTCATGAGGCATTGAAGAAAATATACGCTAAAGTTTATGGACGAACAAATGAAGGTCAATATGCTCAAATTGAGCGTGAGAATATACGTATTTTATCGCAACTAGGACGTTGTACAAATGCTGAAAATTTTCGGAAATTTATTGCGGAGTTCTGGGGAAGAGCAGGTCAGCTTTCCATTTTAGAAAAACACTGGGAAGAATTACTGCCATTAACTTCTGGCATAATGGATTGGAAAGTTGCCAGAGATTTAACTTTTATTGCTCTTGCTAGTTATCCAAAAAGCAATATGGTTGAGAAACAAATATTGGAAATCTCTGATTCTAATAGTGAATAATTACACATTTTTTGCTTAATAAAACACAAAACATGAATTTAATAGGCAATTTTAAATGTTTCATTTATTCGGCAATATTTTGACTAGCTATGGAACCGCAGCTAATAATCGTGGGGAAAATGAAGGTAATATAACTCCCTTACAAAAATTGAATTGGAAAGGTGAAGTTCATACTACAGTTTCATCTGAGGCGATTCGTTGGGCATTACGGTACTACTGGCAAAATGTTGGCTATCCGGTGAATCGACGTTGGGATGAGAACGCTCAACCAGTAGCAGATTATATTTTGCAAGACCCCAACTTTGATGATATTCGCTTTATTGATGATGATATTTTGGGATTTATGCAGGCTGAAGCAGCAAAAGTGGAAGCGTCAGATGAGTCTGGAGGCGATGCCGAGGAAGCATCTCAAGATGAGAACAAAAAAAGTTCTAAAGGTAAGGATAAGCAAACTTCTCCACGTAAGGGAAAGCAAAAGCCTAAAGGAAAAATAACTGCTAGACGAGGTGTATTAGAAGTTACTCGTGCAGTATCAATGATACCCTTTATGGGAAACATTACCTTTAATGCTGTTAGTGGAGTAAAAGGACGAAATTCTCTTTATGCCACAGAGATTCATGCTACTCGTTATCAATATGGTTTTGCATTAACACCCGATAGCCTCAAAGATAAATCTCGCATCCATGCTGTTCTAGATGGTTTGATTTCGATTGGTGAAGTGGCGGGAAATCATGCCCGTTTTTTGTATGATTTCTCCCCTGAAAGTATTGTACTGCGGTGGACACATGATTTTTCCCCTCGTTTTCTATATTGCTTTGAGCAAGACGAACTGGGAAATATGTCAGTATCCAACTTAGTGCGACAGGTAGAGGTAGGAGATATTGATCCCAAAGAATTATGGATTGGAGGCTTAATTTCTCAGGGTTTAGAAGATTTGGGAGCAAATGTGTTTCCTGGAGTGAAGTCGGCGGTCAAAGCATTAAAACAGGTCATTGCTGAAGATTTGCAGTTGTCATCGGGGAGCGATTAACATGATGACAATTGCTTTGAAAGTTGAAGTACCTATTGCTTGCTTTCGTCAATCCCGTGCTAGAGAATACGCTGAAACGTATCCAGTACCTCCACCTTCTACGGTGTACGGGATGTTGCTTTCTCTGATTGGTGAGATAGATCGTTATAAACATTGTGGAACTCAATTAGCGATCGCGCTCTTGTCCAAACCAGAAAAATCTATTGTAATTCGGACTTTTCGCAGGTTTAAAACGAAAGATATCCACGACCCTAAGAATACTAAACCTGATTACCAAGAGTTACTAACGAACGTTGAGTTTGTAGTTTGGGTGAAAACAGACAAAGCAAAGCCTACTTTACCAGAACTTTTGCAGCAGGCATTTGCGAACCCAGCTTCTATTAATCGATTTGGTGGACTGTGTTTAGGTGAAAGTCGGGATCTAGTCAATACTGTTACCCTTTTACCTGAGAAGTATCATGGTGAGTCTTTGTGGTGGTTAGTTACAGATGAAGATGGTTCGCTAACCTTACCCTACTGGGTTGACCATGTTGGGTCTAAGAGAACACGCTGGCAGTGTTATGAGCTTCAAGAGTCCCAAATATGGCAACCACCGGATTTATCGTGGACTACAATTCAAACTAGTTGAAAAATGAGGATATTTAGATTTTGACAAGCATACCTGCTTGTTGAGCCGACATAAAGAGATAAAAAGTCGGTATTCTCTACTGAATCAGCAATTCAGCGTTTTCATTATGATTAAGGATGCTTGCAATTCCTCAGAAAGTTCCAACAATAAGCCTTCTGGGTGTTGTTAAGCTAGCCTAGCCCATTAAATTTTGCAAATTTAGTGCCTCCTAATGACAGGTGCTTGTAAGATTATCTAGAAGACTTGATGGATTAAGATGTTTAGCCATCGCTGTTCTTTAACATTAGATGTCGTCAGACGTTGAGCAGTATGCGCTCTTTACGTACACAAATACCAAAAATCTGTTCTTTAACATTAGATGTCGTCAGACGTTGAGCAGTTGTCAAAAAGATAAATGTTGAAGGAACGCTGTTTCGTTCTTTAACATTAGATGTCGTCAGACGTTGAGCAGTCATATTCTGGTTGAGCCAAGCAGATTATCGAAACGTTCTTTAACATTAGATGTCGTCAGACGTTGAGCAGAAACGTGTTGATGCCGTCATCAACACCGCCGTCACGTTCTTTAACATTAGTTAGATGTCGTCAGACGTTGAGCAGTCGGGAGCTTTGAGTGCTGGGGAATGCCCAAACTGAGTTCTTTAACATTTAGATGTCGTCAGACGTTGAACAATGGGATATGGGGTAAGCGGAACGGGAGCATCCACTTTTGGAAGATATACAAATTCTGGGAGAATATAACAACA
>NZ_JAVRCA010000031.1:16828-90995 GCF_034530995.1 Nostoc sp. DedQUE04 | reverse complement strand
TCATTTGTTATTTCGGAGTACTCATTTGTTATTTCGGAGTACTCATTTGTTATTTTGGAGTACTCATTTGTTATTTTGGAGTACTCATTTGTTTTTTGGAGTACTCAATATGCCCTAGCAGATTTAAGATTCTATCATTAACGGTTCGTTTTCCCAAAAATGCTCAATCAAAACCAAATACCTTTATTAGATGCCTTAAAAGCTAATGCAGCAAGACCTCATGCGCCTTTTTACACTCCAGGACATAAACTAGGTGAGGGAATTTCTCAACCTTTGGCCGATTTACTTGGTAAAGCTGTCTTTCGCGCTGATTTAACCGAATTAGCAGATTTAGATAATCTCTTTGCACCCCAAGGCGTTATTCAAGAAGCACAACAACTGGCGGCTGAGGTATTTGGTGCTTCGCAAACATGGTTCCTTGTCAATGGTTCTACCTGTGGGATTGAAGCGGCAATTCTGGCTACCTGTGGCACAGGCGATAAAATTATTCTGCCTCGCAATGTGCATTCTTCGGCGATCGCAGGTTTAATTCTCTCTGGTGCAATACCAATTTTCATCAATCCTGAATACGATCCAGTTTTAGATATTGCCCACAGCATCACGCCCAATGCTGTACAATCTGCACTCCAACAACATCCCGATGCCAAAGCAGTGTTGACAGTTTACCCCACATATTACGGTGTTTGTGGAGATTTGAGTGCGATCGCCAATATTACACATCAATATAATGTCCCTCTACTCGTAGATGAGGCACACGGCGCACACTTTGCCTTTCATTCAGAATTACCCACTCCAGCTTTAGCCGCAGGTGCAGATTTAACTGTACAATCCATCCACAAAGTACTCGGTGCGATGACACAGGCATCGATGCTGCATATCCAGGGTGATAGGATAAATGGCGATCGCATCAGTAAAGCTTTGCAACTCGTACAATCTACCAGTCCTAGTTATTTACTTTTAGCTTCTTTAGATGCAGCGCGTCAGCAAATGGCACTCCACGGAAAAATGTTGATGTCTCGCACTTTGCAACTTGCTGAAGAAGCTAGAACAAAAATCAGTCAAATTCCTGGATTATCAGTTTTAAGCCCCCCTTTAAAAGGGGGGTTGGGAGGATCTCCCGGCTTTGTAACTTTAGACAAAACGCGACTAACTGTCACTGTTTCTAGTTTAGGTTTAACCGGATTTGAAGCAGATGAAATTCTAGATGAAAAATTTGCTGTCACTGCTGAATTTGCCTCACTGCAACATCTCACTTTTATCATTAGTTTGGGCAACACCCCAGCCGATATTGAACAATTAGTGCAAGCTTTCACCACCCTCGCCAAAGAATATCGCCGAAGCAACTTGACTGTTAAAAACCAGGTTTGGCTAAATTTAGACAAAACACTAGATTATGCTTTCCAACTTTCTCCCCGTGAAGCTTTTTTTGCTGTCAGTGAAATCCTACCTTTGACACAAACCAATAAACGCATCTGTGCTGAAATCGTCTGTCCCTATCCCCCAGGAATTCCTGTGTTAATGCCGGGAGAAGCGATCGCTAAACCCGTCCTTGACTATCTGCAACAAATCCAGGCAATGGGAGGATTGATCGGTGGTTGTGCTGATAGTAGTTTCCGCACCCTAAAGGTAGTAAAAGAATGACTTATATGGTAAATTTAAGGATAATAATTTGAGATCGTTACTCACAATCTTTCCTCGTTTGTCAAACTTACCTAAATAATCCTCTCTTAAAAATAAATTTAAATCAATGAAGATAAATTTTTTGTTCGTACCAGCAGTTGTACTTTCCTTAGTAACGACCTTCAATAGAGTTACTTTTGCTCAAAGTCCAACTAATACTATTGCACCAAGTAACAATGCTCAAGAAATAGAAAAAAATAATAATATCAAGAAATTGTTAGAGATAACTGGCGCGAAAAATCTTTCTAGACAGATTATCACTCAACTATTAAATGATTTCAAGTCCGAATACCCTCAAGTTCCTCAAAAATTTTGGGATACTTTTGCTGCTGAACTCAAGATAGATGATATTGTAAATGAGATTATTCCTATTTATAATAAATACTTTACTAATGAGGAAATCAAACAAATCATTGCATTTTATCAGACACCTTTAGGACAAAAAACAATTACCGTTATTCCTCAAATCAGTCAGGAATCTACTGCTATTGGTATAAGATATGGAAAAGTAGCAGCCCAAAGTGCCTTAAAAAAATTGGAAGCAGAAGGATATATCCGCCCTAGTCGATAAAGCGGTCTATGATGTTAACTGGAATTTAGGAATGGGTAATTTTTAGGTTTTGCTCAATTACCAATCCTGCCAAAAAGCAGGAAAAAAGAAAGATTCTTTTTGCTCCCCTACTCTCCCTCTGTCTATTGTTTACTTCCTCGATCGAGCAACTTTAAACTCAGATCAACTCTGCTCTCCACCTTCTACAATAAAGATCCCTATCCTCCACGAATTCCCTTGTTAATGCCGGGAGAAGTCATCACAAAATCCATTCTTGATTACCTGCAACACATCCAGGCGATGGGGGGATTTATCAGTGGTTACAATGACACTAGCCTCAAAACTTTGAAAGTTTTGAAATAACGTCCTAACTCCTAACTCCTGAATTATTGTTGATAAAAATTTAATTCATGCAGTCAACAGTAAATATGCGGTTGAGCAGATAATTTGGATAAAAGTATATAGTAGTTATACTAATGTGAAACTTCAATAAAAATAGCTAGCTAACTAGTGCAATCTTTGATTTATACCCATAGGATCGTCTTGATGATTCCTAAACTAGAAGATGAAATCAAAAACCTATTATATTTGGGGGTTAGTAACAGTTCCGATTGTAGTCACTCTAGCGCTGGGTTTCTCAGCAAGAGCGAACGCAGTTGAGTTAGGCGCTGCCTCTGATTACAATGTATTTGTTTTGGGAGATATCTCTCAAAAATATACAGATATCGAAGGAAAAGTTGCTGCTGGCGGTAACATCAATTTTGTCGGCGGACTTGGAAGCAGACTTTCTGGTAATAGCGGCAACGTAGTAGTTGCTGGACAGAATTTAACTCTGAGCAACGGTCAAGTCTACCACGGTAATGCTGTCTATGGAGGCAGTGCCAATGTATCCAGCAATGTGGGATTTCCCCAAGGAACTCTCAGCCAGGGAAATCCCATCAACTTCAATGAAGCAGGGAAACAACTGCGAGGACTATCTGAATATTTGGCAACCTTGACTCCTACTGGTAACACAACAGTTCAACCTTGGGGTGCTATTAACCTTAGTGGCAGTGGTACTGCTTTCAATGTTTTTAATCTTGCAGGCTCATCTGTCTCCAAGACAAATTATTTTGAAATTAAGGGGGACGCAAATTCAACTATCGTTGTCAATATTAGCGGTAAGGATGTGTCGCTGCAAAACTTTGGGTTTAATATCATTGGCGCAGATAAACAAAAGGTAATCTACAACTTTTATGAAGCAACTAACTTAACTGCTAGTGGAATTGGCATCCAAGGTAGTATTCTTGCGCCTTTGGCTAATTTCAATTTCAATAACGGTCAAGTTAACGGCAATGTCGTGGTAGCTTCTTTGACAGGAAATGGTGAGTCTCACAACTATCTATTTAATGGCGATCTGCCAGATGTGCCAATAAAGTACTACACTCCGCCTAAGCCTCCCATTCGTAAAGTTCCAGAGCCTGGAAATCTTCCAGGTTTAGGATTAGTTGCTGTCGTATTTGGTTTGTTTCGCTACAAACGCAATCAAGCAACTTGTTTAGAATAATTAAAAATTTTTGGCAGCATAGCGCATAACGGGAATTTGTTTACAGATTTTCGCTCATGCGCTATTTACTTGCTCTCTACCTTCTACAATAAAGATAGACTTTATTGAGATTTGTATAGTTGGGGATCGGCTGTCATGGCTCCCGCCGTTTTAATTCAAAATCTGCAAAAACGTTACGGTACAGTGGTTGCCGTCCAGGATGTTTCTTTTCAGGTAGAATCAGGAGAAATTTTTGGTTTACTTGGCCCCAACGGTGCTGGGAAAACTACAACCTTGCGTGCTTTGTGTACGCTAACCACACCGAATGCAGGCATTATCGAAGTATCTGGCATCTCTGTGTTAGATAATCCGAAAGTGGCAAGACAACGACTAGGCTACGTAGCTCAGGAAGTCGCTATAGATAAGGTGTTGACTGGAAAAGAACTGCTGCAATTGCAAGCAGCACTTTATCACCTTCCAAAGGCAATAGCCAAACAGCGGATTGAGACGGTATTAGACTTACTCGGTTTGCAAGAATACGCCAACAAAAAGACAGGAACCTACTCTGGCGGTTTACGTAAGCGCCTAGACCTGGCTGCTGGATTGCTCCATGCACCAGATGTTTTGGTGTTGGACGAGCCAACTGTAGGGCTTGACATAGAAACTCGTTTTGTGGTGTGGGATTTCCTGAAAAAATTACGCGCCTCTGGGACGACGGTAGTAATTACCAGCCATTACTTAGAAGAAATTGACGCTTTAGCCGATCGCGTGGCAATTATAGATCGCGGCGTTGTAATTGCAAGTGATACACCTTCGCAATTGAAAGATCGAGTAGGGGGCGATCGCATCACCTTGCGAATCCGCGAGTTTTCCCCCATTGAAGAAGCTGAAAAAGCTAAAAACCTCTTGAAACCTTTGCCCTTTGTCCAAGAAGTCATCATCAACAGCGCTCAAGGTAATTCACTCAACTTGGTAGTGACACCTCAGAATGATGTTCTGATTAACATACAGCAAGCGCTGAATACCGCTGGCTTACCCATATTTGGCATCGCCCAATCTCGCCCCAGCCTCGATGACGTTTATCTCGCTGCCACAGGACGCACCTTATTGGATGCAGAACTCGCAGCCGTCGCCACCCGCGATCCCAAAGCTGAGAAGAAGCAGAATATGAGATAGGGAATGGAGCAGGGGGCAGGGGGCAGGGAGCAGGGAGCAGGGAGCAGGGGGCAGGGGGCAGGGAGCAGGGAGCAGGGGGCAGGGGGCAGGGGAGCAGGGGAAGCAGGGGAAGAAGAATATTGACCAATGCCCAATGCCCAATGTCCAATGCCCAATGCCCAATCTAAAATTCAAAATCCAAAATCCAAAATTGCTATGAGTGTTACTCCTAAGTCTGATATCAATTGGCAGCCATTAGCATCGCCGCAAGCAGATGTTAATACTGCACCTAACTTTTTCGGTGAATTGGTACAAGAGACGTTGGCTTTAACTCGTCGCTTGTTTATTCAATTGCAACGCCGTCCCTCATCTTTGGTTGCTGGAATTATTCAACCAGTAATGTGGTTAGTGCTATTTGGTGCTTTATTCCAAAATGCTCCCAAGGGTATATTTGGCAATACAACAAATTACGGTCAATTTTTAGCTGCTGGCATCATTGTGTTTACAGCTTTTGCTGGGGCGCTAAATGCTGGTTTACCGGTAATGTTTGACCGCGAGTTCGGCTTTTTGAATCGTTTGCTGGTAGCACCGTTGGCATCGCGGTTTTCCATTGTTTTTGCCTCAGCCATTTTTATTATCAGCCAAAGTTTGTTGCAAGCAGCCGTAATTGTTGCAGCAGCAGCATTTTTGGGCGCAGGACTACCCAATATAGCTGGTTTAAGTGCGATCGCTTTAATTGTCTTACTCTTAGCTTTGGGTGTAACAGCCATCTCCCTTGGTTTAGCTTTTGCTTTACCCGGACATATTGAATTGATTGCAGTGATTTTTGTCACTAACCTACCATTATTGTTTGCGAGTACTGCTTTAGCACCTCTATCCTTTATGCCTCAGTGGTTGCAGGTTGTGGCTACCCTGAATCCTCTCAGCTATGCGATCGAACCAATTCGCTATCTCTATTTCCACAGTAATTGGGGACTAAGTAGTATAGTGATGCAGGCTCCTTGGGGCGATGTTACCTTTGGGGGAGCATTGCTGGTGTTGTTTGGCTTTGCCCTAGTCGCCTTGCTGAGTATTCAACCCCAACTGCGGCGGACTCTGGCTTAAAAAGATAAAATAGATCAATTTTATTTAGGGTCAAAACCCATGAAAAAACCATTTTTACAAATTACTAGACTCTTTCTAGCTACGGCAGCAGGAATTAGCTTTGCTTCCTTGCTCATGGCTCAACCAAGTTCCGCTCAAATCAGCAGCCCAACGGATGCTTTCCCCAGCAATAGTACAACAGACCAAAATACCGATCCTTTCGCCCGTTCCAACTCAGACAATTTTAATATGTTCGATCTGATTCATCGGGCAAATTTCGGGAATCTCAACTGGGATTCTAACCAACAGAACGAAGAACTAAACTCAGCAGCAGCAGCCTTTAAAGCAAGGCAACAAAAACTAATTCAAGGTCAACAACAGCAACCTACCCTCAGTTTGCCAACGGTTACACAACCATCAGTTACGCCGCCATTGGTGACACCACCATCAGGTAATTGAATCAAACAAAGAACCCCAAGCCTCTAGAGGCTTGGGGCTAAGACTATTTAAAAAATCCTGAGTTATCAGGTAAAAAACTACAGCCCAAGTGCAGCTAAAATATCGCTAGCATGGTTGCTGGTATTTACATTAGCATCAACATGGGTAATTTTGCCGCTGGGGTCAATTACGTAGGTGACGCGCTTGGCATAACCACCGCCATCCACATCGAAAGCTTTGATTAGGGATTTGTCGCTGTCAGCCAGTAGGGGAAAATTCAAATTATATTTTTGGGTGAATGCTTGATGGGAGACTTCATCATCTGCACTGACTCCCAAGATGACAATATCTTTACCTTGATATTGAGACTGGGCATCCCGAAAACTACAGGCTTGTTTGGTGCAGCCTGGTGTGTCATCTTTGGGGTAAAAATACAAAACAACTGTCTTCCCGGCAAAATCAGATAGCGAGACTGTGTTGCCGTTTGTATCTTTGGCGGTAAATGCAGGTGCATCCGTACCAACTGCTAGAGGCATAATTAACCTTTCCTGTTTCAGATTGTTGATGCACTTGAAATTTTACATTAATTTATAATGTTTAAATATAATTACTAAAAAATAGGATAAATAAATATACTTTAGGTAACTAATTTTGGTTTAATGGGGTATTTAGTACGAGAAAAAATATATTATTAAATTAATCTTTGTTAGAAGAAAAATTTATACCCATAGACGATGCCTGCTGTTGATTCCCAAAACCCAAATATTTTTGTCTATCCTCAAAGCACAGTAGACAGAGCCGAGCGATCGCTAGTGTGTTCGCCTTTTAATGTATCTTTATTTGAAGTGATGGGTCATCAGAGTGTATCAGTAACTGCGATCGCTCTGGAAAATGGACTCAAGCAGGGCTATACTAAACGCCCTTTATCAGAATTAGCCTGTGATGACGCTTTGGGCTGGTTGATTCAAGTAGGTGTATTGCGCCGAGAAGTTGATGGTCAGGGAATTACAGATAGTTTTCGTCTCACTCCCTTGGGACGCCAGTTAGTGGAGCAGTATCAGGGAAAAAATTGGCGTACTCCTTCATGGCGCGATCGCTTCTATGATGCAATGATTCGTTGGTTACGGATACCTTTTTAGAATAAAAAATCCAAGAGTTAGGATTAGGGAATCAAAGGGAACAATATACACGGAAACATCATATCTATTCATGAAGTCTTTACCATAACCGTGCAACTGCTATTTGTGATGGTTATAGTGGGCATTGGGCATTGGGCACAAAAGCCAGAGGTGCAAAGGGGCAGAGGGAAAAAACTTACTGCAACTTTCTCCTCTGCTCCCCTGCTCCCCTGCTTTTCCACTCCCCTTGCTGCCTTGTTGTTCGCTCCTAAAAATTAACTCTGTATCTTGAAAAACTAAGTGATAGCAACTATGAAATCAATTATGGTGGTGGGGACAACATCCCATGCAGGGAAATCACTTTTAACTACAGCTATTTGTCGCATTTTATCGCGGCGTGGTTGGCGAGTGGCTCCCTTTAAAGGTCAAAATATGGCTTTAAATGCTTATGTTACTGCCAGTGGTGGAGAAATTGGCTATGCTCAAGCAGTGCAAGCTTGGGCTGCGGGAGTCGTGCCTTGGGTAGAAATGAACCCAATTTTACTCAAACCTCAAGGGGATATGACTTCTCAAGTAATTATTAAAGGGAGGTCTGTAGGCAAAGTGAGTGCCTCAGATTACTACGAGCAATATTTTGAACTGGGGTGGCGGACAATTGAAGAATCGCTACAGCATTTAGGAACAGAATTTGACATGGTGGTTTGTGAAGGTGCCGGTAGCCCTGCGGAAATTAACCTCAAGCACCGCGACTTAACTAATATGCGGGTAGCAAAACATTTAAATGCACCAACCATGTTAGTAGTTGATATTGACCGGGGTGGTGCTTTTGCCCATGTTGTTGGTACCTTAGAGTTATTGGAACCAGATGAACGCGCCTTAATTAAAGGTATAGTAATCAATAAGTTTCGAGGGCAGCGATCGCTCTTAGATCCGGGGATAAAATGGTTAGAAGAACGCACAGGTATCCCCGTTATCGGTGTTATACCCTACTTGCAACAAATGTTTCCAGCCGAGGATTCACTTGACTTGCTAGAACGTCAATCGTCGTCAAATAAAGCCCAAACTGACCTCAACATTGCTGTCATCCGCTTACCAAGAATTGCCAATTTCACCGACTTTGACCCACTGGAATCAGAAAGTACAGTTTCAATTAAATACTTAAGTCCTAAGCAAGATTTAGGACATCCTGATGCCGTAATTATCCCAGGTACAAAGACCACAATTGCTGACCTGCTACTGTTGCAAAAAAGCGGTATGGCAGAAGCTATCCAAAACTACGCTGCTTCTGGGGGAACGGTTTTAGGTATCTGCGGTGGCTATCAAATGCTCGGTCAAATCATCGCCGACCCAGAAGGGATAGAGGGACAAGCTGGCAGATTTCAAGGGTTAAATCTTTTACCAATCAGAACTGTAATTACAGGACAAAAAATCGCCCGTCAGCGCCAAGTTAGCTCAAATTATCCCCAACAAGGCTTGCCAGTTAATGGCTTTGAAATTCACCAAGGGCGATCGCGTATCGAACAGCAAGGCATAGATATTCAATCCTACCATGCCCTATTTGACGATATTAATTTAGGGTTAGTAGATAGTTGTCAATCAGTGTGGGGCAGTTACCTTCACGGGCTTTTTGACAATGGGCCTTGGCGACGGGCTTGGTTAAATCGCCTCCGTCAACAGCGAGGTTTAAAATCTTTGCCCACCGGTGTTGCTAACTACCGAGAACAGCGAGAGCAAATTTTGGACTCTTTAGCCATTGAAGTTGAAAGCCATTTAGACTTAAGTCTGTTTTTGTCTTAAGCTAAAATCCCTTGAAATGTCATTGGTCATTGGTCACTTGTACTGAGCATAGTCGAAGTATTGGTCATTTACAAAGGACAAATGACAACTGACAAATGACAACTCTATTAAATGCGTAATATTGATGATTGTTCGTGTCCGCTTTTTACCAGATGATGTCACAGTAGATGCCGAAGTGGGAGAAGCCCTCTTAGATGTAGCAGACCGGGCTGGGGTGTTTATTCCCACCGGTTGTCTCATGGGATCTTGTCACGCTTGCACCGTCGAATTAGAGGATGGAGAGATTGTTCGCGCTTGTATTACCGGAGTACCGCCACGCGAGGAATTGACGATTAATTTGTTTAGCGATCCAACTTGGTAGTTTTTTAATCCTCTAAATTTAAAATGTCAAATGAGGAAATAGAGGTAAAGAAACAAGATGAGTAAGCTTAAATACCAAATGGTAATTAAGTGGTCTGAGGAAGATGATTGTTTCTTAGTAGGATTTCCTGATTTTCTAGGACAACGCTGGCGGACTCATGGGGATACTTACGAGTTAGCTGTGGCAAATGGAATTGAAGCTTTAGAGTCTCTAATTATTGCTTACGAAGCTGTCAGCGATCCACTTCCAGAACCAACAGTAAGTAGAGTGCATTAACGCAATTTACTAGGTGGTAACTAATGCTGCGCCTAACGTACCTTAGTAGCTAGTGACTAATGCTGTACAATTTGCACGCTTCAAGTTTATTTTGATTTCAACAGGATTTTTAGGTGTTATTACTGTAGTTTTAAATTTAGAGAATTTTATAGTTAAGGACTAGAAATTTTTTAGTAAGAAGAGGCAATAGTTAATATGTCAAATTCAAGAGTTGCAAAGATTATAAGACCTAGAATTGCAAGAACTAGATTATCAAGAAATGTACAGCAATACCAAGACTTTGTAAATGATGGCTACAACTACATCCTCAATCCAGAAAGCGGAGAATTACATCTCGTTGGTCTAAGTAATTTCCGTGGCCCTCACAACCTAACATACGCAAATTTAGAAGAGTTTTGGGGTATTTATAATTTAGACGATGATAGCCCAATTGACCATTGTCTCGACGGTACAGAAATCCCGCTCTACTGGCATGACACCAATGAATTTATTGGAAATTATACACTCAATAAATGTAAACACTGTTTTCCAGTGTAGTATTAACCATTAAAAGTATTCAGGCCCTTAACAAATCGATATTTTCCTATCAGACAGTAAGAAACTTTTATACATTATTTCCTACTGCCTGATTTTGCCATCTATATCAATTAGCTTTAACATTCAGCGCGTATTCTTTAAACCTTTCCAAATCAGCTTGAATCGTTGATTCAACTATCCGCCCCAAAAACAAGTTATCCATAATTTTGCCAAGAATGCCGGGGATAGCATAGGAAATAGTCATTTTCACAATGCTACTATTGTGGCGATCGTAAAAGCGAATCGCTCCCTGATTTGGCAAACCATCAACAGATTCCCATTGGATAATTTGGTTAGGAATAACTTTGAGAATTCGGGATTGCCAAGAAAATTCTAGACTGCCAGTTTTTAATTTCCAAAGAGATATATCTGGATTATCTGGCGGAATTTTCACTGAATCAATCCACTTCATCCACCGGGGCATTTGCTCTAAATCAGACCAGAGGCTCCATACTAAATCTATGGGAGCCTCTACTTCTACCTGCACAGTATGTTCTAACCAGTCTGACATTCCTATTCTTCCTTTGCGCCCTTTGCGCCCTTCGCGGTTAGTTATTTCTTCAAACTTTCCAAAATCACTTTTGCCGCACGTCGTCCAGAAATAGTAGCACCTTCCATGCTGTCGATGTAGTCTTGCTGAGTATAACTCCCGGCAAGGAAGAAATTATCTACTGGTGTTTTTTGGTTGGGACGGTATGCATCCATCCCTGGCGCTTCTCGGTAGAGAGACTGAGCAAGCTTTACAACACTGTACCAAGTCATATTTAGCTCTCGCGACGAAGGAAACAGTTCATGGACTTGCTTGAGAACATGTTGTGCGATCGCTTCATTACTTTGGGCAATAAACGGATCTCCTGGTGTCAACACTAGCTGTAACAGTGAACCCTGTCCTGGGCGATAATAATCAGCAGGGCTAGTCAACGCTAAATCGGCAAAACAAGAAAAGTCAGCATCGGCTGTGTAAAGTAAATTATCGATTCCAGCCGCATGGTTTAACTGTTTACGTTGCTCTCCATCGTTCAGTTCTGTTACCCAACCATCAAAGCGTAACTGCACTGTAGCCACTGGCACTGCATCCAGTTTGTAAATATTGTCAAATTCTGACCACTTACGCCACTCCTGGGGTAGGATGCGTTGAATTCCTGGAACATCACAGGCAAAAACGTAAGCATCAGCTGCGATCGTTTCTACTGTATCACCTTGGGCAACTACTATACCAGTTACACGCGTTTCTTCAGCTGACTCAGTAAACTGAATTTCCCGCACTTGCCGACGCGTGTAAACTTTGGTGCCTCTAGCTTCCAGATATTCCAGAATTGGTTTGTGTAAATATTCAGCTGGAGAACCTTCCAGCATTCGCAAAACTGAAGCTTCAGTTCTAACTGCAAATAGCTGGAATATGGTTAACATACAACGGGCAGACATATTTTCGCAATCAATAAATCCCAATGCGTAGGCAATGGGGTTCCACATCCGCTTGATGCTGCCATTACTTCCACCATGACTGCGAAACCAATCGGCAAAGCTAACTTTATCTAAATTGCGGATAGTTTTCATCGCCCCGTTAAAGTCTACCAATCCGCGAACTATCGGACTAGTACCCAAAGCGATCGCATTTTGCAATTTATCCTGCAACGATAGTTGGGAAGTAGTGAAAAATGCCTTTAACCCATTGAAAGGCGCACCTGTAAGAAAACGAAAATCTAAAGCACCAGTGCGCCCCCCTTTATTAATAAAAGTGTGGGTATGTTCCTTGAGGCGTAAGTTTTCTAACACCCCCACTTTTTTCATTAAGTCAAATAGTTGGTAGTAGCACCCGAAAAATACATGCAACCCCATTTCTAGATGGTTGCCATCTCCATCAACCCAACTGCCAACTTTACCGCCGACAAACGGACGAGATTCAAAAATCTCTATTTCACAACCAGCATCAGCTAGATCCACTGCGGTTGCTAGCCCAGCCAGTCCCGCACCTACGATTGCAACACGCATTCCGTCGTTCCTTTTCAGTTTCTTTACAGATTGTAACTGGGTTGGTGTCGGAATTTGCTACTTAATATCAACTCCAGCAGCATATTAATGCTTGCCAATATCGATACTAAAAACTCTTTGATTACTTCTTTTAGTCCCGGTAAATGACCAGACGCGATAAAAACGCGTCTGTATCATCTAGACAAACTTTTGTCCATAGCAGCGGACTCTCAAAAGTATCAGAGATATTTTTTTGGTGGCAAAGCAGTTTTCTGGATAAGTTGTGAAAGTCACTTCTTAGTTGTTTGCATCTTTACCGTCGTCGGAGACAGGCAAACTTCTAATCAGTTCACGAATCACATCAGTTGCAGGTCTACCTGTTTGTTGGCAATATTTTTCTAGTTTTTCCGCTTCCTGCGTTGCAAGATTAACTGTTATGCGTTTAACTGCCCATTTTTTATTTGTCATTATCATGCTATCTGCTGTATATTTAGATGGTCGAAAGAGTCTAAATTAAAGAGGGAACCGATAAGGTTATCAGAGTTTGTCTCACGAAACAAGTAATACCATTAATATTAAGAATGTTTGTTTTGTCAAAGGCTCGATCATTTTCTAAAAAAATCAAAATACTACACTTTATTTGTTACTATTGTGACAGCAGAAATAGCACATCGTTGCTTTTGAAGATAATAACCCTACTAACAGCATGAGTAAACCCTAACAATGAAATTTTATAAAGAAATTCAAGATACCTACTGTTGACTCAATGAAGATTTCCAAAGTTATTCTCCATTGAAAGCATTTGACCTTCTCTCTTAACTAAGTTCGTCAAACCCAGTTGGAGAGAATATCTGCTAGAACATCAAAAAATAAAGCTTCAGAATCATTATCATACTGAAATGCTGATTTACAGGAGGGTTGAAGTGGTGTGTATAGGGCGTTAATAGTGACTTAGAAAGTAGACAAATAAGCGATCGCCTTAAAACAAACACCTATATCTAACCAGACTGTAACCAAGAACTTAAGAGCTACTTGAACTGTTATCAATTTTGGGTTACTTCGATCAAGCTGATTGCTTTTCACTGCCAATATAGTAGCCCGAAAAAAAGGGACAACGCTCAGTCTACTGAGTCTAAATTGCCAATTATCTTGGTAATTTTTGACAGCAACATCTGTAATTTCACACAGACGAATTCATCCAGAATATATGTGATGTTATTTGACTGCTGCCGATAATATTTTAGTTTTGTTTCATACTTCTACAATAAATTATCGTCAGAATGCAATAAAGTATTGCATCTTTTTTATCTTCTTTCTAGCGATATAGCTTGCTTTGAAAGCAGCAATATTTTGACGATTTTTCGTCTTCATCTATCTGGAAGTTATATAAATCATTTTTAGCCAAGTAGGGCGTTAGAAATTTGACATAAAAATTTTTCCTCATATCTAAGTCAAGATATAAATTACTGCCAATAAAATTTTTATTACAACTATTTTTATCTGGTAAGTATACCCATAAAAAGAATCGTATATTTTAATTGTTTCGGCAATGTGTTTATTATAGCTATTATTTACGCGCTTTAAATAATCTTCATTTAGACACTAGCAAAGCTATTTTTCCTCCTTTATAAAAAAATTACAAAGAAAAACATATTATCTGAACTTTTGCTTAATGATATTGATATATAACAGAAGGCTAAACTCAAAAGCTTATTAAAAAAAAGATTCCAATATCTCAGTGCGTCAGTAAGGTTTGATTCAAGCAGTCTTTGTAGATAAATTCTTCGGCTATTGTAGTTATTTATACTTAAAAGCTTGAGATAAAATAACTAGAAAACTATGAAAATACAGGTACTTCATGAAATTTAGGTAAAGTTAGCTTCTCAAGATTGGTTGCGTATTCGTATTGACATATACATGAATATTCATGAAAAAGTGCCGCACGCTGATAGGTACGCAGATCGCGAAGACTGAGTAGAACCGGAAATACTCTGCCTCTACTTAAAAGACTACCTACCAGAGATGGGTTATATACCAATAGGATTTAGTTAAGGGTTATTGGTGTAGACAATTGGTCTTTCAAGACGCGACAAAACGCCTGTCTACATCTGGGTTTGGTTGCCCATTCTGAATTGTATTGGGGTATATACAAAAGTGAAAATCCTGAGTCTTTTTTACTTCAATACAGTTCAGTTAGCGCCAAAAACCTTAAGTTGTGTAAGTTGGGCTGAGGAACGAAACCTAACACTTTCATAGCTTTGTTGGGTAAAGCAAAGCGCAACCCAACAAAGCAGTTTTCTTAACTGAACTGTATTGCTTTTTACTTGCCTGAAACAGTTACTCCTTAATTCAGAATTCTGAATTAAGGAGTAAAACACGCTTTATATTTAGGTAACAGACTTAGCTTGTGTAACTCACTTTCCTTGAAATCTGCTGTCAATGATGCGCCCTTACTTCCATCCCCACGTTTTGCTATGGGGTAAGACAGTACTCAGCACTGGTGAATCAACACTCCGTTGATAAAGAGAACAGGGGTAAACGTTAAAAGGCAAAGCCTTCCCTTTTTTCCTCTCAAATGCAGTTTTAATCAATCAAATACACATCAACTTAACTTCTCATACCGATGATTTGAGATTGAGGATTGCGGCAATTCATGCAATTATTCAAATTTCAGTTGGGGCATAAGTTGGAGAGTGCCAATACCTAAATCTTTAGGTGAAAGCGATCGCCCTTCAAACAAAGCCATCATATCTCGTAACTGAGGATTGCCACGGGAGGCTCCCGTTAGTCCTTTGGCAATGATTAAACCACAGTAGCCCTTAGTATTTTTACACCGCTGATTCCATTTTTTTCGGGCTTCGACATGAATCGGATCTTCATCTAAAAATTCACCGAATAGGAACAATTCGCCATTTTGAGTTTGCAATAAACCTAGGTCGTAGCGATCGCCATCAAAAGGATCGGCACCTGGATTAAAGCAAATTGCTCTCAGTCCGCCTGCTGCTTCAATTCTTTCAATTACAGTCTTCGCCTTGGGTCGGGAAGTTTGAATTAAAATCACCGGCAAACCGTCACCCACTTGTTTGATTTCACCAGCCTGGTGGTAGCTGACCCCCTTTCGCAGAAACTCCAACATTTCCCAAGACACTACACCTAAGCTGAGGAAGGAATCTTCTGGTATCAAGTCATCTCGCAATGATTGGAAATCAAGGTTGTTAATCTCCTCGTCATCAATACCAAAGCCTGCCATTTCCTCTAATTCTGCTGCTAACTGCGGCATGGTAGAGACTGTTACAGGCACTGATTTAGTTGATTCTTCCGACTGCGGTAGAGAAATACGATAGCGACGGCTTAGAGTTGGGAAAATGTCCTCATGAAGTTGGCGACGGTGATCGCGAATAAAGCGGCTCAGGCTTTCGATCGCAACCAAGATTACCAATGCTTCTTCGTCATACAAAACAGACCGTAGTCCTTCTAAGGGGTGGATATTACCAAAAGTAGGGTCAATTTCTGATAATGGCAGATCCGCCAAATCATCTTCTTCATCGTCATCTTCATCAGTTTCGTCAACGCTCTCAAAAGTGAGAAACAGGCAATCTTGCTTAAGGAACGCTTCTTCTAGATGCTCTGTTGATTCTTCATCCGTTAAAACTGCGGCGCGAAACTGTTTTAAAGAGTCTTCTGAGCGATAAAACAAAATCCCATACTCCATTCCCAGCATTCCCATAACTGAGGCGTAGAGTGTGCCAACATCCCACTTATTAATCTCGATTGACAAAATTTGCTGTTCTTCTAAAAATTCCCAAGGTGCTGCTTGCCAAATTGCAAATGCTTTCTCTCGCAAGATTTGCGCATACTGTGGGGGTAAATCGGGGGTTTGACTATCGAGGATGTCGGCGAATCCCCGAAATAGTTCGTCAATTAAAGGCAGTTCTGGTGCGTAGTCAATGGCGATATCCAAATCTTGCAGCACTCCCCGCAGGTAAAATTGGATCTCGCGGTCTTTGACTACAATTCTTTGGGGTCTAGCAGGTCTTGCCGGACTCTGGGGATGCTCCATTGCTTGCATTAAGGTGCGAACTATTGCTTCTGGGCCGGTATCAGAAGCTACCACGTCCATTCCTCGAACAACACCTTGGGAGTAATCTACCCAAAGAATGCATTCTCCCTTTGCCTCTGAGTCTGACACCTGGTTTGGTGATGACAACGGACGGCGATCGCCCTCCCATACAGAAGGAATTTGAGTTAATTTCTTCAACCGGCGACTGGTAGAGCGATTAAAACTTGTCATAGAATCAAAAGAAGCAATTTGGAAGTAAACTTGGGGGCTAGCTAGCCTCGGATTAAATTTTTATGGCTGCACCTGAAGGGTGGTTGCTTCTGTTGCTGCCGTAAGGCTGGAATTTTAAGAATACCGAATGTATAAACACATTGAGTCTCTCAATTCTAGAATAAAAATCTTTGGCTACTTTTGACGGAGTGTTTACAATTTGGTATCTAGCAACATCTAAGCCGCTAGAATGAATACAAAAACACCAAGAGCAACCCAGAAGCATTACAAGCCGATATAGGGTAACGCTTATACTAATTAAGGAGTTGAAAAGCAGATGACACAAGCAATTGAAGCTCAACAACGTGGAATTCTGTTGAGCGAAGCCGCATTGCACCAGGTAAAATCTCTCCGGGACAAGCAAGGCACAGACTTGTGCTTACGGGTAGGGGTGCGTCAGGGTGGGTGTTCTGGGATGTCTTACATGATGGACTTTGAAGATACCAGCAAAATAACCCCTCATGATGAAGTTTTTGATTATGATGGCTTCAAAATTGTCAGCGATCGCAAGAGTTTGTTATATCTCTACGGTTTAATGCTCGATTACAGCGATGCCATGATTGGCGGTGGTTTCCAATTCACTAACCCCAATGCTAATCAAACTTGTGGTTGCGGCAAGTCATTTGGGGTGTAATATTGTCAGTTGTCATTTGTCCCTGAGTATTGGACGAAAGACAAATGACAATTGACCAATGACTAATGACTCATGATTAATTTACTATGACTCAAACAGTTGAATCCCTGTTTGATACAGGTTTAGAACGCTATAAAGCAGGAGAATCAGCAGAATCTTTAATCCCTGTATTTAAAGAAGTGTGCGATCGCGCTCCTAAAACTAGTGCAGCTTGGGTTTGTTTAGCGTGGTTGTATCTACTCGATAACAAACCCAATTTGGCTTACAAAGCTGGACAGAAGGCAGTCAAGTTAAATCCACAAGATCCCCAAGCTAGAATCAATCTTGCCTTAGCAATGCTGGAAACAAAGCAAAAAGGCTTGCGAGAACATATTGATATAGCACAGCAGTTAATTTTTGTCAACGAAGAATGGAGTGATGAAATAAAAAATAGTATTGAGGACGGTTTAACTAGAAAACCAGATTGGCAGAGTTTAACAAAAGTCAAAAATTGGCTGTTTGAAAAGTAAAAAATGGGGACTGGGAACTGGGAACTGGGGGTTAGGGACAACGAGGAGAAGGGAGAATTTATTGAAATAACTCTCTAGGCTGTCTCTTCCCAATGCCCAATTCCCAATGCCCAATGCCCAATGCCCAATGCCCAATGCCCAATGCCCAATGCCCAATGCCCAGTACCCACTCCAATCATGAAAGATAAATTGTTAAATTGGCTAAACATGGTTTTAGTCGCAGATGTTTTTTTAGTTTTGTTTGGCTTTGGCTGGTTAGCGATCGCTGCGATCGGTGATGCTGCTGGAGTAAACCTGGGTTTGGATTTGTGGCATCAACTGTGGCAACCCTTGTTTAACCCCGCAATTGGCATTCTCATGGGCGGTGCAATTCTCAGCGGTATTATCAGTTGGGTTTCCAAAAAATTTCTTTCTAGTCAATAGTCAAAGAATAAGACATGGGGCAATTCAATTTTGGATTTTGGATTTGAGATTTTGGATTAAATTTCAATCTAAAATCCAAAATCTCAAATCTAAAATTCTTACTCCCCACTCCCTTTTAATTAAGAATTTGTGTTAATGCCGATTGCAAATTAGGATATTTGTACTCAAAGCCTGTTTGCACGGTGCGTTTTGGGATAACTTGCTGACCTTCTAAAACTACTATAGCCCCGTCTCCTAAAAGAGCTTCGATCGCAAAAGCAGGAACAGGCAACCAAGAAGGGCGATTCATCACTTGTCCCAAAGTTTGGCTTAAATCTGCCATCCTAACTGGGTTGGGGGCAGTGGCATTGTATACGCCTTCTATTTCCGGTTTAGTTAAAGCTTGCAAAATCAGGCTAACTAAATCGTCTACGTGAATCCATGAGAACCACTGCCGACCACTGCCAATAGGCCCGCCAGCAAAGAGTTTGAAAGGCGGAATCATTTTACCTAAAGCACCACCATTGCCCAGGACAATCCCAAAACGCAGAATTACTAGTCGCACACCAGCATCTTTTACTTTTCTCGCTTCAGTTTCCCAGGCTTGGCAGACTTGGGCAAGAAAATCGTTACCAGATAGACTGGTTTCATCAAAGGTAGCCGTTTCACTGGTGCCGTAGTAGCCAATAGCCGAAGCGTTAATTAACACTGATGGTTTAGGATTAGCATTGGCTATTGCTTCAACTATTTTTTGTGTACCTAACTTTCGGCTATTGAAAATTTCTTGTTTCCGTTCTGGTGTCCAACGTCCTTCACCAATAGGTTCTCCTGCCAAATTAACTACGCCATCACAATTAGCAATGACACTTTGCCAAGAACTAGATGCATTTGGTGTATAGGCAACAATTTCTACATTAGGGAAAGCCTCAGATGGAAAAACCTTTTGAGCAAAAGCGGTATTTCGAGTTAATGATACTATTTTATGACCTTCTTTGTGTAATCGTTGTACCAAACGACTACCGACAAATCCTGTTGCTCCAGTAATTGCGACTTTCATTTTCTACCTTAGCCAAACCTTTATTGTAAAGTTTTCGATCAAACTTTCAGCTTACCAAAGAAGGCAGGAGGCAGGAGACAGGAGGAAGAAAACACATTTTTTGCCCTCTACCACTTTCTTCTAGATCGAGTAAATTTATTTATGTTCGCGAAGCGTGTCTTAGAGAAGAAATAATAAAGTATGTATTTCGAGCGGAAAGTGCCACAAAAAATACTGCGTCCTTATTGAAACCCCATTCAGCTGACACTCACGGAACGCCTAAATTATTTATGACGTTTACCTCCTACCTCCTGCCCCTTGCCTCTTCATTGACTGTATATCTGGTAATACCTGCTCTCAAAAACTTTGATTTTTTAATGACTTTATATTTAGATACTTCGGTATTATAGGATGGACAGAGTGTTGCAAGGCTTGGGGCTATTATGGCTCGCTATACCTGTTCATTTATTGTTTCTGTTCCTAGTGACCATCTGGTGCCGTTACTTGTAGAACTTCTACAGGACTGTCAGTTGGATATTCAGTATCACACAGCCGAATATATTATCGGTCGTGAGGTTCCTGGAAATGTTCCTTTTCCTAAATTAATAACAGTAGAAGTACTGATTGACAAATCAAAATCTACTGAGACAGAAACTCGGATGAGTATTGTGATTAAAAATGAAGAACTACCAATTCACCTAGATAATTACTGCCGACAAATGTTTGAGTTAATCAAGCAAGCTATTGAAAGTAGCCGCCATTGGCATTTGATTGAAAGTATTGCAGGATAGTTTTGGTGATTGAATTGATACTTCCACGGTTTCAAACCGTGGAAGTATCAGACTGTGATTGGTAGTTATAATTCACTCTCTTAATCCTCTAAATCCTCGGCCATACCGGGGTTTATTAGTGTAATGTCGTACTCGCTCGAATCCGTTTGTCCTAAACGCTGAGTGTTTCTTAAAAGGTAATAAATGGCACGTACTTGAGGCCCAAAAACGATCTCGTCTTCATTTCTGAGATCGTGGGCTGGTATTTTACGTCCATTAATCATCAAACCATTGGAACTAGGCTTACCTTTGGCATCGCCATCTACAATCCGGTAATAGTAGCTATGACTATTATGCTCTCGTGGCAATCTCACTAATGTGGCATGGCGGCGGGAGACAAACTGCGACATCAAACGGATATTACATTCGCGGTCTCTACCAATAGAGTAGACGGGGTGCTCCAGAGAAAATTCTTTGCGACCTTGATCGTCTTCAATAATTAGTAGATGGTTTTCATTGGTTTCTGCTGCCATTGACAAATCGTGGAACTGTAATTGATTAAACTTTGTTTAGTATCGTATCTTGCCATTTTTGCGCACCAAAAGTTTGTGGTGCTAATCTAAATAAGCTTTAAAATTGCATAATACCTTGAAAGAGTAGAACATGTCCGTTCTACTCCAGTAGCTATGATAGCTTTGGTAGGTGTCTTAATCTGACGACTGACTCCTGAATTGTGTTTTGACAATCCAAAATTTGTGGTGGCAAATTGGACGTGTAAACGAGTATTCTACGGGCGATGAGCGAATCGCCGTAATAATATTGAGTTGGTGACGACGCTAACAGAGCTAAAAGCCATTAATGCAGCAGCACCAGATGGGTTAAGCACAAAACCCAGACTAGGAAATAAAACACCTGCTGCTAAAGGAATGCCAAGTGTATTATATGCAAAAGCCCAGAATAAATTTTGGCGGATTTTGTTGAATGTGGCGCGACTAAGCTGAATAGATTCGACGACATCGTTTAGGCGATCGCGCATTAAAATAATTTCAGCAGTTTCCATCGCCACATCTGTCCCGGAGTGTAAAGCAATTCCTACATCAGCTTGAGATAAAGCTGGAGCGTCGTTGATTCCATCTCCTACCATTGCGACTACTGAGTGCTGAGTGCTGAGTGAGAAGTGAAGAGTTTTCTTCGTCCCCTTGTCTCCTTGTCCCCCTTGTCCCCTTGTCCCTTCTAACTGGAGAGACTGGATTGCAGCTGCTTTTTTAGCTGGGGGAACACCTGCTATTACATCAGCGCTATCTAATCCTAGTTGTTTAGCTATGGCGCTAGCTGCTTCTAGACGATCGCCACTGAGCAACATTACCCGTAAGCCCATTTGACGCAACTTGTCTACTGTAGATCGAGCATCCGATCTAAGGGTATCAGAAACACCAATTAGTCCGGCTAAGGTTCCCCCAATTGCTACATAAACGGCTGTTTTACCATTTGTTGCTAAATCCTGTGCTAACTGTTGTGCGGTTTCGTTAATGGCAATGCCGTGCCAACTCAACCATTCCCAGTTACCCAACAATACAACTGTGCCCTCTACCACAGCAGATACTCCTAGCCCTGGTTCCGTGTGAAAGTCTACACCCTCTGGAATAGATAACTGTTGCCGCCGTGCTTCTTGCTGAATCGCTTTTGCTAGGGGATGGTGAGTACCGCTTTCTACGGCTGCTGCTAGTTGGATTAGGGATTGAGCATTATTCTTCTCCAGTCCCCAGTCCCTAGTCCCCGATTCCTCAATTAACAGACAATCTGTGACTATGGGATTACCTGTGGTGAGAGTACCAGTTTTATCAAATACTACGGTATTTAACTGGTGTATTTTTTCTAAAACATCGCCACCTTTGATTAACAAACCTCTTTCTGCGCCCATAGCAGTTCCAACCAGAATGGCTGTTGGTGTGGCAAGTCCCAAAGCACAGGGACAGGCGACTACCATAACTGCGATCGCTAGTTTTAAACTAATTAACAGGGAAGAGTGAGGAGTGGAGTGGTGAGCGTGGCTCATCATTTCCATGCCACCAGACATGGTGATATCAGTCCAAATGTGAGTGCCGAAAAAGTACCAAAATCCAAATGTTAAGACAGATGCTGTTAGTACCCCGTAAGTAAAGTAACCAGCTACTGTATCTGCTAATTTCTGTACTGGGGCTTTGCGAGTTTGGGCGGCTTCTACTAGGGCAACAATTTGAGCTAGAGTTGTATCACTTCCAATCCGGGTTGCTTGAATAGCGATCGCTCCTGACTGGTTTAGTGTTCCCCCTGTCACTGTATCTCCTGGTTTCTTGATTACTGGCACTGCTTCCCCGGTTAGCATCGATTCATCAACCGTTGTTTGACCAACCACCACTTCACCATCAACGGGGATTTTATCACCTGGCAGCACTTGTAAGCATTCACCGACACGCACCTGTTCAGCAGGAATCTCAACACTAGAAGAACCCATTCCAGCTTTCTCTGGGTTGGCAATCAATCGCGCTAAGAGTGGCTGGAGTGCTAGCAATTTCCTAAATGCAGCAGCCGCTCGACCTCTAGCTTGTTGCTCTAATGTCCTTCCTAAGAGAATAAAGCCCAGCATCATTACTGGTTCGTCAAAGAAGCACTCCCAACCCAATTGGGGAAAAAGCAGCGCTAGTAAACTAGCAATGTAGGCTGTCAGCGTTCCCAATCCCACTAGGGTGTTCATGTTAGGCGCATTTCGCCGCCAGCCCAGCCAGCCATCTACTAAAATCGGGCGACCGGGAATTAACAGCGCTACTGTCGCCAGTCCACAGTGAAACCAGATGTTATTTAGCACTGGCAGCACTGAGCTACCAAGATTACCAAAATGTCCACTTCCCGACAATATCAGCAATACCCCTGCGATCGCTAACTGCCATAGAGAAGAACGCATTTCTCGGCGTTGTCGTTCTGCTGGATCTGGTAAGGTTGATATTTCGCCTGCTACTGTGCCATTAGCTTTTCGGGGTTGAGTCGGGAATCCAACGGCTGTTAATCGCTGTGCCAGTGCATCTACATCTATTGCACCAACTTCTGACTCTACAACTGCTACCTCTGTGGCCAGGTTCACACAGGCACTCTTGACTCCTGGATGTTGGGTCAGCTGTCGCTCTACAGCGTTCACACACCCAGCACACTTCATACCCCCAACATCTAGAATAATCTTCTCTAGGATTGGGTCAGGTTCTAGGGCTGGCTTAGTTTTCGGGACGAGTTGCATGGCTTGTGTTTAGATTCGCTACAGAAATTCAACGCCTGACTAAAAGCGTCTCTAATTCGAGCGTAGGCTAAATATGGAACTATGACTCAATGTCAACCATATTAAAATTATTAATTTATCGTACTTCGTTGAGCATCAAGACTATCGCTGCATTTTAATTCAACGTTCCAAGTTCTCAGATTTTTCTGTAGGGTTCTGAATTTTAAATTTTAAATTTTTAATTTTAAATTCCCCTACAGGGGGTTGACATTTCCAACGTTGATAAGTGACATAAATAACAGCTGCCATCTGTATTGGCGCGATCGCAATCAGGTTTTTGAAGAAATAGTTGATTTCTAAATGAGATATAACGCTGAAATATCCTAAGCCTAACAAGAAGAACATTGTCCAGTTAAGCTGTTTAGGTTTGAAAATAAGCATATTATTAAAAATAAATATAGAAAGTAAAAGTGCTGTATAACTTTTGTTAAAGGTAAAAGGTGAAGCGGAAGGGAAAAAGGATGTTTCTTTGGTTGCTCTTTATCCCTGCGCTTTTGCTGCAATCCTAAACTTGGCAGGGAGGATCATTCTCTGCTTCCAGTAAGAAAGTTATTCTTGCACTAGAACCAGCCCTGCTTATTCACAAAATAGGTATTTACAAATCCTTCAGGGGATTTATTTAAGTAAATCATGCCTTCAATTAGACCTACAAGTTGCATAACTAACAAAGCAACGCCGTAGGTAAAAGAACCCCCAACTACAGAAATCACTAACATGATAAAGCCTTCCGAAGCGTATCCTAGAATAAACTTATGAACCCCGAATGCTCCCAGGATAATGCCACAGTAACCAGCTAGAAGTTGTTTGGTAGGGTGACTGGGGTTAAGATTTGCCATATAAGTGCTGCTCCTTGATAAGTGAGTATAAAAATAAAGTCTTTATTGTAATGGAAGCAAATACATTTACTTGCTTAATAAATAGATTTTTAATTTTTTCAGTCTGAGTAAATCTCAAGATGAATAATTAAAATCAGCGTGCTTCTATTCCAAAGGAGACGCCAAGATGTCTTGCGCTATAGGCCGAACTGGCGCTCCTTGATGACTTTTGCTGGATTTGACGATCGCAAACCTTGGTACAGCAGTTTTGCAGATTTTTAGCTCAGACATTTATCTTGAGCAGAATCAATCTTAAATAATCAGCAAAAGCTGCTACATACACCACTTTTTACAAGTCCATCAGTATTATTTCCGGATGTTTTTGCGTAGGCGTAGCCCGTCGTAGACATCGCACCAATGGCAAGACAACTGCGTGGCTAGTGGGAATCTAGAAGTGCAAAAGGCAGCTTCCATATCTTTATAACCGTTTTTTAGTTACCGATCCCCACTTCCATGAGCGCAAACCGGAATTGAATTCCAATTTATGACAGCTAAAAATGGTTCAAGAAGGCAATTAACATCTCGAAAAATGGCTAAAATCTACCTGAATGAGAATAAATGCTTAACTAGATAGTTTGTTGTCTATGTTAATAGCATTCTTTAATTTGCTTTTGCCATTATCGTAATTGGGTTTTCAGCTAGTATTTATGCTTGTAACCAATTATTACTAGTAAATTGTCTCTATCTAAGGAGATAAAATCAGATATTTTTGTTTTTGGCAACAGTACTATACTTGTATTAACTACTACCTAAAACAAATAAACTTAATAGTGTACCACTATTCCAAAGGCTGTGGAGGAGCATAGGAGCGAGGAGATTGCGCGATCGCGTGTAAACTACTCCCAACACAATGCCTAATGCGGTCAGGGGGAGAATTTCCGATAAGCTGAGGTGAGCGATCGCAAACAACAAACTACTGATCAGAATTGCTCCCCACACGGGTAAGTAACGAGTTAGAGAGGGTAACAAAAAACCGCGAAAGAGGATTTCTTCAAAAAATGGAGCTGCGATCGCTGCTGTGGAGAAAAATATACCTAGCGCTACACCATCTTGGCTTTCCAGGGCTAATTGCAACAGAGGATTACTCCCACCCTGTCCTTGCCATAGCTGCTGATTAATCAAAGATACCACCACAACTACAGGTAAAGCCGTGCAATAGCCTCCCAGTCCCCACAAAAACCAGTTATCTTGAAAACGGAAGCGAAACCAGAATTCCGGTAGTGGAAAAAAGCGCTTGAGAGAGAAATACAGTACTAACAGCGCACCTAATGCTACTAAAAAGTAACTAACCAACACAGAAAATGCCTGAAGTCGCACATCCACAATGGGACGCGGGATGGGTAGCAACGATATTACTAAGGGCACAAAAATTTGCCCCATAAAGAAAAAGCCAATGATAAAAACCTGCAAAACCGTTTCACCACCCCAAGGGGTTGACCAGGGGATATCAGCATTTTGAGCTAATAACGAGGCTTTTCCTTTCAACAAGCGTTGAGCAAATAATAAAATCAGCAGTATTAGACCAATTAAAGCTGCCAAGGTGGGAATAGTGCCAATAACTGCCAATTTAATCACTGCTTGAGCAGAAGATTCTTGTTGTGCGGCTTTTACTGCTGATAACGCATCTTGTCGTTGCTGGAGTTGGTATAACTTAACCAAAGCAGTAGAGCGAAACCAACCTTCTAAATTCTTTTGAATTGGTTCTTGAGCATTTGGGAGGATACGAGGAGGATTGCTCCACAGTCCAGTCAATACAGCGGCGGTTTCCCAAAACCCTGAATTAATATCTGAGCGTTGTTGTAATTCGCTCCAAGTCTTAAAGGCTGTATCCGTCTGTCCTTGCTGTGCTTGTAAAATTCCCAAGCGCAGGTCTAATTCAGCCAGTAATTTTTGTAATTGCTCAAAAGACTGCTGTAACTGTTGCTGTCCCTGTTTAGACGTTTCAATAGTGGGAGGAGCATCCGGTAGAGGTTTCGGAGGCGTGGGAGTTATTTCAGCTTGAGAGCGTAATTGTGCAAGTTTGTTGTTAACTTTGTCTAAATTAGCTTGAACTGATTGACGCGCCTCCTGATACTGCTTTGTAGCGCTTTCTAGAGGTTGCTCACCAAGTATTGCTTCGCGAATCGCCTGGAGTTTGTCATCATTGCTATCTTCTGATTGCCAAGCTTGGGCTTGTAAAGCAATATTTGTTTGGTATAGTTCCAAACGACTTTGAAATTGAGGTTCTTGCCAACTACCGAATAAAGCCGAAACTGCTAACAGAACTGCTATCGGCGTCATCACAAAAAATAAAACCAACCGCTTGAGTGTCATCTATCCCCCTTTGACTAACCAGTGGAGAGCGCGTCCCCCTTGGGAATTATCGCAATAAAAAGTCAGAGGTGGATAGATATCATCAATATTATAAGTTTGCAATGAATGTGCGGTGCCTGCGGTAAATGCTCGCCTATGCACCCACGATGTTAAATTACAGTGGTGTTCTCTTATCTTGAGGAAGCCGATAATCTTTGTTTTGAGCGATCAATCACTCACTACGGACTAGGATTTTATTTTATGTTTAATTATGCCTACTTACGAGTTTCAGCAGTCTAACTTAGAAAAATTCAGGATCGAGAAGTTTTTCCATAGTGAAAGGAGACTCAAGGGGAAAAGTTTCTATTGGCTTTTCAGTTTCATTTGCGGCATCTCGACGAGCGCGGCGATAATATTTCTGTATCCACTACCTGTCTTCTAGAAGGCGCTGCAAACTAGGAGTATCTTTCAAAAGGAATTTAGTAATTACTCCTTTGATTAATTTCAATTTGTGTATTTTTTAGTACTCAAAATTTATAAATAATGAAGAGTGAAGAATCAAAATTTTAATTCTTCACTCTACCTTATTCTAAATTTCTAAGATTCTCTTCCCGATGCCCAGGTATCACGCCATTTGACAGTACCTTCTTTCGCAATCACCCAGCGGCGATTTACGAGATTTTCGCGTAGAGGCGATCGCCCTTCCCGCCACATGGCATATTTATAAGCAATTAGCTTACCAGCACTTTCATCAAAGGGAATTTCGGCAAACCAAGTATTGGTGTTGATGTACTCTAAAGGATAGGCTTTGCCAATATCCCAGTTACCTAACTCTGGGCAATCTCCTGTCACCACAATAATTTCACCAGGTTGGGTCTCTACGCCATTGAGTTGGACGCGGACAATTGTTTGTGCTTTTAACCGTTCGCCAACGTGGCTGAAAACAATTACTCCCCTTTCTTCTAGTACTAGGTCATAAATCTTGCCATCTTTCACCTCATACTTGTTGCGAGTCACTACGCAGGTATGTTCGCCATCGGGCAATTCTGTTTCTACTTCTGGTAAAGTAACTTCTCCTCCCCGATTTAAAGCGACAAAACACACAGAGTCACGATAACGGCGTACATAGCAGTAAACATCCGGTGTTAAGTATTTTTGCCAGTGGCTACCCATTGATACGGCTGGATTCAGTCGCCGTAAGCCAGACAGCAGTCTGATGCAACGATAAATCTCACTCTCAGTATCCCAATTTTCCATCATTGGGCGGTTGTACGGGTCGTTGCCGCCATCAGTGTCGTTATGCAGATACTGTTCTGTGCCGTAATATATGCAGGGAATGCCGCGACAGGTCATAATTAAGGCGATCGCAACCTTCAGCATCGCTGGATCGGGATTCAGCGATTGGAAACGGCACATATCATGGTTATCAATGAAGGTAACTAGCTCTGTTGCCCCGTTGTAGCGATGATCTTGGTCAAAAATATATTGAATTGTTTGGAATCCGTTTTCTGAACCTTGTCCTAGTGCGGCTCGAATTGCCACGCACAAGCCAAAGTCTAGAAGTGTCATGCCTGAGTGGTTAACAAATTCCACTGAGCGATCGTCACTGGGATTACTATAAATCCATTCACCAAAAATGAATACATCTGGTTTGTGATTGGTCATCTCGCCAGTGAATTCTTGCCAAAACCAAATCGGCATGTGCTTGACAGTATCCACCCGCAGTGCATCTACACCCCGGTCTAGCCATTGTTTAATTGCTGACTTGATATACTCCCGATATTCAGTATTATTTTCATTGAAGGTTGCTAGACCAGATAATTCACAGTTTTGTACTTGCCAATCATCTTCCCAATTTTGCACTTCGCCATAGTGGTGATACCAATTATTGACATCATCATTGAAATCAGCAATTTTGACACCATCATCATACAATTCACCTTTACTACCGCTAGTATCAGGTGTGCTATGGTTGCAGACAATATCCAGCACTAGCTTCATATTGCGCTTGTGCATTTCTGTAATTAACCGATCGAAGGTCGTATTTTTTTCTTCTTGAGTTGCGTTTAAAGAAGGGTTATCTCCCTGCGCAATGTATCGAGGATTAAGCCGTTTAAAGTCTTTTGTCCAATAGCCATGTATTGCTGCATTACCAACAAATAACTCCTCAACCTGCTCGAACAGGGGAGTTAGCCAAAGAGCGGTAACTCCCATATTTTTGAGATAATCTAATTTATCGATGACACCTTGCAAGTCGCCACCCCAGTACTTACCCCAATCCTGTCTAGTTGGATCGTACAGTTCTGAATTTGCACCTTCGCTGTTATCTGGATCGCCATCATAAAAGCGATCGACTACGAGAAAATAAATTGTTTCCTGACGAAATTCAATATCTCTGGTGTAAAGGAACTCTAGAGCAATCTCAATATCTAACTGCGGTTCTTGTATAAGAGCTTCTACATTTTCCTTTGCAGGATCTACTTTATATTGATCTGGTGAAAACTGAGATGGTGGGGTTTGTACCATAAAAAAACTCAAAATTTCATCTAATTCACACTTGCAGAACCAACAGTACAACGTTTCAGGTATTGTGTGTCACTACAAACTTGGGTATTGTGACATCCTGCTTACGGTGTAGGTATCTATCGCTAGCTAGTTTATAATTCTATCGGTAGATATAATTCATCTGCTAGAGGATAAAAATAAAAAAATATAGCAGTTATTAAGGATAATTGCTAGGTTACAAAAATTTACAATATTTAATTAAATTAACCTGTAGTAAATACTGAGTTTGTCTGGTACTTAGGTGTATATTCGAGAAAAGATTTTAGAACACCTCAACTCCTTAGATGATATTAGTTGTCAATAAGGTTTAGTTGTTACACCTGAGTAATACTGAGTAAACCACGTATCAGCCAACTTTTTCTCTAGAAGATTCGCTCCATTGGTAAACTGACCATTGTCACTTTCAATCTGTTATTACTATCAAGGAATTAATTTAGGTAGCAATTATGACTAAATATGACAAGGTTTTTAACTCACCAAAGACATCAGAGGAATCACTAAGTCCAGAGGAAGCAGTGGCAGCGATCGCAACTGTGACTGCGATCGCTGATTCATTTATTGAAGAGGTAGATGCAGAAAGTTTAGCGGGTATCCTCTGGGAATTCGAGGTTTTCGAGGAATACTCAGAAGATGACATTGCAGAAATAGTTGATAGACTGATCTCCATTGCCGAAGAAGAGGGAATTGGGCCTTTGTTTAATGCCGCTAAAGTATCTCTCTCAGATGAATTAGTGCTAGATGGTTTTGCAGCTGGGGTAATAGTGCTTTTAGACGATGACCTCGCCATCCCCAAATCGAAACAAATCTACCTGAAAAAGCTACAGGCCGCTTTAGAACTTGAGGATGAAGAAGCAGAGGAAATCATCAAGGAGGTAATTGCAGCCTTTAAAGAAGCAGAAGATGAAGAATATGCAGACGATGAAGATGAGACAGTAGTCATCGAAGATTTTAGCGAACAGACCTATCAATCCCCTTTAGGTAATTTTACCGTGCCGATTCCGGTCGATCCGCAGCAGGGCGGTAGAATTCAAAGCCAGGAAGGAGTAGTTGGCTTTTCTGATGACATCGGTACTTTACTGAGAATCGATTATTATCCTTTCCCCTTAGAACAGTTAGAGGAATTGGAGTCTGTTGGACAAGAAGAATATTTACAAACAATTTTAGTAGACAAGTATGTACCCCAAGCGATTTTCGCTAATGTACCAGAAGCTTCTGTGGAATATACCGAATATCTGGAAAATACTTTGCGAGGCGCTTACTACGTGTTAATTGATATGCCCAAAGGTTCGACAATTTCTAAGCAAGAAAATAATGGAACTGCGATCAGATTAGATGCGTACCGGGGGTTGCTCACCTTTATCAGTGGTGAATTTTTGTATATAGTTAGTAGTCAGCACAGCTTTATTAACGGCGAAACTCCTGATTCTGTTGAGGAAGAGGCTGAAGACATCAAAGAAAGTATTTTAGAGTTTGTTGAGACTATAGAGTTCACTTAGTACAGTATTTCATTCATTCGTGGCGAATTAAATTTGGCAGGATTCTGCAATACCAATGCATTGGCTGGCATTAGACATAAGAATGTAGAGACGTAGCAGTGCTACGTCTCTACAAGAATTCTGGATAACGCATATTTAATTTCACCAGAGTATATTCGCCTTGCCTTCGCTTATGTGATGTACATTTGGAAAGGGCGATGTCTGACGACAAGTTTGGAGAAGACAAGAAGTCTCAGGCTCCGCACTGGGTGTCTACGCTTATAATTTTTCATGACAATAACCCTGCTGAACAATCGCTATCAAGTTATCCAGGTAATCGGCGCTGGTGGGTTTGGCGAAACCTTTCTAGCAGAAGATGTCCACATGCCTTCTCGCCGTCGCTGTGTAATCAAGCAACTAAAACCGATAACCAATAATGACCCGCAAACCTACCAACTTATCCAACAACGGTTTGAACGGGAAGCCGCAACCTTGGAGTATTTGGGTGAAAGTAGTCACCAAATTCCCAAACTCTATGCCTACTTTTCTGAGAATGGACAGTTTTACCTCGTCCAAGAATGGATTCATGGTCAAACCCTGACAAAAATTGTCGAAGCCAAAGGATTTGAGAGTGAAACTGCTGTTCGGCAAATTCTCTTGAGTCTGCTTTCAGTTTTAGATTATGTCCATAGTAAAGGCATTATTCACCGGGATATCAAGCCAGATAACATTATTCTGCGTTCTGTTGATAACAAGCCAGTTTTGATTGATTTTGGTGCAGTCAAAGAAACAATTCGTTCGGTAGTGAATTCTCCAGGATACCCCACGCGATCGCTTGTCATTGGTACGCCGGGATATATGCCTAGCGAACAAGCCGTTGGTCGCCCAGTTTACGCCACTGATATCTACAGCTTAGGTTTAACAGCAATTTATCTGCTGACTGGCAAACACCCGCAAGAACTAGTAACCGATCTAAAAACTGGGGAAATACTTTGGCAGCAGCACGTCCCTAACGTCTCTTCTCAATTGGCCGCGGTACTCAATCAGGCAATTAAGCCTCATGCTGGCGATCGCTACAGCACTGCCAGTAAAATGCTATACGCCCTACAATCTGCTAGTAATATACCTACTGAGTTAACTGCAAATCCTTCTAGAGTTAGTTTTTCTCCCACCGCATCGACTCGGCAAACTCAGCCATTATATTCTCCACAAAACAATTCTGCGATTCCAGAGTCTTCCAATCCTGGAAACTGGCAAAAATCTGCTGTGATTGTTGGTAGTTTGTTGATAGGCGGCTTGATTGGTGCAATAGCAATTCCTAGCATCATTCGTCAGCAACAACCAGAAACAACCATTGGCACAAATCCCACGCCATCGCCAGAATCTTTTCCAACTTCTGCATCTACCGAACCGCCCGTTTCTTCTCAAACTTCTCCAGTTCCAGTTATCCCTAGCTCACCACCACGACGGCGACCAACCTCTAATTCTCCAGTTGTACCCATACCACAGCTAGAAAAAGAGCCTGTCACTTCAGATACTCCAGCGCCGATAGCAGTATCCACACCACAGCCAGAACCAAAGGATGAGGTAAGCGCAGTTCCTAAACCAGAAGTTCGTTCCACACCACAAAATAAGCCGCGCAGTAAATTAGCTGCCACTGCCAGCAGAGAAAGCGTTCCCGCATTCCCTACAGGTACAACAAGAAACATCGTAGAAGCTACCCTCGGCAAACCAAATCAAGATTTAAGAGGCGCATGGGGCAAAACTCGTGCTGTCGTTTACAAACTAGTGCCAAACAAAATTGACCTTGGCTACTTATTCGATCGCAATTCTAAAACGCTGCGTCAAACTGAGGTATCTTTTGCTCAATCGGTAGATCCAGAAGTAATGGAGACTACCTTGAATGGAATGTTAGCAGGGCAAGCCACTGAAGAAATTAAGCAGGGACTCAAACAGGTACAACAGCGTCAATCTGATAATTTTAGTTTTAAAAATGGCTCAGTCAAGGGTCAAATTATCCGCCAACAATGTGATTTTATTTACATCAGCATTTGGGATGCAGATTTACATGATTTTGTAAATCCATCTACAGCCAAACAGTGTTAACTTTCTGGCAAACACTGTTCTCGAAAGTTAGATTTTTGTATCCTACAAGACAGACTCAGTATTCAACATAGTGATTCAAAAACTGACTTTATTCGGCTACAATCAAGATAATTTCAGTCTTCACAAACACAAAAACCCAATTTTTAGAATTAGTGCATTTGTTTTCTAAATTTTGCAACTAAATCCATAAAAATCTGTGTTTCCCATTCCCCATTCTTTATTTTCAATTCTTAATCTTCATAAAGTTATAAATACCATTATTAAGTTTTTAATAATACTTGTCTCAGCTTCTACATTCATGTCGTAAAGTTCGATTGGAATTGTGTAATCTGAAGACAGCAAAGCTAAATTATTCAATTGAGGTCTGATGACTCCTACAATCATACGTCAGCTTTGGTCAGTGGTTGAAACCGCTCAAGCCAAGCTCCTTTTACAACTGGATGATGCTAGCTTGGTGCAGTGGTTAGTGAAACAAACCGAAACGCAAGTGTTGTTAGATTCTAACGAAACTGATTTTCTTAGCCACTACATTCAATCTCGACTAGCCCTCATACGCGATCTTGCCCATGAACGCCAATGTTCATGATGCCTACGCCGGTCACTGAGCTTTGTCGTACCACTTCGTGGAAGCAAGCTACGCGCAGCGTCTCGCAGAGAAGTGCGGGCTACGCCAACGCAAAATCAAGATAAATAAATAGATCGATCGTCAAGTGTTATTACTGTTGACTATTAGCTTTTGGGGAAAAATAACCTTCCACTAAGCAGTCAGAGCCTACTACACGCCAACGAACACGTTCTAAAGACAACGCCTCAGTCATGGTAGTAAAACCTAAATCGCCCACTGGTGTGGGAGCAATACTACCACCAATGATCTTTGGGGCAATAAATGCCAAAACTTTTTGCACTGCTCCTTGAGCGATCGCACTAGCAGCTAAAGTGCCACCACACTCCCACAACACGCTACAAAAACCTCGTTCATATAAGTACGCCATTGCCTTATCCGGTGTCAGTGATGCTAATTCCACTACCTCCACACCCTGGTTGAGCAACAGGTCTTGAAAATCGGGGTTAGCACCCTTCTGTGTCAACACCAAAGTTGGAGCATCCGCGGTTTGCCACAGATGGGCACTGGCCGGTAAGTTAAGATGGCGACTCATCACCACTCGTAGGGGATTGTGTGCCCCCACCTGATGGCTGGTTAAGTAAGGATTATCTTGTCGGACTGTATTACCACCGACAATTATGGCATCACAAGCCGCCCGCACTAGATGTACTTCACTGCGGGCTTCTTGACTTGTCACCCAAGCGCTATGACCAGAGGTAGTAGCAATTTTGCCATCTAAAGTCATGGCATATTTTAAAATTCCCAAAGGTCGCTTATAGAGAATGCGATGCACAAAAGCTTCATTTAGCTGACGACAGGCTTCCTCTTCTACTCCAACCAATACTTCGATTCCTGCCGCTCGTAAACGGGCGATGCCACCTCCAGCCACCAGTGGATTGGGGTCAACCATACCCACTACTACTTTTGCCACCCCTGCTTCAATCAATCCTTCCGAACAAGGGGGAGTACGTCCGTAGTGATTGCAAGGTTCGAGGCTGACATAGATTGTTGCACCACGAGCGCGATTCTCCTGAGCAGAGGCTGCGCCAACGCCTGCTGCCCTCAAGGCAAACACTTCTGCATGAGGCTCACCTGCGCGAGGATGAAATCCTTCGCCGACAATCTCGCCATCCTTGACAATCACCGCTCCCACTAACGGATTGGGCGAAGTCCGCCCTAAAGCGCGACGGGCAAGTTCTAAACACCGCAGCATCATACGAGAGTCAAAGTCAGTTCCTACCTTTGGCTTCGGTGGTGAATTCGAGCCAGCTGCTGACTCCACTATTGGTGTATTTTCCTGAGTGTAATTTGGTAAGGATGCATCTGCTTGAGCGATTACTGGGGAATTATCCATAATTTTAGGCAACACTGTAAATATTCTGCACGCGATCGCGCAGCCTCTCCACAAGAGAATCGCGCTTTGCTCCTGATAATTAAACAGTAATATCTAGGCGCTATTATTGGCTGTCTCAACTTACATGAGTCTGTAATATTCAGACTTACAGTTCACTGTAACTTGAATCCATATTGCCAGAGGTTGCTCAAATTCATAAAGATTTAGGTTACAGGGTACAAAAGATAATTTTCTTTACTGTCACCTGTAACCTATTCCCTTCCTAACTCCTAATTCTTGTACAGACGCGATTAATCGCGTCTCTAACTTTACTATTGCTCCAATAATTTCATCCGTTGCCACCAAAGATTCAACGGATAATAGACGACAGGCGCCCACAGACTACTCAAAATGGCAGATGCAAGAGCGACGCGCTGATAATATGTCCAAATATCTGTCACCTTACGCTCATTGCCCAGCAAAGTTAATTGCAACCCAAAGATAGTTTCTGCCAAAACTGCCAAAACAAAGACAATTACAGCAATCGAAATAAAATCTTCTTCGATAAAACGCTGTTTCTGAAGCAGACCAGTTAAAGCCCCCACTATTCCTAAACTGATGGCATGAGTCGGGCTAGGTGATGTCATCGAATCTTGAAGTAGCCCCAGAACTATACCAGCCAATGCTCCGGCAAACACCGTGCGCTTCACACTCCAAGCTACCACCCAAATTAACAGCCAGTTAGGGCCAATTCCCAACAATTCCATACCTGGGAATCGGGTTGGTAATAATAGCAAACATAACAGTACAGAACTAGCCGTCACTATCCAACCAAACAACTGACGTATACCGGGATGCCAACGAGCAAGCGGCTGAATTCGGAATTTCGATTTTCGCTCTGACGATTTTGGCTTTTTCTGCCTGCTACCACCAAATGCAGGAATCTTCATTTTTCTAGTGATTTTTTCAAAGAATTTACTTAGACTTTTGCGGCACTTGATTTGCCGACTCTTGGTTTTCTGGTTTGGGATAAACAGCTACCCAATCAAGAGAACGGATTGGCGGAAAAAGCTCAATTTTCGCCACTGATGCTGGGAGTTTCTTTAAATCCAGCGACTTAATTCGTCCTACTGCCAAACCAGAGGGAAATTTCTGACTATAAGTAGATGTGGAAACTAAATCTCCTACTTTGACATTTGGAACTTTTTCATAAAACTCCAATACAGCTTCAGCAGAAGAATCTCCTCGCAAAACGCCTTTAGCTGCTGTGCGACTAATCGATACACCCACTTGACTCTTGAGGTCACTAATTAACAACACGCGGCTAGTATTAGGAGTTACACTCTCCACCAAACCCACCAATCCGCCTTCTGCCTTGACTATGAAGCCTTCCTGAATCCCTGCACTCGCACCGCGATTTAGCGTCACTTGTTGCCACCACTGGTCAGCACTACGTCCCACCACCCGTGCTGGAACTGGCCGTGATGCTAGTGGCTCTTTTTCCACATAGCCTAATAAATCTTGTAATTTTGTCTTTTGACTTTCCAAATCTACTATACGGGTTTGCAATTCCATTATCCGGGCATCTCTAAGACGTTCTTCTGGAGTTGGCCCTGACTGCAACATCTCTAATGGGCGGGTAATTGCCTGATATGTCTCAAGCACTAGTTCTCCTTGAGTCTGTCGCAATATCCAAGCACTACCAACTACTAAAGCTAACAAGCCAATTTGCAACCCTTTACGATCCCACCAACGCCGTATTGTCACCATATATACCTACATGTACTTATATAAATTAAGTTCTACTTGGATTCTATGTATATAGAACCCAAATAGAACTCAAATAGAACTCAAGTCTGATATTTTTTTTGTTACATATTGCGAGAGCTTTCGATAACAACTCGTTCCAACTGTTTAAAGTTTTCTAACACACGACCTGTTCCCAGCACAACACAGCTCAAAGGATCGGCAGCAATGTGGGTAATAATCCCTGTTTCATGGCTAACGAGGGTATCTATGCCTTTGAGCAAAGCACCGCCACCAGCTAACATAATACCTCTGTCAATAATGTCTGCTGCTAGTTCTGGCGGTGTGCGTTCTAGTGTCCGCTTCACAGCTTCGATAATTACTGATAGCGGTTCCATCATACTTTCACGGATTTCTGGGGCTTTGATGGTTACAGTTCGCGGTAGACCCGAAAGCAGGTGTAAGCCTCGGACTTCCATCATCGCGTCATTATCATCATTAGTCGGATAGGCAGAACCAAGCCGAATCTTGATTTCCTCGGCAGTACGTTCACCAATGACTAAATTATGAACTTTCTTAATATACTGAACGATCGCATCAGTCAGTTCATCTCCAGCAATGCGTACTGATTCGCTGATTACCGTACCTTGAAGACTCAGCACTGCAACTTCTGTTGTCCCACCACCAATATCGATGATCATGTTGCCAGTTGCTTCGGCAACAGGTAGTCCTGCACCAATAGCCGCAGCTACAGGTTCATCGATTAAATAGACTTTTCTCGCTCCTGCTTGGTGAGCTGCATCCATCACCGCTCGTCTTTCTACTCCTGTGACGCCACTGGGAATACCAATGACAATCCGGGGTAGAATTAGAGATTTACCTTCATTTACACGCTGAATAAAGCTTTTGAGCATCAGCTCGGCTATATCAAAGTCAGCGATTACACCATCCCGCAAAGGACGGAGAGCAATCACATTTCCCGGTGTGCGACCGAGCATTTTTTTGGCTTCTTCTCCTACTGCTAGTGCAACCTTTTCGTTGACATCGATAGCAACTACAGAAGGTTCTTGTAGTACAATACCTTTACCAGATACATAAACCAGGGTGTTTGCAGTACCGAGGTCGATACCCATATCCCATGAAGTGCGAAAGTTTCTAAAAATACCCACGCGTCTGTAAGCCCCCTATGTGCGATACTTCTTGACTACAACGGTAAGAGTTAATCGTGCTTGATTCGATTATGTTTGTATCCTAAGTTGAGTAAACTAGACAATATTTTTATATGATTCCCAGAAATATTTAGTATGTCTCAAGCCCCGTACTTTTTGATATTCTCTGGTTAACTTAGTATATCCGTATACTTTTATGTGTTTACTCCAAATAATGTGTATAAATTTTCAAGTCAATTATATTGTTAACTGTTTAACACATTATTTTCAAGTCTTTCACAATTCGCTATGATGAAAGTCGAAATTGCTAAGTACGTTTGTACTGAAAGGTAACGCACATGAGTATTAATATTGTCACCCTTGTTGGTCGTGTCGGTGGCGACCCTGATATAAAATATTTTGAATCTGGTAAGGTGGTGTGTAAATTAGCACTAGCTGTAAATCGTCGTACAAAAGAAGGTGAACATACCGACTGGTTTAATTTGGAACTATGGGGAAAAACGGCGGAGGTGGCAGGTAATTATGTACGTAAAGGCAGGCAAATTGCTGTCAAAGGTTCTTTGAAGTTTGACACATGGAGCGATCGCCAAACAGGAGCAAACCGATCGTCACCAGTGATTCAAGTAGATCAACTTGATTTATTAGGCTCTAAGCGAGATGCAGAAGGCGGTACAGGAGATATGTCTTCAGAACATTTTTAATTGAGCATGCCTTCGGCTCCGCTCAGGGCAAGTGGGCATTGATTATTAGTCCTTTGCCTTTACAAATGACAAAGCGCAAAGTCTGAGCGCCGGCTTCCGGCGATCAGAACTTTGTAAGAGAGGACTAATGACAAATGACTAATAACTAATTTGCAACGTCACCGATGCTTCTACTTGCTGTTCACCACCAACAATCGGGGTGGAAGCATCAGCTGATTTCGCAGCCTCAGCCCGTAAAAACATTGGTGGTGGTGGAGGCGCACTGGCATTATTAACTTGAATGCTGACTATTTCTTTGGATTTAAAACCCAAAGCACTAAAAACGGCATCAGCTTGCTGCCGCGCGTCTTGAGTAGCTTCTTTTAATGCTTGCTTTTGAGCCGCGGCGATCGCTTCATCTTTCGCAACAAAAGTAATGCCGTTAATTTGTGTTGCACCGGCTTTGACTGCATCATCCAATAATGTCCCAGCTTGCTCAACAGGAATACTAAAACTCACAGTGTTAGTGGCAGCATAGCCTGTAATTCGCTGGACATTATTGGTGTAGCTGTAAACCGGATTGAGACGGATACCGGTAGTTTGTAATTTTTCAACATTTTTGCTCTTGAGAAACGCAACCACCGCTGATGACCTCTGAGCGGCTTCTTGCTGTACCTCCTGGGCTGTTTTCCCCTGAATCTCCACTCCTAAACTAACTTGTGCCAGAGTTGTCGGAATTGTTTCGACTCCGCGACCACTGACACTAAGGGTTCGTGACAATCTATCTTTTTCTTGTGCGAATGCAGGTAGTGCAAAAGTTGCACATACAAGCATTGCTAAAGGCAGTATTTTCCACAGGTTTGCCGATGGAAAATGAGAACCGGGTAAAGCGGCTCTAGTCATCATATTTGCACTCCTCAAAGTATCCACAGATGTTTTAAATAAAGGTATATAGCAATCTGCTGCTGGTTGTTGAGAACCAACAGCCACCACAAGTTTTTCACAACTTAAGTGCGATCGCCAGATACGATTCGTATGTTCTTACTTTGACACTGCGATCGTCAAAAGCTGAAATGGTTACATTTTTTGAAACTAAAAAAATTACACTAGTACTGCACAGCCTAAATGAAACGTTTACGCCGTATTCATTTTGAATTCGGATTGCTTCTCCATAGGATGTTTTTCAGAAACGCGTCAAAATCAAAGAGAAGGATTTTCAGAGAACCTAATGCATTTGTTAGAACCAATCAACTTCTCTTTTCCTCTGCTGGCTAGCGCAACACAAGCCGCAGACAGTTCAATGGTAGTCGAAGCAGTGCTACTAAGCTTAGTAGTCATTTATCTCGCCAGCAAAGTTGGTGGAGAGTTATCAAACCAAGTGGGTTTGCCGCCTGTTTTAGGCGAACTCGTTGGCGGTGTGGTAGTTGGCATCTCTGTTTTCCATCTTTTAGTGTTTCCAGAAGGCGGCACAGACAGTTCTAATTCTTTGATTGTGTCCTTCCTTCAAACCACTGCTGGTTTAACGCCTGAAGCCGCTCCAGCAGTGTTTGCAGCCCAGTCCGAGGTCATTTCCGTTCTGGCAGAATTGGGTGTGATCATTTTGCTGTTTGAAATCGGCTTGGAGTCGAATTTAAAAGATTTAATGGCAGTTGGTATTCAAGCTACTGTTGTCGCAGTAGTTGGGGTAGCAGTACCCTTTGCTGCTGGGACTGTGGGACTGATGACTTTGTTTGGGATTAGCGCTATACCTGCAATTTTTGCCGGGGCAGCTTTAACTGCCACTAGTATTGGGATGACATCCAAAGTGCTGTCAGAATTGGGGCGGCTCAATTCTAAAGAAGGGCAGATTATTTTGGGTGCTGCGGTAATTGATGACGTACTAGGAATCATCGTTTTAGCGGTAGTTGCCAGTTTAGCTAAAGACGGCGTGGTGGATGTCAGCAAAGTGATTTATTTGATTATCAGTGCCACTGGTTTTATTTTGGGAGCAATCCTACTAGGGAATGTTTTCAATAAGTCCTTTGTAGCGATCGCCGATCAACTCAAAACACGAGGTGGACTAGTAATCCCAGCATTCGTCTTCGCTTTTGCTATGGCATACCTGGCCGCCGTCATCCAGTTAGAAGCAATTTTAGGAGCTTTTGCAGCTGGTTTAGTTCTAGAAGAAACAGATAAGCGTAAAGAACTGCAAAGGCAAGTCTGTCCCATTGCCGATATGTTAGTGCCAATTTTCTTTGTGACTGTTGGCGCAAAAACCGATTTGGGAGTTTTAAACCCAGCAATTCCCGACAATCGTGAAGGTCTAATTATGGCAACTTTCCTGATTACAGTAGCCATTCTCGGTAAAGTAATCACAGGTTTAAGCGTGTTTGGTCAACCGGAAATCAACCGTTTAGCGATCGGTGTGGGGATGATTCCTAGAGGCGAGGTTGGGTTAGTGTTTGCTGGTGTCGGCGCTGCCAGTGGCGCTCTCTCGAAACCATTAGGAGCAGCAATTATCATGATGGTTATCTTGACAACCTTTTTAGCTCCTCCATTGTTACGATTTGTGTTTCCAGATCCAAAAACCGTGGACGGAAATTCAGAGCAACTAATTTTAGACGGTTCCTCTGGGACTTCGTTGGTAATTGAACCACCTCAGTCGAGGGTGCCAGCATCAAATGACAGCAGCAATTTGGGAGTAACTCCAGATTCTGGCGATCGTTAATTATTGGGAATGGGGAATGGGGAATGGGGCGTTAGGAGTTCTGAGTAATGAGTAATGAGTAATGAGTAATGAGTAATGAGTTAGGAGTTATTCTCCTCCTGCTCCCCTGCTCCCCTGCTCTCCTGCCCCTCTGCTCCAATTGTGCAGTGGAAACTTCTATCCTCAAATCTCCGTCCCGTGTGATTGTAGAATAATCATTTGTTTATAATTTCTACCAGCATTCAGAATGTTACTTAATTTCTAGTCTCCCTGGGCTTGTGAGCCTTTATCTGAATATTTTCCAGATAATTGGGGAGTAACACCCATAATTTTGCTAGATCGTTTGACAGTAATGGGAATTATTTATTCAGTGCATCGATGGCAGCAAAGAACAAACACTTATCAGTAAACAGCTATCAATTATCAGTTTTCTAGCTTTATTGGGAGTCAGAGTTCTCCACCTGTAAAGGTGGAAGGTTTCGCATGGGGATTTAAACTTAATTTGAAACCCGATCGATGATTTAAGTGTGTCTAAATACTGGCTTAAAAATCAAACAAGGGATTCAGAAGTCAAGTTTAAGTGGTGATGGTGTGATGATTTACCAATGAGTTGAGATATTGACGGCTCCCATGAATGTGAATTAGGAGAAAGGACTGTGAAATTACATTGGTTACTAGCCAGCACTATTGGAACTATCTTCATGCTATCGTCGCCAGCAATGGCCGCGAGACTTGAATCTTGGCGCTTTGATGCCAATCAAAACAGGCTGGAAATTAATACTGTGGGAGCAGTTCAACCCCAAGCACAACTAATTTTCAACCCAACTCGGCTGGTAATTGATTTGCCGGGAACTACATTTGGTCGTCCGCAGTTAACCCAACAGGTGGGTGGTGGAATTCGCTCAATCCGTGTTGGACAATTTGATATCGATACAACACGCATAGTTGTCGAATTGACTCCTGGTTACAGTTTAGACCCGAAACGAGTGAAATTTGTTGGTACAACTGGCGATCGCTGGACGGTGCAATTACCGAAACCAGAAGTCGAAAAAGTAGCTTCATCTCCTAGAAGTGCTTACAGTGTAGTTACCCCAGACTCCGAACGTCAATCTAATATTTCAAGGGTTGCTACTACTACACGAGGGGCAACTCAAATTGAGAGCTTACAGGTAACAGGTGATGGGTTGTTCATTCGTACCAGTGGTGGTAATCCTCCGATTCAGGTAATTCGTAGCCGCGATCGCGCTACCATCTTTCTAGATATCTCTGGTGCATCTTTATCACCACGTCTGACGCAGCAGAGTAATATACCCGTTAACAAACATGGTATTAGCCGCGTCGAATTCACCTCATTGCAAAGCCAACCTCCTGGTGTCCGCCTAACTTTGCGAGTAGATAAAAATAGCCCAGATTGGCGAGCAACTAATAGTAGCGATGGTGGTTTGATTGTTTTACCTAGTCGGGTTGTCAGATTGCCTAGAAGTAATAATTCGGACAATCAGTCAGAAGCCGTTTCCTTTCCCAGTAGAGCATCTGCTAATAACTCGCCAGCAACAATTGAATCTGTGCAACTTGCTGATAATGGCAAACAATTGCTAATTAGAGGCAACCAACCTTTATCTGCTACGGGAACCTGGGATAGATCCTTAGGTATTTTCCGAGTCACAATTACCAATGCCAAGTTAGCTCCCAGAGTTATAGGGCCTACTTTTGCTCCCAATAGCCCCATTCTTCGGGTACGTCTGCAACCTCAAGCATCCAATACAGTGGTTGTTTTGGTTCAACCCGCAGGAGGAGTGCAAATTGGGCAACCCCAGCAAATCGGCGACCAGCTTTTGGTACCAATACAAGGTTCTCGGCGAGTTGTCACCCTTCCCGGAAGACCACCCTATGCTTTACCTGGGCTACCACCGCCGAACCGCGGGCCATTCCCAGACCCAAACAATCCAAATCCGCGACCCCTAATACAACCACAGCGCCGAGTTACCAATGGGCGAGTGGTAGTTATTATTGACCCCGGACATGGTGGTAAAGACTCAGGAGCGCTTGGCATAGGTGGGGCGCGCGAAAAAGATGTTATCTTGCCTATTGGTAAAAGGCTAGGTGAGATTTTGCAGCAAAATGGCGTACAGGTTATTATGACGCGGGATTCTGACTATTTTGTTACTCTTCCAGGACGGGTGCAATTAGCAGAGCGAGCTAATGCTGATGTATTTGTTAGCATCCATGCTAATTCCGCAGGTGCGAGTCGTCCCGATGTTAATGGCTTGGAAACGTATTATTACGACAGTGGTTTGGGTCTAGCTCGCATTGTCCATAGCAGTATTCTCCAAAGCCTGAATGTCAGAGACAGGGGAGTGCGGCGAGCCAGATTTTATGTCCTCAGAAAAAGTTCTATGCCCTCTATTCTCGTGGAAACGGGTTATATGACTGGTCGACAGGATATGGCTAGGCTCAGAACCTCAGCTTACCAAAATCAAATGGCAGAAGCGATCGCTCGTGGGGTTCTTCAGTATCTAAAGAGAAGATAAGTAATTTAGTCTAAATTTCTAAATTGTTGAGTAAGTACATCTAATCTTTACCATTTTTATCCAATTTAGTAGTAAAACAATTTAAGTATTCTTGCGGCGGAATAAGAGTAGCTTCTTTGTTATTGTCATTTGATACTTTGCAATTCAACAAATTTTGGATTTTAGATTGTCCTGCGGAACGCTATGTGTAGCTTGCTTCTTTGGAAGGTACGGCTACACTCAGTCAAACTATTTTGGATTTGTATCACCTACAACAGGTGGTAGTGTAGCAAGACCCTAGTCTGGCAGAAAACTAAAATCGGGAATCTAAAATCTAAAATTGGCAGTCAAATTTATATAGGCTAGTGGCATGGCAAAATCAGAGGAGCGTGCTATATTTTACGCCATTAGCTGTGTCTTAATAACAGCGCAAAACTCAAGTGTGCGCGGTGACGGTGTGAGGATTAGCCAATATGTTGAGATGTTGACGGCTCCCATAAATGTGAATCAGGAGAAAAGACTGTGAAATTACGCTGGTTACTATCCAGTACTATTGGAACCATCTTCATGCTATCGTCGCCGGCAATGGCCGCGAGACTTGAATCTTGGCGTTTTGATGCCAATCAAAACAAGCTGGAAATTAATACTCAAGGGGATGTTCAACCCCAAGCACAATTAATATTTAACCCGACTCGTCTAGTAATTGATTTACCAGGAACCACATTTGGCCGCCCGCAGCTAACCCAACAAGTGGGGGGTGCAATTCGTTCTATTCGTGTTGGGCAGTTTGACGAACAAACAACACGCATAGTGGTTGAACTGACTCCGGGTTATAGTTTAGACCCCAAACGAGTGCAATTTGTAGGTACAACTGGCGATCGCTGGACAGTGCAATTGCCTAGACCAGAAGCGGACAATGTACCTGCAAGAAACACTGAAGGGCAACCAGAACAAGCTATAGCCTCTGATACTTCACCCAGAACATCTACACCAACATTTACCCCAAGGAATATTTATAATGTGGTGACAAGCGGCTCTGTAAATCCACTGAACACCAGATCGCTGAACAACAGAATGGTTGTCGCCAAAGTTACTCAAATTGAGAACTTACAAGTCACTGGTGATGGTTTTTTTGTCCGTACCAATGGTGGTAATCCTCAGATTCAGGTAAATCGTAGCAACGATCAAAAAGCAATTAACATCGATATTGCTGGCGCAACTTTATCACCAAGTTTAGAACAGCGAGATTTGTCAATTAATCGCTATGGTGTTAGCCGTATCCAGTTCAGCCAGCTGCAAACTAGTCCATCTGTTGTTCGCCTGACTTTACAAGTAGATGAAAATAGTCCAAATTGGCGAGCAACCACTAGCAGTGTTGGTGGTTTTGTGATTCTACCCAGTCGTGGAGTTGCCCAGCTACCTGGAAGTAACAGTCCACGTCCCATAGCACCAAGTAACACACCTGCTAGCATTCAGTCTGTACAACTGGCTAATAATGGTACACAACTGCTGATTCGAGCCGACCAAACTTTGTCTGCTACAGGAGGCTGGGATAGAACCTCTGGTCTGTTCCGCATCACTATCAACAATGCTAAGTTAGCTCCCAAAGTCACAGGCCCGACTTTTAATCCTAATAGCCCGATTCTACGAGTACGCCTACAACCACAAGAATCCAACACTGTCACCGTCTTGGTTCAACCAGCCGCTGGAGTACAAATTGGGGAACTCAACCAAGTTGGCGACCAGCTTTTAGCTTTAGAATTACGACGTAGTAGCAGCATCACACCACCCATTGCTTTACCTCCTCTGCCATTACCAGACCAAGGACAATTACCAAATCCCATAGATAATCCCCGTCCAATCTCCCAGCCACAGCCACGCCCTTCAGTTCCCAGAGGGAAATTGCTAGTAGTTATTGACCCAGGACATGGTGGAAAAGACTCAGGTGCCCCTGGATTGGGAGGACTTTTAGAAAAGAATGTAATTCTGCCTATTGGGAAAAGGGTAGGAGCAATTTTAGAGCAAAATGGTGTACAAGCGGTACTAACGCGGGATGCCGACTTTTTCGTAGAACTTCAGGGACGGGTAGATATTGCCAAGCGGGTTAATGCGACTTTGTTTGTCAGTATTCACGCTAATTCCGTTGATAATCGCCCTGATGTCAATGGGTTAGAAGTATATTATTTTGATAGTGGTTATGGTCTGGCTGAAGTAGTTCGTAAAACCATTCTCCAGGACATCGGTACTATTAAAGATCGGGGAACTCGCAAAGCGAGATTCTATGTTCTCAGGAAAAGCTCCATGCCTTCGATTTTGGTAGAAACAGGCTATATGACTGGTTACGAGGATAATCCCAGATTGGGAACACCAGAATATCAAAATCGGATGGCAGAAGCGATCGCTCGTGGCATTCTAAAATACTTACAGCAGAGGTAATATAGTACAAATTACTAATTAAAGAGGTAGTATTTAAACTTCTTTGACGCGCAGAATTTAGTAGTCAAATTAGAGATTGTCTGCTAAATTCTGTATTTTAAATCCCAAAACCTAAATATATATCTGCCTGTGTATTCATCTTCCATTTTTGAAGGAAATCTTGACGATTTTTCTGAGCGAGAACCCCAACGTGCCCCAATTGGCATCTTTGATAGTGGTGTGGGTGGGCTGACAGTACTGCGACAAATCTATCGACAACTCCCCAATGAATCAATTGTTTACTTTGGGGATACAGCTAGACTTCCTTACGGAATTCGTTCACAAGCAGAAATTTTACGATTTACACGTGAAATTATTACCTGGCTACAACAGCAGCAGGTAAAAATGGTAATTATGGCTTGCAATACCAGTTCTGCCTTAGCCCTAGAAACCGTGCGTCAAGAATTTAGCATACCTATTTTGGGAGTAATCCTACCAGGTGCAAAAGCTGCGGTGCAGCAAGGAAAGCGGATTGGTGTAATTGCCACTCCAGCTACAGCTAAAAGTAATGCTTATAAGCACGCTATTCTTGAAATTGCTCCCGATGTCCAAGTCTGGCAAGTTGGATGTCCAGAGTTTGTGCCATTGATTGAGCAAAACCGCATTCACGATCCTTACACTGCGGAAGTCGCACGAGCCTACCTAGAGCCTTTATTAGAGCAGGAAATTGACACCCTAGTTCACGGCTGTACCCATTATCCGCATCTTACACCAGTACTGCGATCGCTCCTCCCCTCTCAAGTCCAGTTGGTCGATCCAGCTGTTCATGTTGTGGCGGCTTGTGCGCAAGAACTAGACTTACTAGGCTTAAGAAATACTCATCTACCATTACCAACTCGCTTCGCCGTCAGCGGTTGTCCGCAACAGTTTTCTCAGTCAGGAGTGCAGTGGCTAGGCTATACACCAATGGTTGAAGAGGTTTCTTTCACCGATATCGCTATTTCCCAACTCCAATAAAACTAATTAGTCCCTAGTCCTTAGTCATTTATCGAAACAAATGACGAAGGACTAAGGACAAATGACTATTGACTATTAACTGATATCTCCTGCTTATGTTTTCCTTTAGTAGATGAAGAGAAACTTGTAGGAACAGTCTTTGTACCCGTTCGCTTCGCCAGTGCTAATAACAGGTAGACTGTGAACAAATATCCAGAGGCTAAAATAAAAATCATCATAGGTATACTTCCGTAAATCATTGTTCTACTAGCACCCTTCTAAACGAATATAAAATTTCATAAAATTAGTAGAACCTCAGCCAAGCAAGTACATTCTTGATGACTGTAGTTTCCTATGGTAAAATTACCTATAGAGATAAAATCCTCTACGGACAAAGAATTTATGACCTAATGCGACTTCTTGCAAACCATAGATCCCACAGCAGTTAGCTTGCCGTTTAGCAATCTAAAACTACGATTCTCAGCGGTCTACTCGATCTGCTTTATTTTTGCTTAAACTGCTGCAATAAAGAGCAATGCTTGCGCTCTACGTGCGCTAAGTACGTGTAGCGGCTTCCCATAGGGATATCACATAGCTCCAAACCAGGAGTTTTACCCATCGTAGGAAAAATTAAAGAATTTATTCCCTTAATCTAACCGACGAATATTTATTTTAGGCTCACAGCACCAATTAAGTAAAATCAACTAGTAGCTGACTTAACTTTTGGGCTGCGAATATCTTACAAAATTTAAAATTCCTATATTTTAGCGTAACACAACGACCCTGAATTTTGAGCTTATTCGGCTGCTAAATTTCAAATTTTTTGAAGAGCTACACCTTAATCTGGAGAAATTTAGCCTTACTCTTTGCGACGAATTTAAGTCACTTCATTTTTGTCAATAAGTAATATTGCTTGAATATTTTCAGAACTGTGACGAGAAAGGTGAGATGAGAAACTACTTAACAGAATTTAATCTAACGATTTTTTCGTGTACTGAGAATTCTTGTTTTAAGTTAGTTTCAAGTTTGAGCAGCCACTAATTAAGTACAATTGCTTATTGACAAAAATCTTGGCAACCTTAATTATCACCCATAGACTCATAAAAACGGGATTACCTGATGAAAACTTTGCGCTGGCACAGGGTTATCTTAAAATGAGTATAGGATATGTAAACTTTCGTAACCTAAGTCAGAGTCCGCCCATCCATGACCCCAGCCACCTCCCTGTTTACCCCTGTGGAAGCAGACCTGCGACTACTAGCAGATAACCTAAAGCAGCTAGTTGGAAATCGCCACCCCATCCTGTTTATGGCAGCCGAACATCTATTCGGAGCTGGGGGAAAGCGTATCAGACCAGCAATTGTCCTGCTAATATCGCGGGCTACAATGTTAGCTCAAGAGATTACACCGCGTCATCGCCGCCTAGCTGAGATTACAGAAATGATTCACACAGCAAGCTTAGTACATGACGATGTGGTAGATGAATCAGATACGCGGCGAGGCGTTCCTACCGTTCATAGTTTGTTCGGTAATCGCATTGCCATATTAGCAGGAGATTTTCTTTTTGCTCAATCGTCCTGGTATTTAGCAAACTTGGACAATTTGGAGGTGGTAAAACTCCTCTCAGAAGTAATTATGGATTTGGCTACTGGGGAGATCCAGCAGGGATTAAATCGTTTTGATGCTGGCATTTCTATTGATACTTACCTCCAGAAGAGTTATTACAAAACAGCTTCATTAATCGCTAACAGTTCTAAAGCTGCTGGGTTACTCAGTGAAGTCTCACAAGAAACTGTTGAGCATCTGTATAACTACGGTCGTCATTTTGGTATAGCATTTCAAATTGTTGACGACATTCTAGATTTCACCAGTACAGCAGATACCTTGGGTAAACCGGTGGGGTCGGATCTTAAAAGTGGTAATTTAACTGCACCTGTTTTATTTGCTTTAGCCCAAAAACCATCCTTGGAAGTGCTGATTGAACGAAAGTTTGCTCAAGAAGGAGATTTAGAGCAAGCACTAGCATTGATTCAAGATAGTCAAGGTATACAGCAGGCGCGAGAGTTAGCTGCTCATCATGCTAAGTTGGCAATTGAACATCTTGCAGTTCTGCCATTCTCAGAATCACACCAGGCATTGATTAACATCGCTGAGTACACACTGAGTCGCCTCTATTAAATCAGTTATCAAAGTTCTCAGGTAGAAAGTGGGGATTTAGATGTAGGTGTGTTGTGGCTTACATAACGTACCGAAAACCTGAAATGTTGTGTTGTGTTAACGCTTTAATGCACTAAAGCAGTTTTATGTTTAATTCAATCCACTTATCGAACAGCTAGAAAGTGGGGTTTTTATTTGGAGGTTCTTAAGGATTTCCAAAAAATAAATTACTACTTGGGGAGTGAATAGTGTTTGACTGAGCGCTCACTCTAAAGACTTACCCGTTTTTGGTTACTGGGTACTTCACAATCAAAAATGGGATATTTTTTATGTGAAAGTTCTTAAGTATAAAACTCTGCTTCACTAGGAAACTAAAATTTGAAAAGGGAAAATGTTCACTGATAACTATTTTTTAATCAATTTTAGGTTTCATCGAAAGTTGAGTCAATCGTATGGTGTAACGGAAAGAAAAAATTTCTTTTTTCACTGATTTAAAAAACTTTTTTAAAGAAATTTGAGATTTAAAAATTTGGATGTGGGATTGTATCTAAAAAACCCCACATCCAAATTTTTTCTATGCAATATCAGGGGGGATCTGTTTAGGCGATCGCTGTTGTCGTAACTGTTTCTGCATGAGTTTTTCTAGTTCAGTTCGCCGAACTTCGACGGTATGAGTGGTCTTACCCGGCGTCTCCAAAAAAACGATACTATCTACGGGTTCTAATGCCACCAATTGGAACAAAATATGGGTGACAGGAGTAATTTTAGCTAGCATTTGAGGGTCAAGCCCATCAGGGGAAATTAGAGAGACATCCTGTATGGTAGGGAAAGCGTAAATCACACGTTTTTCCAATCCTGGGTTAGCACGATTGCTTAATGTAGTTAAAACCCAGCTTGACTCCGAATTTTGGAGAATATAGTACTGGGAGTAGCGTAATTTTTGAGCGATCGCTCTAAGGGCAGGAGCAATTGCTGCAACAAGGTGTGGTGTCACACCATCGCGGGGTGCATTGTCAATCAGCAATTGAATTTGTGCTTCTAAATCCATAATGACTTGTATACGGCTCCTGGGTAATGGCAATAACATCTATCAAGTGTGAACAATCCCATCAGAATTGGGAATAATAAAATCAGCCATATCCTCAATATAGGATTGGCCTGCGTTTAGCTTATACGTAAAACCAAACTAGCCAATACCCACAGTCCTACAGGTTGTATTTAAGTTAAGTTAGGGTCTTTTGAAAACCGAGACTATGAATTCAGCCGCAACCGCAACTATTCCATCTGCAACTATTCTGGGAGAAAATTCTACAGGCGTGGAGGCGATCTTTCAACTCCTGTCCAAGGAGTTTCAGCAGTCAACCAAAGCTTCGGAACAGAATTGTCACGACGTAGCAAGACGTATTACCACCGAAGTCTACCGGATTTGTCATGAGAGTAAACGTATCCAAGCTTCTGGATCTGTAGAAAGCTCGGCGATGACCTTGGCTCGGCATCGGCTGCAACAGTGTCTCAGGTACTATCAGTTGGGTTCAAATCGGGGCAGAGTCGAATTACACAGTACTCTGAGTGCAATTATTTATCGATATATTAATCCTCCTCAGAAGCAATTGAGCTATCAAGGGCGGCTGACGATAATTGAAGATTTTCTCCAAAGTTTTTATTTAGAGGCATTAAATGCTTTCCGGCGAGAAAATCAGCTTGGTGCCACTTATCGCCCTCAGACACTCTTGGAATTGTCCGAGTATATGGCATTTACCGAGCGCTACGGCAAGCGACGCATTCCCTTACCAGGTCGCCAGCAACAGCTAATTATCCTCCGGGCACAAACTTTTTCCCAACAGCAACCTCCAGAAACCAGCGTAGATATAGAACAAGCCGCAGAAGGTAGCAATAATGAAGGTGACGGTTCTTGGGAAGAACCAGCAATTCACCAATTGCGCTCGACAATGGCAACGCAAGCCGAACCCGAACCCGAAGAAGACACCTTGCGCTCCGTTGTGGTTACGGAATTAATGAATTATCTCGAACAACGACAACAATCTGACTGCGCTGATTATTTTTCCCTCCGCCTCCAAGATTTATCAGCACAGGAAATTGAGTCGATTTTAGGTTTAACTCCTCGTCAGAGAGATTATTTGCAGCAGCGCTTTAAGTATCATTTGATTCGCTTCGCCCTGTTGCACCGTTGGGAATTAGTTCACGAGTGGCTGGAAGCTTCTTTACACACAAACTTGGGTTTAACTCCTCAGCAATGGCAAGTATATACAGCACAGCTGGACAATAAGCAACGGTCTTTATTAGAGTTGAAGCAACAAGGACAAGCTGATGAAAAAATAGCAAAAACTTTAGGGCTGTCAATGGCACAACTGCAAAAACGATGGTTTAAGATTCTTGAGCAAGCTTGGGAAATTCGTAACTCATTAGTTTCCGGATCGGGTGCATCTACTCATGAATAGTGACTCAGAATCCTTACAACACCGGTGTCTCGATTGGTTATTGACAGATGATGTCAAAAATAACGAGCGATCGGTAGAATGTGAGGAAAATGACGGGGTAAAAAACCTCCTCAAGGAAGCCACTGCTTCAAAAAGCAGTGAGCCAAAATTAGGAGGAACGCCCCAGACCTTTCAATTGGGAGAAATTCCTACTGTGCAAGATCGTTTTCAAGCTGTCCTTAAGCATCGGCTACAAATCCAAGCCCAAGAACATCCACCGTTGTTTCCTTGGGAAACACAATTAATCGAATATCCTGATTTTGTTGATGAGCCGTCAATGACACTCGTTCCTAGCTGGGGATGGATGGTACAACAGTCAAAGTTGACCTTGCCAACCCGCTTACCGGAAAGAGTTTTCCAGCAATTGCTAGAACAATGTCAGGCTTTAGTGACATCTTCAGTGCCATTGGGGGCAAAATTAGTTCAAGTGGTGGAGAACTTTTTTCCCAATGAGTCTCAAGCACTAAATGATATAGCTGGATTGGTGCTAAGAAGCACTTATCGGTCTGCAAGTACACTGGAGACAATGCCCGCTATTCAGAGCGATTACTCAGATTTACAACCGCGTCAACAGATGGCTTTGTCGTTGCTAGCAGCTAAACAACTGCTGGAAAATCTGACTCTACCAGTTTCAGCAACCAGTCCGGTAGTAGAAAGACAGTGGCTAACCAGTGTTGGTGCTTTGAACATCAGAGTAGAATACCAGTCTCTAGGTAAACTTACGAAGTTGCTTGTTCAAGCTGAGTTACCTGTTAAAGGAACTTTGACGCTGCGGGGAAGTGGCACTTTAGCAATGACAACATCTTCGACTTCGGGATACTTAAATGTAGAGTTAGGCTGCGAGCAACTTAACCCAACTTATACCCTAGAAGTTGAATTTCCAGAAATAGACGAACAGTCGTTGTTGTTTGTGATTAATCCCACGATTTAGTTGAAATTGCCACCGCTAGCACACTATGTCAATCAACGCCGATATATATTAAGAGGATTTTCCTGGTTTTGAAGCTCATCCTATTTTTCAACAAGCGGTCATTAGGGTGTCTACGAGAAGCAGTTATTACAAAGACACAGGGACGCGAGAATATGGGGACATTGGGATATTGAGAAAGTATTTGATTATTTCTCAATTCACCGTATCACCCATTTCTCGTATATCTCCATCTCTACCCCTATCCATAATTAATTTTTTTGACACAGTACTAGGGTAGGCAATTACGTCCCCCGCATTGTGTTTTTTGCATCTACATCATTGCTTCTACTAGACTCAAATGTTTAACTTATCCAGGATGAATCGGTTTTGGCGTATCCCTGTAGGTAGTTTCTGGCGGCAAAATCCGCAGGGGTCGCCTTTGATTGAAGTGGAAGATTCAATTTTATTGCGGGTGCTGGTGCTAGCGTTGGTTATTTTGGGAATTGTGGCGACGGATATTGCCGCTGAGACTTCATTCAGTTTTTGGGCGTTACCCCTGAGTGTTGTGGGTGCAATTTGGAGTTATTATCGTCGCCGCGATCGCAATGTTGCAATTAAATTCTGCATCGCCATCGGAATGTTAGTAGCACTAGGTGCTTTCTTTGGGCGATTAGTCGGAGAGTTGAATGATACGCGGTTGGGTTTGGCAGAGTTATTAATTCAACTCCAGGTGTTACACAGCTTTGATACACCCCGCCGGAAAAATTTGGGCTATTCGATTGTGATCGGACTGATTTTATTGGGTGTAGCAGCAACCCTAAGTCAGACTTTAGCATTTGCACCTGTGCTGCTATTATTTTTAGCGATCGCTCTGCCAACTTTAGTACTAGATTACCGCTCGCGCTTGGGTTTGCAGCCATTAAAAACTCAAAAGGAAAAATTCAATCAGAAGAATTCCTCAAGTCTTAATTTTAAATTTTTAATTCTAACTTTTTTACTAATTGTCGGTCTGGGGCTGGCAATTTTTGCTGTTTTACCCAGATTTCCTGGTTATCAATTACGGAATTTTCCTGTAAGTTCTGCTATTCAAGTAAAAAGTAATTTCACAGGTCGTAGTATCATTAATCCCGGTTATGTCCGCCAAGGTAAAGGTGAGAATCAAGGCAGTGGTAGCGGTGGTACAGGACAAAATAAAACAGGTGAACCAGGTAAATTAGATAATAATTTTTATTACGGTTTTAATAGCCAAATGAATCAAAACCTGCGAGGCGAGATGAAACCCAAGGTTGTCATGCGGGTGCGATCGCAAGCTGAGGGTTTTTGGCGAGTATTAGGATTCGATCACTATACAGGTAAGGGATGGGAAGTTTCTCGCAATGAAAATGTTACGACTGTTAGGCGATCGCCTTGGTCTTACCAAATTTTTATTCCCCCATCTGTACTCACTGCTAAAACCCAAGAGGTCGTACAAACTTATACAGTGGTATCGGATTTGCCTAACCTAATTCCAGCGATGGCTAATCCCAAGGAAGTTTATTTTCCAGCACCAGTGATCGCTCTTGATAAAGAAGACGGATTGCGATCGCCTGTAGAATTATCAGAAGGATTCACCTACACAGTAGTTTCAGAAGTACCATATCGCGATCGCACTAAATTAGGTCAAGCTTCTACTAAATATCCAGAACAAATTAAAAAGCATTATCTGCAAATTCCTCCCGAAATTGCCGAAAAAGTCCGGCAACGTACCGAAGAAATCCTCACTAACTACAATCAAGAAAAAGTCGCAAAGTCTGCTAAAAGCCTGGATTCACCCTACGAAAAAGCTCTCTACTTAGCTCAATATTTAAAGCAACGCTACTCTGTTCCCCAAAATCCTTTAGAACTACCTTATTTGAGTGAAAAAGAAGACTTGGTAGAAACTTTTTTGTTTAAGCAAAAGGGAGGCTATCCAGACCACTTCTCTACAGTTCTCACAATAATGTTGCGTTCCATTGGCATTCCAGCGCGGTTGGTAGCAGGGTTTAGTGCGGGAGAATTTAATCCATTTACAGGGCTGTATGTTGTTCGTAATACTGATGCTTATGCGATGACGGAAGTGTATTTTCCGAAATATGGTTGGTTTGCCTTTGACCCTATTCCCAATCATCCCCTGATTCCGCCATCAATTGAAGATACTCAGACTTTTAGTGTGTTACGCCAATTGTGGCATTGGGTTGCTGGCTGGCTACCTTCTCCGCTGACAGGTTGGTTGAATAATGTATTTGAGACAATATTTAAGTGGGCGATCGGAGCGATCGCTTGGTTTTTAGCTTTATTCTCTCAAGGTTGGTTTGGTGTATTAACTGGCTTAATCTTGTCAACTACAGCAGCTTTCTTCGCTTGGCTAGGTTGGGGTCAGTGGCGAGAGTGGCGCAACCGCCGATGGTTAAAGAAATTGCCAGCGATGGAGAGTCTTTATCAACAAATGCTGCAATGGACAACTCAAAAAGGTTTAGGCAAACATCCAGCACAAACACCTTTAGAGTATGCCAAAGTCTCATACCAGCATCATGCTAAAGCAACTGCTGAGGTCATAGATGAAATTTGTCAAGCTTATGTTGGCTGGCGTTATGGCGGTCATACACCCAACTTGCAGCAACTACGACAAAGATGGCAAGGTTTGAAAAAAGCTGCAAAGTAACTCATCAATGCTAAATCACTTAGTTGACTTAAATACCCCCTACAAAGAAATTAAGGCAAGTAATTGATGGCTTATCTATGTATATAATTGGGTTATTTTTAATCTCTGGAGAAGTCTAGAGAGATTATTCATATTGATTACCTACAAAATAGGAAATAAGAGTAGTAGCGTGTGTTATACCATAGGCTAACACACCTTAATACTCTCTTCTTAACCACTATTTTCGTCTACTTCCAAACTCTTACTCTTGTTCCTATTCAAGTATTCTTCAAACAATTCAAAAAATTTCTGTAGTGCCTCATGCTCGTCTACAGAATAGAAAAGGATTATCTTAGACCATGACTGACCTGACTTAATCCCATATTTTTCTTGAACCCATGATTGAAAACCTTCAAATTCTCTTTCCTGCTCAGTTAGGGGTACGCCAACTTCTCTTTGAGCCAGACTATATCCCCGCAAAAGCATATCAAGCTTAGTAATTGAGCTAGTACCTAAGTACATTCCAGGTCTTTTCTTGATACTATCCAAAAGCTCATAGAGAGCGCGTACTGAAAACCTCAAATCATTCCCAGAAGAGTTAAGGCTTTTTCCATTTTCCTTATTTGGTGAACTCTCATTTCGTTTCAAAAATATTTCAAACAGTTCAAAAAAATTAGAAAAAGCACTTCTTTCACTACCACCAAAAAATAGAAGTATACCAGCCCATGATTGTGAAATATTAGTTTTTTCTCTTTCTTGTATCCAATCTTGAAACCCCTCAATTCCAGACCCTTCTCTCTCTAATCCCATCTCACTTCGAGTGCTTAAATACCCAACTAAAAATGAATCAAGACAAGTAATTGATGGCTTATTTAAATACATGACTGGGTTATCTTTAATATCTTGGAGAAGTCTAGATAGATTCCTCATATTGATTACTCCAATTAAATTTAGCGTCATTGTCCACCACGCTGAAAGTAAAACCAACCTGTTTTACGCAAAGATCCACGAGCTAAACCTTTTATGCCGAGTTCTGGGATGATTTACCCCATCGTCTTTGATGCCAATCACTTGCTAGGAGCTTAACTCTCAAGCAGCATAGTAGATTTAAAATAGGAGAAGTAAGCTTGTTCTTTAAAACCAACCGATAGCGATTTTGATATCACCACAGTACAGCTTGCGGTCTGAGTCTAGATCCTACAGGTGGCGATCGCTAGTAACTCAAATAAAATACCATAACTGCGATCGCTGTCCAAACACCACACTGCCGATTTCGCCAAGGATTTAATCCCAATAACCTGGCTGTGACAGATGTCAGCTGTAGTATGCCTGCACGATCAAACCTATTCTGCTAAGTGTGCATTTCCATAAATCTAACAATAGCTAGATGCTGAAATTCTCTCAAAGGCTATAATTTACATCTGTTGCACCGAGAGATTAACTTGTGGATGTCATATTAGAACGATCGCACGAATTAAAACAAGCCTTAGTTGATTTTGTCCTTGATGCTGAAGGCGAACTGGCACAAGCACTAGAAGTTTATGCAGCAGAACAGTTACGCCGTGGAAGTGGGGATAGTACGCAGCAGGACTTAACCATCGATAGCTTTTTGACAGATGGAAAAGTCGGCGATAAGTCTCCATTAGAGTTGTTTATCGAAAGCCATCCAGATTTAGCAGAAAGCGATCGCAGCCTAATCAATAGTTGGCATCATAGTTTTATTGGCTTATTTGCCATCACTAATATTTTCCCTGATGGTTTTGAATTGAGGAACTGGTTGACAGATAAACACTACATTGTCAAGCCAAACAATACTCAAACATTACAGGCAATATCTCGGTTGAAGGTTGGAGAAATCTTGCTAACTCGCATTTCTCCCGTTACCGATAGCTACTGGATGTTTTCTGGTCCCTACACAATAATGGGTAAATTAGGTAAACCAAAACTTGCTGTAGCTATTGGTAATTTTAAAGAAAACTATAAAAGTAATCTTTACAGCGATGCTCCAGACTTACTAGAAGAAGCTTGGCAGTCAGTAGAAAAATATCATCAGCAGTTTGTGGACTTTTTTGGTACTGATGAAATCACACTACCTGGATACCAGCTTAATAAAAAAATAGCGGAGCTTCAAGAAGTAATTACTGAAAAAACCTTTGCAGCCGCAGGAATTGATACTTCTAAATCTCTTGCAGAAGTAGCAGAAGCAGCTGGAATTGGCGATGAGGAAATAAAAGCAGCTGCACAAGAATTTGGTGCAGATTCCAACATAGTCTCTGAGATGTTAAACAACAAAAGCAGCAAGAGCAAAATGGTGATGCCAAAGGTTGATTTGCCTGCTGAACTCAAGAAAGCAGAACAGGTAACGGCTCTTTCTCATCCCCGTTGGGGACAAATGTTTTTACCAACCTATAGTAAAGTACAAGCAATCTTATCGGCAGAGGACTGGCAAAGTGTTCAAGGGGCAGAAAAACTAATTCGCTACTACCTCGAAGATAAAAGTATTAATGCTTTTATTTGGCATAGATTAGCGCAACAGTATCCAACTCAATTAGAAAAGGTGTTGCAAACATTTTTACAACGTCCATTTAGGCTTGAAAGTGACTTGGATGCACTTTTGCAAGAATTCCACAAACCGATTGAGCCAGAGTTGCCAGACATTGCCAGTGTACCCATACATTTGCATAACTTATTTCAGGAAGCTTTAGGAGAAGTTAGCAAATCTAAGCCCAAGGGTAAAGGGCAACAAAAGCCAGCAAAGGGTTTTCAACGAAGCTAACAAATATATCCAACATTTTACCCTACTCACTTAGGGTTCTATGGTTTCCTTTCTTAAAATCGTTTTTAGGAGTGTATAGCTAGCTGTGCGCTCCCACAGAGTATTGTGTGAAATCAGTATCAAAAACGAGATTGAGGCTGGCTAGTTACATTTACAGATCGGTAGATAACAAATGAACAATCTCATCTACAATTTCTTCTGGACTCTCAAGCTTGACTAGAAATCGATTAAAACCAGCATTCAAAGCCTTATAGCTTGAGACTTCCCGTGTATAAGAAGTGATAGCGATCGCAGGCAACTGTCTTAAAAATTGGCGAGAATGCACTCGAATCTGCTCAATCAACCAATTTCCATCATGTTCGGGCAATTTCATATTGCACAGTAGAATATCGGGATGAAGCGATTCAACTAAGGCAAGAGCTTCTTCTGCATCAGTTAAAGCCATCACCTCTGCACCGGCTGCTTCCAAAATGAAGATGAGTAAGTCTGCAATATCTGGCTCATCCTCTACCAGTAAAATCAAGATTCCAACAAGCGGCTGGAGCGAATTTAATTCAGTTTCTTGATTCATTTTTTGATCTGTTGCCATGCCGTCCTTTTATTTCCTGCTAAAGTCTGCTATTTCTATTGCAGTGTATGCAGCGGAATAAGTATTCACCCTAAATATAGAAACTTGGGGTGAAAAGCTCTAGAACAGGCTTTAATTATTTTTTGGTAACAGGTAATTAGAAAAAAGTCCTTACCCATTACTCATGACTCATTACCGAGGTTCAGCCTGAGTTGAAACTGTTAATACCTGCGGTGGTGTAGCATCCGGTGGATAAAGAAAGTCTACTTCTACCAAAGAGCGATCGCCAGCTTTCATCTTTAATAAAACTAACGGTTCTCCTGGTTGACCTCTCTTTTGCACTAAATGCACAAACTGAGTTTGCAGCTGATTTTGGTCATTTTTGTAACGTACTCGCACTGTCCCTCGAAAGAATACTTGAGGAGCGGGTGTACTCAGAAAGCGTAACCCTGGTTTGACTAACCGATCTTCCTTGAGTGGTGTTTGTATCGACACACTAACAGTTTGAGGACTTTGAGTATTGTTGTATAACGGCAACTTCAGATTATATTGAATTCCATAGTTGCCATGAGCGCGATATGCGGTATCAGGATAGCGCACCAGCATAGGCGCACTTTGAATTTGACCAGTTCCTAATGTACCGCCATGCAGGGTACTCAGAGCGTAGGAAAACACTTGACCAGGCTGGGGAATGGTTAGATATCTAGCTTTAGGATTATCTACTAATAAGGCTCTCCATCGCGAACCACCAACCACTCCCGCAACACGCCCATAAATTCTTGGTTTGCCAGTTTCCTCTAAGGGAGTAGGAATTTTATCTCGTGGGCTAGCTAAATCACCATTATCTAGTAAATTCTGCCACTCTTCTAAGGTAGGCGATCGCTCGCTGCCATCAGGATTCTCCCGTGCAAACATCGCTAGGCTAGCTGCATAGACAGTGCCATCACTTTGCAGTCGTATGAATGTAGACCGACCATTTAAAGGTGGTGTCAATCCCTGTACAGGAATTGGTAAATTGAGTAACATCCGACTTTGCTTTGGTGGAATCTCAATTTGGGCAGGAAAAATCTCTTGTCGTACTCCCCGAAGCACATCAGACATGACGCGATCGCCTGGCCCGGCAAAAATTTTACCTAAAAGATTTTGGCTAAAAGATGGTAACTGAATAAATGGTGCATCCGGTTGACTTAAATAACTCGCCGCCTGCCAAATATTTACTTTCACTGGTTCCAAACTAGGGTTATGCAAGATTATCCCTAAATAAAGAGAACGCAAATTCTCTGGTGGTTCAGCCTTCGCAACGTGATGGGCAAAAATATCAAATCGTCCCCGAAAGGGAAAATTCAGATGCGCTGTTGGCACTTTTTTCCCATCTGGTGGAAAGGTGGAAAGTAAAATCCCTTCTTTCAAAACCAATTCTGGACTATTGCTGTTAAAGGTTGGCACTGTATCCAATTGTCCTGGTAAAGGACGTACTTCTTGTGGTTGGACGACTTCTTCAGGTGGTAGCTTGGCAGGAGTTGATTGGGCAATTGGAAAAATTAGTAACAATGGCAACATATACTTAGATATTTCTTTCACCATACAGACATTAACAACTTGATGAAAGTGCCAGTTTGTTAATAATTAATACGAAATCAGCAAGAATCTCCATCAAATTTTCTTGATTGAGAACCGGAACGTGGACAAAAATACAACGTGCTGTGAGTTTATTTTGGCTTAAGTAGTCCAACACTGAATAGTAAAGACCTTCACAGACAAATTTTCCACAGTCATAGCTAATCTGAATTTTTGCTGCTCCCGCCACTAATTTTTCTAAATCAACTTCTGTCTGCAAAACAATTTCTCCACAGCTAGCAACTGCTTCCACACTTAATTGTGTACCGCTTGCAGCCATGCCACAACAGATGATGTAATCAGGTTGGATTGCCTTGATTTTTTCCATTACCTGAGTACTAGCAAGTTGCACATCTACGGGTAACTGGCGTAAAAAAGTTAAGTCATGTGGTATCAACTCAAGTTTGCTCACTTCAAGTAATAAATCATCAGAAGAATTTGACTGTTGATCTTTTAGCCAAATGTCAAAAGAAGTTAATAGAATTCTTTTCTTCATAACAAATATTATTTAGAATAGAAAAACCCTCCATAATAAATTTACAAGGAGCAGGTAAATGCCAGTAATTGCGGTCGTAGATTACGAGATGGGAAATTTGCACTCAGTTTGCAAAGGGTTGGAAAAAGCTGGGGCAACTCCGAATGTTACTTATTCTCCAAAGGAATTAGAGCAGGCAGATGCTATAGTCCTACCGGGAGTGGGAGCATTCGATCCAGCAGTGCAACACCTGCGATCGCGTGGTTTAGAACAACCTATTAAAGAAGCGATCGCATCTGGTAAACCTTTTTTGGGAATTTGTTTAGGATTACAAATTCTGTTTGAATCAAGTGCCGAAGGTACTCAACCAGGGCTAGGAATTATCAAAGGAAAAGTGCGGCGGTTTCGTCCAGAAGCTGACATCACTATTCCTCATATGGGATGGAATCAACTAGAAATCACTCAACCAAAAAGTATTTTGTGGGAGCATTTACCGTCCGATCCTTGGGTATATTTTGTCCATTCCTACTATGTTGACCCAATAGACCCGCTAATCCGTGCAGCAACTATCACTCACGGTACTCAAACCGTCACAGCTGCGATCGCTCACGAAAACCTGATGGCAGTACAATTTCACCCCGAAAAATCCTCTAATATCGGATTGCAAATCCTGTCTAATTTCGTTGCTCAAGTCCGCGAAAAAATTCCTGCATAATTATTTTGTCATTTGTCCTTTGTCCTTTGTAAATAAATCAAAATCACCACCGACCATTAAACATTGACTAATGACCAATGACTAATGACTAATGACTAATAACTAATGAGCCTGAGAATTTACGGTAATCGCCAGCTAAAAACTTTACCAGGGAAAGAAACTAGACCCACTAGTGCGCGGGTAAGGGAGGCAGTATTTAATATTTGGCAAGGAGAAATTGCTCTTTGTCGCTGGCTAGATTTATGCGCTGGTACTGGTTCAATGGGCGCAGAGGCTTTGTGTAGAGGAGCCAGCCTAGTAGTGGGAATTGAACAATCGAGCCGAGCCTGTGCCACTATCCAACAAAATTGGCAGCAGTTAACTAATGCCGACCAGCAATTTCGGGTATTGCGGGGAGATATTACCCAGCAGTTAAAGATTTTATCAGGTAAGCAGTTTGATAGAATCTACTTCGATCCACCTTATGCCAGTGGATTGTACCAGCCAGTATTAGAAGCGATCGCTCATTATCAACTTTTAGATTCTAGCGGTGAAATCGCAGTTGAACACGCCTCACAAGGTTGGACACCGCCAGAGATTCCCGCTTGGGAAATTTGCCGCCAGAAAGTTTACGGCAACACATCACTTACTTTCTACAGAATTCGGAATCAGGAATCAGGAGCAGATAAAGGAGATGAAGAAGAATACGACTCCTAACTCCTAACTCCTAACTCCTAACTCCTAACTCCTAACTCAGCACTCCCTCATCCCCCCAGCTGATTGGGGCGCTTGTATTGCTTATATGCAGCGTAAAAAAGTCCAGCGAGAGTTACGAAAACTAGACCAAGGACAATACCTGATAGCAGGGGTTCAACCACTGTAAATCTCCTCTTTGTAATTATTAAATATTCGTTGCCTGTTTTTGATTTTACCAAATTTCGTATGAATCCTGCGCCCTACAGCCCTTTGGAGTGCGACTGGTCACAAAAAAATAGTCTTCTGTGCTTGCAGACACAATCAAGAACTTTTAAGCTATGTGTAGGAAATGAAAACTTTTTAGCACACCTAGACTTTCACAGCAAACCTTTTGGATAACCAGATTAACAAACCTGAAATTTTGATTCAGCGGATCGTTTTATTGACGCTGACTATACTGCTAGGAGTCCCTTTGGGCTTTTTTGGTGTTCAGTTGGTTCAAGCCTCCGATCCATACGTCAAGAGTGTTCTATCCCTAACAGGAAACCCAGTTCAAGGACACGCGATATTTCAAATTAACTGTGCTGGTTGTCATGGCTTGGAAGCAGACGGGCGAGTGGGGCCCAGTTTGCAAGCTGTTTCAAAGCACAAGTCTCGGTATGGGCTGATTCACCAAGTGATCAGTGGCGAAACACCGCCAATGCCAAAATTCCAACCTAGTCCTCAAGAAATGGCGGATCTTTTGAACTATTTAGAGTCTTTGTAGACCTAAGAGGATGTTTGGTTCAGAACTTTACGCAACTGGCACAAGCAATGGTGTGCGAAGCGCACCGAACACCCAAAAACTATATAGAAGGCAGCAATATCTGGACGTTTTAGTTGCTCAATTAAATAATTAAAAAGCAAATTGTGCTTGAGCTTGTAAATATCAAATACATTCTGGGTAATTAAATACTTATGTACTACTGGCTAGCGATCGCACTGTGCCAGTTGCGTAAGTTGTGTTTAGGAGCAAATTCCGTTAAGATACTTAGCCTAAGTTACAGTTTATGAAATTTAGGTTTTTTGTCGATTCGCGCAATACCTGCGGCAGGCTATGCGTAAGCACACCACAGATTTAGCTGAAGAGGCAAGAAACATCAACGAAACCTTCGTGAAGACTAACAATATTTGATACTTCAGAATACATACTTCCGACTTTACCTGATTGATGGGTAAATAAATTATGGCAGCCCACAATTATTAATAGTTCTTGAGCGCGAGAAAATGCAACGTTGACTCGTTCTGGTTTCTTTGCAAATCCCACATCTCCTTTGTTATTATTGCGAACCATACTGACAATTACAACAGGTCTTTCCATACCTTGAAATCTGTCTACTGTACCAGTACGAATTTCTAACGAAGGAAAAAGTTCAGATTGCAGACGTTCATCAATTTTTCTTAATTGAGCGCCATAAAATGTAATTACGGCAATTTCTTTTTTTGGTTCCCCATTAGCAACTTTAGAAGCCCAAGTATTTTCAAACTGATGACACAAACGTTCAATCGCATCAACTTCTGGAATATTGAAGTAAGAAGTTCCATTTCGTTGCTCTAAAAACTGATTTTCTATAGGCGTTTTTACCCAAATAAGATGCTGAGATTCTTGGATAATTTCGCTTGCTAAATGATGTGCGCGTTTTGTGTCCGCCTCTACAATACCAGATTCTAGTTTACCGTCATAAAACTGATTGATTGCACCCATAATAAATGGATGCATTCGATACTGTGTAGTTAGCATTTGTTTGATGCTTTCATCAGCAGATTCAAACTGACTTTTAAATAGTGATTCTTCTAAAAACTGTAGTTCGTTTCGTGTATTGCCAATTGTTTGAGCTACTTCTTCTAAAGTGCTAGTATCAAGCATGGGTGGTAATTGGCGATGATCGCCTACCATTACTAGCTTTTTGCCTTTCAAAGCTGGGATTAGTAACTCTGGTGGAGTACACTTACTAACCTCATCAATGATAACGACATCAAAAGATTTGAATTCTTCTGAAAAACCTCTATTTGCAGCTTGAACACAGGTGATACCGACGACATTAGCATTATCTAAATATATGCGTCTTAAATCGTCCCTATCGCCTTCAGTTGGCTCTCTTAATTTCCCTATCCAATCTTGAACAAAATTATGATATTTATTGAGATAAGTTTCGTCTATCTGGAGTTGTTGCTGCCAAGATTCAAACTGAGTATTGATATTGCGTAAAAACTCTATACTAAATAAGTCGGCTTGGGAATTTTCTGGTTTAAATTTATCAGGTATTGTTTGCCATTCTGTCAACCACCAGCTTCGTTCTTCTCTTAGGTTTCCTGATGGCTGCGGTTGTGACTTCTGATCTATTTCACGTAAATTAGTTTGTAATTTTTGTAGATGCTGTAGAGAAGTTTCAGTTTCTTCTTGTAACTTTGATAAATGCTCATTTAGAGAATGTTTAATTATCTTCAGTACAGCAAAAGGTTCTAATGATGATATTAAGGTTTCAAGCTGACTAATGGAAGTTTCCCAGTAATTTACTTGATTCGCAAATTCTTGGGGATGCTCCCAAATATTTGATTGTGTTGCCAGATATTTTTCAACTAAAATACGTAATTGAGAAGAGATATTTTTTTGATTCAGTTCTTGCAAAATATTAATCACTTGCCCAAGTTGGAAATTAGCATCCTGCTGTGCTTTTTCTACCTCAGCTTGAGTAATAGATATTTGCTGTTGGCTAACTTTATTTTTCTGAAGTTCATTTAATTGTCCTTGTAGATGCTGAAGTTGTTGCTCTGTTTCCGTTTTGACTTTTAAAACGCATTGACGCGCATTTGCAAGGATAATATCTAACAATTCTTGTGTAATACGGGTGAGAGTAGAGTCGATATTATTCCATTCCCATGATGTACCATAAGTCCGTTGCATTCTAATTAAGAAAACCTGGATATTCTCAACCAGTAATTTTCGTTGTTTGAGGTTGAGTAGCTGATAATTGTTAAACTGTTGATAGGTTTCTTGCCATTGAGTGCGATCGCTCTTTGATAGCACCATTGGAATCTGACTAAAATTTTCTTGTAAAAAATAGCTAAAATTATGCTGTTTACCCCGCCTGTCAGTAAAACCTCCGTCTATTTCATAAGCGATCGCCTTTGCTAATACTTCCCATTCAGGTAGATTTATTTTTTGATTGTTTGGTAAGATTGGGACTTTTAATGTATTAGCAAACATCAATAAACCTAGCGGCAAGTCAACTAAATTTTCTGTGAGTGGTACACCTGATTGATGACATTCTTTTAAAGTTTGATACAGATGAGAAGGTGCTGTAGATTTCCATTCTTTAACTGCTGAGATAATGTAATCTATTTCCCGTTTGCGGTTTTGCCATATCTGGATTGTTTGCTGTATATTTTGCAGTTTGGTATGATATTGCTGATAATCTGGTTGTAACTGATTCAACGAGGCGAAACTTTGTTTGACAACCTCCACTGATGCTGCAACTTCTAAGATGGCTTTACTTGCTTCTTGAGCATCAGTCAAAGAAGTTTTAAATCCAGAAATTTCTATTGCTACAGTTTTACGCAACCAAGCCGCTAAACCAAAAGCACCAAGCGCCGGACGCACAAAGCCAAGCTCATCAGTATATTTGATGATTTGACGAACATTTGCTAAAAACTCTTCTACTAAACTGTTACCTTCTGTGTAGGGTTTAAGAAGTGGCAATAAATCTGTAACTTCTGAAGCTTCCCAGTTGATATTTGGTAAAGTCTTTAATATATTTTCTAATTTGGCAATTAGTGATTCAACCTCGTTCTGTTTATCTACATTTTCGTTGTAATCTTTTTCTTGATTTTGAAAGGTTACCTCTAGTTTTATCTTATTTTCATTTAATTTAGTTTGTTGCTGATTAAATTCTTCCTCTGCTTGGAAGTAAGCGGTAAATCTTTGTGATAATGCCAGTAATTGAGTGAAAATTTTAATATTTTCCAGCCGTTGAGTCAGATTATTTTCGCAGTCAGTTGCAGTATTTTCTAGCCATCTGCCAATCACTTGGTCTTCTAAAAATGGCTGTCCTTCTTCCCCAACTTTTTCGGCTTTACCCTTGCGTACAGCGCGAATGACTGGGTTGTGAACTAATCGACTCAAGGCGTTATCTACTGCTAAATTGGCTTGAGAAGCAATTAGAGTGCGTCCCCCGCGAAGGGCAATTTGATAGCAAATCTCCGCAATTACGGTAGTTTTCCCAGTACCTGGTGGCCCTTGTATGAGAACAAGATCCTTTGCGGTAAGTACCTTCTCCACTGCTGCTTTCTGCCCAGGATTTGCAGAAGATAATAATAAATCTTGTGGTTGCAGTTCAACAGTTGTTTTGATCTGTCTAGCCTGAGAAGCATCAAATAAAAAGTTACCCAAATAGGGATTTTGAGTATAACCATTATTCAAATCATCTAAAGCTTTTTTCTTGCGCTGAATCTGTTGAATATCACCAACTGCCTCGAAACACAAAAATCCTGTATCTGGCAACTTATAACGCTCTGTTGCCATGAATTCAGCTAAGTCACGTTCTAATCTGAGGTTGATAATACAACGGTTGGGATCAATTTCTTCAACAGTCCCTAATTGACGACCGCTAATCCAATTTTTACCGACGGGAGCAGTTTCAAAAAGTTTTAAATCTTCGTTTTTTGTGCCTCTTGCTCGTTCCCAAAAATTATCTACTTCGAGGGAATTTTGATAAAAGCCGTCAAGGGTGGCTGAGTTTAGATCAATTTCAAAACTGATTCGTCTTTTGAAGTTATAGTTATGACTTACGTAACGCACACAAAATTGACGCGCTTTCGCGATTTTTTCTTCAATTTGCAAAAATGCTTTCCAAGCTTTTAGCTGATCTTCTGTAGGTATGTGGTCACCACAAACTGGTGCAGTAGCGATGCGCTTCAATGTCGCTGGCGGAATATCGAGATGATGCTGATGATTAGCTAGTAAACGCAAGCGACAAGGTATAGCATAGCTGTCGGCGTGTCCCCGTGAGAGTTGTAACAATTGAGCCGAAAGTATTTTTATACCGTCGCGTCCATCTTTTTGTACAGCTGCTCTAAATCCTAATGTTTTTCTGAGCTTGTCAAGTCTTGCGGGTAATGGAAAATCATCGGAGTCTGTTGCTATTGTCAAATCCCAGATTTCCTCTCTTGTTTCTTTCCCCGCACCTTTACGACGCACATAAAATAGAGAAGGCTTTTTACCGACACATTCATACATTAACTGATTGGCGCGATCGCGCCGCTCCCTAAAATCGGAATATGATTTCAAGGCAGCCTCACCTTCAAGATGGCGGATAAAGCTATCAATTGCTGAAGCTATAAACGTATAGCCCCAATCTTCAGAGGTTGTTTTAGTTTTCGAGGATTTTGCTGTTAGTTTATTTGCTACTGCACGAATACGTTCTGCATCGGATTCTGAGATTGTACTGGTATGACCTTTGACTAGTATGTTGAGCTTGTCGCAAATTAATAATAGCTTCTTGCTATCCAAATTCAATTCTTTTGCTAGTTCGTATATTCTGAGTTTGCCGTTGTTCATCCAGTACTGCCAATGCCTTCAAAATATGGTTTAAATTTAAACGCAAAGGGGCGCAGAGGTAAGCGCAGAGGAGCGCAAAGTTTATTTTAGTCCTATTCGCTACGAATTAAATTTGGCAATACTCTGCGTACCTTTGCGTTTACTTTGCGTTCCTCTGCGTTTAAAAACTTTACGATTTTGGCTAGTATTGCCCACTAAATGACTATAGTTTATAGTGACGGTAAACTTCACTAGCAGCCCGATGTAGCAGGGAATGCCGCCATACTAAAGATTTCATATCATCAGCGTAACCGCCGCCAATAACGCAGGCGACTGGATAACCGCTACTCATACAGGTACTCAGAACCTGCATTTCTCTGCGAAAAATGCCAGCATCAGTTAAGGCTAATTTGCCCAAGCGATCGCCTATATGAGGGTCAACGCCTGCATCATAAAATACTAAGTCTGGCTTGACTTTAGACAATAAATCTGATAAATAATTCGCCAAGGTTTGTAAATAAGCGTCATCTTCCATTCCTATCGGCAAAGGAACATCCAAATCGCTGTTTTGTTTCGTACCGGGGAAATTGACTTCGCAGTGCATGGAGAAAGTAAAAACGCTGTCGTCGTCTTGGAAGATAAAAGCTGTACCGTCTCCTTGATGCACATCCAAATCGACAATCAGGATTTTTTGGACGAGTCCGAATTTTTGTAAAACGCGACAAGCGATCGCTAAATCGTTGAAAATACAAAAACCAGACCCATAACTGGGAAAGGCATGGTGAGTTCCACCAGCAGTATTACAGGCTAAACCCTGACTTAGTGCCAGTTTTGCAGTCAGTATCGTACCACCTACCGCTACACAAGTACGATTTGCTAGTGCTGGACTCCAAGGTAAACCAATGCGACGTTGTGCTTTGGGGTCTAGGGTTCCTTCGCAATAAGCTTGAACGTAGCTTGGAGTATGGACTAACTCTATCAATTCTAGTAGCGGACGTTCGGGGGTGTGAAATTGTTCTTGATTCGCGACACCATCAGCTAACAGCAATTCGTAGAGTTGTCGGAACTTAGACATCGGGAAACGATGTCCTTCAGGTAGGGGAGCAATGTAATCTGGGTGGTAAATAATTGGCAAGTCCATAAGGAAAGAAAATCTCAAGCAGATAATCCGGCAAATAACAAGGTAAAATTTAGCCATAATTGCAGCAATAGTGCTGTTATCCTAAAATGTAAAACTCCAAATTTAAAATTTATATGATGGAATGGATTACGCCGATAGTGTTTATTGTATCTGGCTTTCTGGCTGGAATAATTGGTGAAAAAGTTATCTTTAAAAAACTAGAAACATTCGTTACTAATAAACGAATTGCCGGGAGTAAAATTCTATTTCACTCTCTACACCGGATGACTTTTCTTTGGTTTGTCATTGGCGGTTTTTTTTGGGCAGTTCTGAGCGCTCCCCTCAAGCCAAATGTTGCCATCGTACTGCAAAAAATTCTGACGATGGCATTACTATATTCAATAACTTTAGTCTTGGCTAAATTGACTGCTGGTTTCCTAAATTTATATATTCGCAGAGCAGAAGGGATTCCCACATCACTAATTTCTAACCTTGCTAAGATTACTGTTTTAGTTTTAGGAACATTAATCATCTTGCAAACGGTAGGCGTTCAAATTACACCAATAGTCACAACTTTAGGTATTGGTGGTCTAGCAGTTGGTTTGGCACTTCAAGACACACTTGCAAATTTGTTTTCTGGTTTTTACTTAGTTATTTCTAAGCAAGTTAGAACCGGGGACTATGTAAAATTAGATGCTGGACATGAGGGATATGTTATAGATATTTCTTGGCGGAATACGACCATTAAAGAAATTTCCAATAATGTAGTCATTGTTCCCAATTCTAAGCTGTCTTCGGCAATTTTCACCAACTATCATTTACCTGCAAAAGAAATTACTTTAACAATTGATGTGGGCGTAAGTTATGATAGCGATTTGGAAAAGGTTGAAAAAGTTACTGTAGAAGTTGCTAAAGAAGTTATGCAAGAAATTGCACCGGAATTAAAAGATAATGAACCATATATCAGATTTCATACTTTTAATGATTTTAGTATAGATTTTACGCTTTATATGCGGGTAAGTGAATATTTCGATCAGCGGATTGGTAAACATCTATTTGTCAAAAAATTACACAAACGCTATCAACAAGTAGGAATTCAAATTCCTTTTCCGATTAGAAAAGTCTATATGCAAGATAATTCAGCTATGGAAAAAAATTAGTAGTTGCCATGTTATTAAACTAACATGGCAAGCAGTATGTCCTCGAATTTAAATTGCCAATGCTCGTTTTTCTAATGGTAGTTCAAAGCGATCGCCTGGTTTTGGCTCAAATACCCGCGTCGAAAGATTGTTCTTTTCTAATAACGAACAAAATTCCTCAGCACTTCCTTTAGTTTGAATGAGTTTCATCAGCAAGCCCTCAAAGGACACATCTCCACCAGCCGCAGTAGGTATTATTACTTGAGGCTGTAATGATCTGACGACTTCTAAAGCACTATTTTGTCCTTTAATAATCGGCCCAAGCAAAGGTAGCGTCATGTCAATGAATGGTGTAATCACTACATCGATAGGTGCAGATTGCTGAAGTTGTGGAGAATGATACCCGTGAGGCTCATAGTATACAGTTAAACCACTTTCCAATTCTTTGAGGAGATAACTATTTTCTACCAGAGTCGGGCCAATTGGAGAGCCAGGGAAAGCCTTGATTTCTACTTGATTATTTAAAGTGAAAGTTTCACCATGAGCCAATACTGTTACTTGGGTGTAATCTAAATGCTGTACTACCTTAGCGGCATTGGGAGAAGCTACAACCTTGATGCTGCGATCTAACAGCTTGAGCGTTGGTGGGTGAGCATGGTCTTCTAAACCCTGAGATAGCAGGATCAAATCAATATTATCTGGGATTGGACGATTTTGCGATCGCGAACCTTTAAATAACCAATCCAAATTGCTAAAAATCAACGAACCAACCAGCCAAGGGTCAATTAGTATTCGTTGTCCGCCAATTTCCAGCAGCCAAGAGTTGCTGTCTAACCAAGTTAGAAACATAAACTTATGTGAAGATAACGCCTACTTTCATTATCAATGATGTCAGCTTTATTGCAGGCATTGAAGTTACTACTGCGTTCTCACCACAGAGCGATCGTAATTTCAATTATAGTAATTTTTACCTATAGCTCTAAAGATCATCTCCCCAGATCCAACGATAAAATAAGTAACACATCTTCCACCGATAAACTAAGAGTACTGGCAATCTGTTCTATACTCAAGCCTAACTCCAATAATCTAGGTATTGCATCCTGTCGCGCTTGTTCTGCTTCTTGTCGCGCTTGTTCTGTTTCTTTATGACTTAACAATTTTCTCCCAGTTTGGGGGTTAAAAAACCGCAATTCTCCGTCAATCAATCTGAGGTCTAAACCCAATACTTCACTGTGAATAGACGAGACACCATCGGGTAAAAAGTTGGATGTAATCGGTTGATATTTGCCCTCCAATAAATAAGAACCCTTTAGTCGTGGGTTGAGGTAATCTCCGGTTGGGTCATACTGAAAATACTCTTGCACACCTAAAAGTGAATATTTCTTGGGTTTATCCTCTTCATCGTTTTCTTGGGTGCTTGCAGAAGTGATTTCCAAAATAAAATTAGGGACTTTACCCCCTTCTTCCCAAACCTTGTAGCTGACGCGCTTTTTCTTGTCTACCTCAAATACCACAAAGACATCAGGAGCAATCACAGCGCTAGGAATGCCCTTTTTGTAGTAAACAAATAGATTCCCCGATACGTAAACATCACTTCGATCTTGGAAATAAATGTCTAAGGCTTCTACAGCATAAATTAGATAATCCCGTGCTGGATCGCTCTCTGCCATTGGTTTACCATCAGAACTGGGGTAGATAATTTCGGTCTTGAGTTGGTTAGCAGAAAGGGTCATGGTCGCTTCTCTCCGAGACGCTATGCGTAGCAAGATCCCCAAAGGGGTACGCTCCAATTCAAAATAGGTTATAGGGCAAAGACTTTAACTCAACTGGAACTGATTTTAAAATAGCATTTTGTTGAAACTTCATTTTAGGTCAGAGAAAATTACTATATTTGAAGAAAGACTTTATTAATCTTAATAATGACTGTAACTACACAACAGCTTCCAACTCAAGACGCCTTTGAAAAATTTATTTGGACTTGGCAGGGTTACAAAATTCAGTACACTGTCATGGGTACAGGACGCCCTTTGGTTCTGGTTCACGGCTTTGGCGCTTCCATTGGACACTGGCGCAAAAATATCCCGGTTTTAGCTGATGCTGGCTACCAGGTATTTGCCATAGACCTTTTGGGTTTTGGTGGTTCCGATAAAGCGCCCATTGATTACAGTGTGGAAGTTTGGGTGGAACTGCTGAAAGATTTCTGCACAGCACACATACACGAACCTGCTGTATTTATTGGCAACTCCATCGGCGCACTTTTGAGCTTGATTGTACTGGTAGAACATCCAGAAATTGCTGCTGGTGGTATTTTAATTAACTCTGCGGGTGGGTTGAGTCATCGTCCTCACGAATTGAACCCGCCACTACGGATTGTGATGTCAACTTTTAATCGGTTTGTGCGATCGCCAATTACAGGTAAATTGGTCTATAATCGCATCCGCCAAAAAGCCCAAATTCGCCGCACTCTGTACCAAGTTTACCGGAACCGTGAAGCTGTCACCGATGAATTAGTTGATCTACTTTATACTCCCTCTTGCGACCCAGGAGCGCAACAAGTCTTCGCATCTATACTCACAGCCCCTCCTGGCCCAAGCCCAGAGGAACTTTTGCCCAAAGTAGAACGTCCTTTATTAGTAATTTGGGGTGCTGACGACCCTTGGACACCAATTACCGGGGCCAAGATTTACGAAAAGGCACGGGAGAATGGCAAAGATATCAAAATTGTTCCCATTCCCAATGCCGGTCATTGTCCTCACGATGAGGTTCCAGATGTTGTCAATGCCCAGATTGTCGATTGGCTAGCGCAAAGGTAATCATTTCGCCTTTCTGCCGATATGTATTAGCCCAAGCAGGGTAAAAATGGGGCTAACAATCTGGGTGAGTGGATCTTAATCTTTTAATTGCGCCTTGACATAATCAAACTCGTATGGTATGTGAAATGGAGCTTGATATGCGTAATGGAGATAAAGGGGTAATACCCTTAAATCACCATCCAGATTTTTCAGAACTTGGCTATCAAGTCATCAGCGAACTAGGACGCAACCGAGAAGGGGGACGGATTACTTATCTAGCTAATGTTTTGAAATCTAATCAACAGGTGGTAATTAAAGAGTTTTGTTTTGCTCGTGCAGGTGCTGATTTATCAGGTGTGAAAGCATATCAGCGCGAAATAGAAATCTTGCAACAACTCAATCATTCCCGCATTCCTCGCTATATAGATTGCTTTGAAATGCCAGGGGCTTTTTATCTGGTGCAGGAATATAAAAATGCCCCATCCTTGGGATTAAAACGCAGCTTTCATCCTGAAGAAATTAAGCAAATTGCTCTGTCAATCTTAGAAAGTTTGGTTTATCTGCAAAAGCAAGTTTCCCCAATTATTCATCGGGATATTAAGCCAGAGAATATTTTGGTTGATGAAAAACTAAATGCTTACCTGGTTGATTTTGGATTGGCTAGAAGACAGAGTGAGAAAGTAGCTCTGAGCAGCTTTATAGCCGGAACTCCAGGTTTTATGCCACCAGAGGAACAGTTTGGTCATTCCCTGACAGAGGCATCAGATTTATATAGTTTAGGAGCAACACTAATTTGCTTACTTACTAATACCCGTTCTGTTGAGATTGGCAAATTAATTGATGATAACTATCGCTTTAATTTCCAGCAATTAGTTCCTCAAATAAGTCCCCGTTTCCGGCGGTGGTTGATGAAAATGGTGGAACGTAACCGAAAACGCCGCTATGCTAATGCAGCTATTGCTTTAAAAGCACTTGGGACAATTGAGGTTGTTGGTAGTGCGACTGGGTTAGATAATTTCATCAGTACAATCAAACCTAGAAAACGAGCTACTTTGTTGGGACTAGCTACTGTTGTTACACTGGCTGCGGTTGCGGGAACTTTGATGAGTTATCAGTCTGGTAATACGGCTAGGCAATTGTTGGAAGCTAGAGAATGTCAAAGTTTTGATTTAAGCTCAGGTTGCCAATAAAAAATCGAAAATTAAGATTAATTAGGTTGCATCTGGCTAAGGATTACAGTGGTTTTCAATTGAATAGACTACACGCTAAGGGGCACAATATATTGTGCCCCTAAAATTATGTATATTCCACGCTTGTGAAAATTGCTGGAATTTGCATGAGTATCAAATACTCGTCAACGGAGATAAAAGGTGGATTCATCTAGTTCCAATACTCGTCAACGGAGATAAAAGGTGGATTCATCTAGTTCAAATACTCGTCAACGGAGATAAAAGGTGGATTCATCCAGTTCAAATACTCGTCAACGGAGATAAAAGGTGGATTCATCCAGTTCAAATACTC
>NZ_JAVRCA010000031.1:0-16728 GCF_034530995.1 Nostoc sp. DedQUE04 | reverse complement strand
GTTAACGGTAATGCACTATCAGTAATTGTGTAGTTATCTGCTGTAGTAAACTACATCTAAGCCAGAAGCCTGCATTCAATAGTTGATAGCGCTGTGAAAAAAATCCTGATTGTGTCAGCTAATCCCACGACGACAGATAAACTTCGCTTGGACGAGGAAGTTAGGAAAATTCAGGAAGGGTTGCAACGCTCTCGCAGCCGAGATAAGTTTGAACTTATTACTAAATGGGCGGTGCGTCCTGACGATTTGCGGCGTGCGCTTTTAGATCATAATCCTCATATTATCCATTTTTCTGGGCATGGGGGTGGAAATCAAGGTTTAGCCTTAGAAAATAATACAGGGCAAATGCAGCTGGTGAGTACGGAGTCACTGGCAAGGCTATTTAAATTATTTAAAGACAAAATTGAGTGTGTATTATTAAATGCCTGCTATAGCCAGGTGCAAGCTGAGTCTATTTATCAACACATTAACTGTGTGGTTGGGATGAATCGGGCAATTGGCGATCGCGCTGCAATTAAATTTGCGGTAGGCTTTTATGATGCACTGGGTGCTGATAGGTCTTATGAAGATGCTTACGAGTTTGGCTGTAGCGCTATTGATTTAGAAAGTATTCCAGAGTCTTCGACTCCAGTGCTGAAAAGTCGGAACAATCCCCAAGGTACTATCTCTGCTAAAGAAATTATTCTAGATACCGAGATAAAACTAGCAGTCTCCTTAGAAAATCCAGAAGGGCAGGTAGCTTTAAACTCTGCGTTCTATGTGGAGCGATCGCCTATTGAGGTAGACTGTTATGAAGCGATTCTGCAACCAGGGGCCTTAATTCGCATCAAAGCTCCCCGACAGATGGGCAAAACTTCGCTGATGTCAAGGGTTCTCCATCATGCTAGTCAACATGGCTATCAGATAGCACCTGTAAATTTCCAGTCAGCCGATGCAGAATTTCTCGGTAATTTAGATCGGTTTTTGCAGTGGTTCTGCGCCAGCATTACCTACGAATTGAATCTACCAGAGAAGCTAGACGAGTATTGGAAGGGTGTTTTAGGTAGCAAGAATAAATGTACAAATTACTTTCAACGGTATTTATTACCCGCCATTAATAGCCCCATAGCTTTGGGTTTGGATGAAGTCGATGAAGTCTTCAAGCATCCCATAATTGCGGCTGATTTTTTTGGATTGCTACGAGCTTGGCATGAGCGGTCAAAGAATGAGACAGTTTGGAAAAATCTCCGGTTGGTAATTGTGCATTCTAAGGAAGTTTATATACCGCTCAATATTAATCAGTCGCCTTTTAATGTCGGCTTACCCATTGAGTTACTAGACTTAAATCAAACACAAATACAAGACTTGGTACAGCGTCACGGACTCAATTGGCCTGAATCACAAATTGAAGAATTAATGACACTCGTGGGTGGTCATCCTTATTTAGTGCGGGTAGCGCTTTATGAAATTGCCCGTGGTAGGATGACCCTGGAAAATCTGCAAAAAATCGCGGCAACCGAGGAAGGCCCTTACAGTGACCATTTACGCCGCCATTGGCTGAATTTGCAAGAGGATGTAGAATTGCTAGCGGCGGTGAAACAAGTGATGACAGCAAATCGCCCCGTAGATGTAGGCACAACTGAAGCGTTTAAACTCCGCAGTATGGGGTTAGTTAAGTTTCAAGGCAATCAAGTAGTGCCACTGTGTAAATTGTATCGTCAATATTTTGGGCATCGCTTGGGGTTGAAAAATTAAAAAAGTACATTAGGAGTGCAATAGAACTTTTATTTGCAATTACCATTTAATACCAATTTGAAAAAAGAATGCGACACATAGACAAAACCCTCCGCTTATCCAGGTATCCCCCGTTAATCTCCCCTTATTAAGGCTAACGGTGTACACACAAGTCGAATTACCCCCCTTAATCCCCCCTTGGAAAGGGGGGAAACAAGAGAATCTAGTTCCCTCCCCTTTCCAAGGGGAGGGTTAGGGTGGGGTAATCTATCGCAAACATTTTTTGAATCGCTATAACAAAAAGGTTCAACAATGGTTCAACTTATTCAAGGAAAAGATAAAGATATCACCTTAGCCCAACTCATCGATGAATTTGGTTTACACCTTGCAGACAACGAACAGTTTTTTTTAGAGTGGCAGCAAGATTTACCTGATTTGAGTGACTTAGAAAAGCAATCTCTCAACGAAGTTAAGGCAGAATATTTGCATTTATCCCGCTACCAAATTTTAGAACCTGTAGTCAAAATGGTGGTGCTATCTCCACTATTGCGTCTAGCAGGTTTTTATCAACCGCCTTTTTACATTGCGTCGGAAGAAGAGGTAAGAATTTCTTCTGAAGATGAAGGCACAATTATTAGAGGACGTATTGATATCTTGGTGTTTCATCCTCCATTTTGGGTTCTCGTTATTGAGGCGAAACGAGCAGATTACTCCTTAGTGCCAGCAATTCCACAAGCATTGGCTTATATGTTGGCAGATGCAACTTCGGCTAAACCTGTTTTTGGGTTTATCACCAATGGTAGTGAATTTCAATTTATTAAGTTGACTAAACAGAGTACACCGAGATATGCCTTATCTTATACACTGTCGCTTAATCGTGGGGATGACTTATATACTGTCGTAAAAGTGTTAAAACATCTAGCTCGTTTAATTAGTAATTTGTAATTATGACCTCTCCCTGGTTTTACTACGCAAAACCGTCCCTCTCCGATTCGGAGAGGGACAGACTTGAACTTTAGTTCAAGGCAGGGAGAGGTTTGTTTAACTCGCGCTGAATTTTTAATTGTTTATGACTCAATACCAGTATCAAGTCGGTGGTAGTCTGCCTAAAAATGCCCTAACTTATGTTAGACGGCAAGCTGACCGTGACCTCTATGAAGGCTTGAAGGCTGGGGATTTTTGTTATGTACTCAATTCCCGGCAGATGGGGAAATCTAGCTTGCGGGTGCGGGTAATGCAGCAGTTGCAAACAGAGCGATTTGCTTGTGCTGTTGTTGATATTACAGCTATTGGGACAGCAGATATTACGCCAGAACAGTGGTATGCCGGGGTGATTGATACTCTGGTGGGAAGTTTGAATATTTATACAACTTTTGATTTAGATACTTGGTGGAATGATAACGGTTTGCTTTCACCAGTGCAGCGCTTGAGCAAGTTTATTGAAACAGTATTACTTCAAACAATTACTGGAAAGATTGTTATTTTTATTGATGAAATTGATAGCATTCTGAGTCTTTCATTCAACTTGGATGACTTTTTTGCAGTTATTCGCGATTGCTACAACCGACGAGCAGACCATCCTGAATATAATCGCCTCACCTTTGCTTTGATTGGCGTGTCTACGCCTTCAGATTTGATTCAAGACAAACGCCGGACACCTTTTAATATTGGACAGGCAATTGATTTAACTGGCTTTCAACTCCGAGAGGCACAACCCTTGGCACAGGGATTGGCACAAGTGGGTGATTCTCAAGAGTTGATGCAGGCGGTGCTGGACTGGACGGGAGGACAGCCGTTTTTGACGCAAAAAGTTTGTAAGTTGCTGGTGCAGGGGGGACTGGAGACTAGAAACTGGGGACTAGGAGATGAGGACTGGGTGGAAGAGTTGGTACGCGAGAGGATTATTGAGAATTGGGAGACGCAGGATGAGCCGGAGCATTTGAAGACGATTCGAGACAGAATTTTGCAGAGTGGAGAACAGAGGACTGGACGATTGTTGGGGTTGTATCAACAGATTTTGCAGCAGGGAGAGATAGTAGCTGATGATAGTGCTGAAGAAACAGAACTGCGGTTGACGGGTTTGGTGGTGAAGCGGGAGGGGAAGCTGCGAATTTATAACCGGATTTATGCAGAGGTGTTTAAACAGGAGTGGGCTGAAAAAATCTTGGCAAAGTTGCGTCCTTACTCGGCTGCATTGAATGCCTGGGTTGAGTCGGAACGTCAAGATGAGTCGCGCTTGTTGCGGGGACAGACTTTGCAAGATGCCCAAGAATGGGCAGTAGGTAAAAGTTTGAGTGACTTGGACTATCGGTTTTTAGCTGCTAGCCAAGAGTTAGAAAAGCGTGATGTGCAGAAACGACTGAAGGCAGAGGAACAAGCAAAGCAAGTTTTAGCAGAGGCGAACCACAAAGCTAATCAACGAATTCGTATTGGTTCTGTGGTGTTAGGTTTTGCTCTAGTGGGGGCGGTAGCATCATCTATAGCTACTTTAAAAAGTCTTGAGGAATTAAAAAAGGCAGAAGCAGCCAAAGAATTTGCTGTAACGGCTACGCGGTTGGAACAAGACGGAACAAATGCGTTGCAATTGTTTGAAACTTCCAGAGAATTTGATGCTCTGCTGTTAGCAATAGAGACGGCAAGAGCATTAAAAAGTCTGATCAAGGATAAACAATCTTTAGCAGACTATCCAGCATACAGCCCTTTGTTTAGTTTACAGAGAATTCTATCTAGTACTAATATTCGTGAACAAAATCGTTTCAAAGGGCATAGCAATTCGGTCACCAGCGTCGTCTTCAGCCCGGATGGCAAAACTTTAGCTTCCGCCAGTGCTGACAACACGATCAAATTGTGGAATATCGAGACGCGCAAAGAAATTACCACTCTCAGGGGGCATAGCGATTGGGTCACCAGCGTCGTCTTCAGCCCGGATGGCAAAACTTTAGCTTCCGCCAGTTGTGACAAGACGATCAAATTGTGGAATCTCGACACGCGCAAAGAAATTACCACTCTCAGGGGGCATAGCGATTCGGTCAACAGCGTCGTCTTCAGCCCGGATGGCAAAACTTTAGCTTCTGCCAGTGCTGACAAGACGATCAAATTGTGGAATCTCAACACGCGCAAAGAAATTATCACTCTCAGGGGGCATAGCGATTGGGTCACCAGCGTCGTCTTCAGCCCGGATGGCAAAACTTTAGCTTCCGCCAGTGCTGACAAGACGATCAAATTGTGGAATCTCGACACGCGCAAAGAAATTACCACTCTCAGGGGGCATAGCGATTCGGTCAACAGCGTCGTCTTCAGCCCGGATGGTAAAACTTTAGCTTCCGCCGGTCGTGACAAGACGATCAAATTGTGGAATCTCGAGACGCGCAAAGAAATTACCACTCTCAGGGGGCATAGCGATTGGGTCAACAGCGTCGTCTTCAGCCCGGATGGTAAAACTTTAGCTTCCGCCAGTCGTGACAACACAATCAAATTGTGGAATCTCAACACGCGCAAAAAAATTACCCCTCTGACTGGGTATAGCTATTTGGTCAACAGCGTCGTCTTCAGCCCGGATGGCAAAACTTTAGCTTCCGCCAGTGCTGACAAGACGATCTTGTGGAATCTCGACACGCCGCGCAAAGAAATTACCACTCTGACTGAGCATAGCGATTCGCTCTTCAGCGTCGTCTTCAGCCCGGATGGCAAAACTTTAGCTTCCGCCAGTCGTGACAAGACGATCAAATTGTGGAATCTCGACACGCGCAAAGAAATTACCACTCTCAGGGGGCATAGCGATTCGGTCAACAGCGTCGTCTTCAGCCCGGATGGTAAAACTTTAGCTTCCGCCGGTCGTGACAAGACGATCAAATTGTGGAATCTCGAGACGCGCAAAGAAATTACCACTCTCAGGGGGCATAGCGATTGGGTCAACAGCGTCGTCTTCAGCCCGGATGGTAAAACTTTAGCTTCCGCCGGTCGTGACAAGACGATCAAATTGTGGAATCTCGAGACGCGCAAAGAAATTACCACTCTCAGGGGGCATAGCGATTGGGTCAACAGCGTCGTCTTCAGCCCGGATGGTAAAACTTTAGCTTCCGCCGGTCGTGACAAGACGATCAAATTGTGGAATCTCGAGACGCGCAAAGAAATTACCACTCTGACTGGGCATAGCGATGCGCTCTTCAACATCGTCTTCAGCCCGGATGGCAAAACTTTAGCTTCCCCCAGTCGTGACAAGACGATCAAATTGTGGAATCTCGAGACGCGCAAAGAAATTACCACTCTGACTGGGCATAGCGATGCGCTCTTCAACATCGTCTTCAGCCCGGATGGCAAAACTTTAGCTTCCCCCAGTCGTGACAAGACGATCAAATTGTGGAATCTCGAGACGCGCAAAGAAATTACCACTCTGACTGGGCATAGCGATTCGGTCTTCAGCATCGTCTTCAGCCCGGATGGCAAAACTTTAGCTTCCGCCAGTCGTGACAAGACGATCAAATTGTGGAATATCGAGACGCGCAAAGAAATTACCACTCTCAGGGGGCATAGCGATTGGGTCACCAGCGTCGTCTTCAGCCCGGATGGCAAAACTTTAGCTTCCGCCAGTGCTGACAAGACGATCAAATTGTGGAATCTGAATCTTGATGATTTATTAGCACAGGGTTGTAGTTGGCTTAAGGGTTATTTGGCTAGCCATCCTGATGCAGCTGAGGTGTGTCCAAGACAGTAGGGAGAGGGGAAGCAGGGGGGGCAAAGGAGCAGAGGAGCAGGGGTGTAGGCGATGGATGCGTAAGCGTAGCCCGTCGTAGATGATCGCTTGGTAAATTAGAAATGCGATCGCAGTTGAGAACCTAATTTTTGCAGTAATTCTAAGCTTAAATGTATAGCTAAAGGCGATCGCTTGGTAAATTAGAAATGCGATCGCAGTTGAGAACCTAATTTTCGCAGTGATTTTAAGCTTAAATGTAGAGTCAAAGGCGATCGCTTGGTAAATTAGAGATGCGATCGCACTTCTGAACTCGGTGTTTCAAGTTCCAAACACAAATGATCGAGCAAAAAGGTCAAAGTTCCGAGTTTTGAACACCAATGACCGAGCAAAAAGGTCGAACTTCCGAGTTCCGAACACCAATGATCGAGTAAAAAGGTCGAAGTTCCGAGTTCCAAACACCAATGGCCGAGTAAAAAGGTCGAACTTCCGAGTTAAACCTCCGGTTCCACTCCTAGCGCTTTTAACTGGGCTGCTAATCTCTCTGCACGCTGACTTTCTTGTTCTGCAAGCTGTTGAGCGACATTTTTCTCTTGCCGTTCTTTTGCTGCTAACTCCAAACCCCACAGTAATAGTTCGCTGTTATCATCCCACCAACGTAACCAATAACCTGTGCGGTTTTCTCGGCTTCCTTGCCATACGCCTAAAAACAAGTTCATTTCGGCAATCCAGTGACGATTATTTGCATCGGGTGTTTGCAGTTTATAACGTCCTAAATCATCTCGCCGATAAACTTCTAAAACTCCCCCGTCTGGTTCAAAAATGGCATAGTTTGGCACTTGTAAAATCTGCTCATAATAAAACCATTTACCTGGGGGATAGGTCGGTTTACTCGAATACTCTCCACCTTCGGTATCTGAGAGAAATTCCATCACAATTACCGGAATATCACCTTGGAGTCGTGGCGTATAACTGCGCTTCACTTCTTCTCGTGAGACTCGAATAGATGGTACATAACCCCAATCTGGTGCTTTGACGACAAATCGATTATTCAAAGTGGCGCAGATACCGTAATTAGTGATGGTTAAAGCATCGGCGGGTAATCTGCCAGCAAGTTCCAAGCTTTCTGTTAAAGCAGCAGCCAAGAGTGGCTGATTAATGTTATCTACTGGTTCGTTGTCTAAAACAAAATCATCAGGTAACTTTTCCCAGGTGACATTATGAGTGGCTGCATTGGCTAGCATAATCAGAATATTTCAAGTACAAATTCAATTTCTAATAGCCCGATTAAAAAATTGCACACGGCGTTACTCCTGAGCAAAGGTTCGCACTTCTTCCACTGACAATCCCAAAGCTTGGGCAATCTGTTCGATGCTCAAATCCATTTGCAATAATCGGGGTATGGCATCTCTTCTAGCTTGTTCTGCAAGTTCCGCCCGTTGTCGTTCTTGCTCGGCGTTGCGAGAAATTTCTGTATAAGTTAAAAACCGTTCTCCATCAGGGCGATATAGCTGTAAACCCTCTGGTGATGGAGCAAAGCGAATTTTTAAACGGGGACTCACCCAATCTTCCATTAGAGGGATGACATCTAAACCGTCTTCGCTACGCAACCATCCATGCAAATTATTGCGATCGGGATCGTAAATGTAGTACTCTTCCACGCCATAGCGATCGTAGAAAAGTAATTTCTTGTCCATTTCAGTTTGGGTGTTGCTGGGAGAAAGAATTTCAAACACCACTTGCGGTGCAATTCCCTCCTCTTTCCATTGTTGGTAGCACAAGCGATGTCTACGACGGGCTACGCCTACGCCTTTTTGTCTACCCAATACCACCATCACATCTGGGGCGTTAACAATTTTGTTGCGTCCCTCTACCGGATACCAAAACAAATCTCCCGCAACAAATACATTTGGATCGTCGGCAAATAGCCACTCGATATTCTGCTTAATTTCCACAATCCAGCCAAACTGTATGGTATTATTAGCTACTGGTTGTCCGTCACTATCTGGGTAGATGACCTCTGGCTGCGTCGGCGGTTGGATTTGCGATACCATAGCTTCGCCCTCAGAAGGATTTAAATCGGGATGCTTCCAAATTAGCAGACTCTTAAGGATGTCTGCGCCATGAATCTGGAACGATAACTAACTAAAACAGTACTATTGTTCTACAATAAACCGATTAAAGATAGTATTATTAAGGACTGTTTCATAAGAAACTCCTTCTTCGCCCCCAATATGTCAGACCAACAGCTAGCAGCATCCTTGAATGGACATCTTCCGTACCCCAGCCACAACAGCCAGAATACCATTCGGATTCGGGGTGCTAGGCAGCATAATCTGAAAAATATTGACTTGGAATTGCCACGCGATCGCCTAATCGTATTCACTGGCGTTTCTGGTTCTGGTAAGTCTTCCCTAGCCTTTGATACCATTTTCGCTGAAGGGCAACGTCGCTATGTCGAATCCCTCAGCGCCTACGCAAGGCAATTTTTAGGACAACTGGATAAGCCGGATGTAGAAGCGATTGAAGGCTTAAGTCCAGCAATTTCTATTGACCAAAAATCGACCTCTCATAATCCCCGTTCCACTGTGGGTACGGTGACGGAGATTTACGACTATTTGCGGCTGTTGTTTGGTCGGGCTGGCGAACCCCATTGTCCGATATGCGATCGCTGTATTGCCCCCCAGACAATCGATGAGATGTGCGATCGCATCATGGAATTACCAGATCGCACCCGCTTCCAAATTCTTGCACCCGTTGTCAGGGGGAAAAAAGGCACACACCGTAAGCTTTTGTCAAGTCTGGCTTCTCAAGGTTTTGTCCGCGTGCGAATCAATGGGGAGATCCGCGAACTGTCAGATTCCATTGAATTGGATAAAAATCTTACTCACACCATCGAAGTGGTAATTGACCGCTTGGTGAAAAAGGCTGATATTCAAGAGCGTTTGGTTGATTCTTTGTCTACGTGTCTCAAGCAATCAGGTGGGATTGCAGCCATTCTGGTGAGTCTGCTTGGTGAGGACGGACAAGAAAAAGAAGAAGAATTAGTATTTTCGGAAAACTTTGCCTGTCCAGAACATGGCGCGGTAATGGAGGAACTATCACCGCGATTGTTTTCGTTTAACTCGCCTTATGGTGCTTGTCCGCACTGTCATGGAATTGGGACTTTAAGAAGATTTGCGCCAGACTTGATCGTACCCGACTGGGAAGCGCCAGTTTACGCTGCGATCGCGCCTTGGTCAGAAAAAGATAATTCTTATTATTTGGAATTACTCTACAGCGTCGGACAGATTTATGGGTTTGAGTTACAAACAAATTGGAGCAAGCTGACAGAAGAACAGCAGCAAATTATATTGTTTGGCGAGAAAGATGAACGAGCCGCAGAAGCACAGAGAAAGCAGAGTTTTAAAGGTGCTATTCCAATTTTGCAACGCCAGTATGAAGGTGGTTCGGAATTAATTAAACAAAAATTAGAGCAGTATTTAATCGATCAACCGTGTGAAGTTTGTCTGGGAAAACGGTTAAAACCGGAAGCTTTAGCGGTGAAATTGGGACAATATGGAATTTTAGAATTGACTACCGTATCAATTCGAGATTGTCGAGAGAGAATTGAGCAATTTAAGTTGAGCGATCGCCAGTTACAAATTGCTGATTTAGTCCTGAGAGAAATCAAAGCCAGATTGCAATTTTTGTTGGATGTAGGTTTAGATTATCTCACCCTTGACCGTCCCGCCATGACTCTTTCCGGTGGCGAAGCCCAACGAATTCGTCTAGCAACGCAAATTGGTTCTGGTTTAACAGGAGTTCTCTACGTTTTAGATGAACCGAGTATTGGTTTGCATCAACGAGACAATGGCAGATTGCTCAAAACTTTAACGAAATTGCGCGATTTGGGTAATACATTAATTGTCGTTGAACACGATGAAGAAACAATTCGTGCAGCCAACTATATAGTTGATATTGGGCCCGGTGCAGGAATTCACGGCGGAAATATTATCGCCCAAGGTGATTTTCAGGCGTTATTAGCAGCAGAAGATTCTTTGACGGGTGCATATTTATCAGGAAGACGAGTAATTACCACACCAGCAGAACGCCGAGAAGGAAATGGGCGCAGTTTGGGAATTAAAAATGCTCATCGCAACAATTTACAGAATATAGATGTAGACATTCCGTTAGGTAAACTCGTCTCCATCACTGGCGTGTCTGGTTCTGGCAAATCTACACTGATTAACGAATTACTATACCCATCTCTGCAACACCATTTAACTAAGAAAGTTCCCTTACCGAGACATTTGGATAAAATCCAGGGATTAAACGCGATTGATAAAGCGATCGTTATCGATCAATCTCCTATTGGACGCACACCACGTTCCAACCCTGCAACTTACACAGGAATTTTCGATGCCATTCGGGATGTATTTTCCCAAACAGTAGAAGCCAAAGCTAGGGGTTACAAACCCGGACAATTTTCTTTTAACGTTAAAGGTGGACGTTGCGAAGCTTGTAGCGGGCAGGGTGTGAATGTTATTGAAATGAACTTTCTCCCGGATGTTTACGTGCAATGCGAAATTTGTAAAGGTGCAAGATACAACCGCGAAACTTTGCAAGTGAAGTATAAAGATAAGTCTATATCTGATGTTCTGAGAATGACAGTTGAGGAAAGTTTAGACTTTTTCCAGAATATACCCAAAGCGATCGCGCGTTTGCAAACTTTATTTGATGTCGGCTTGGGTTATGTCCAACTAGGACAACCTGCGACTACCTTATCAGGTGGTGAAGCGCAACGGGTGAAATTGGCAACAGAACTATCTCGACGCGCCACAGGTAAGACGCTTTATTTAATCGATGAACCGACAACAGGGTTATCTTTTTACGATGTCCACAAATTGTTAGATGTGTTGCAACGATTGGTAGATAAAGGCAATTCAATATTAGTAATTGAACACAACTTAGATGTAATTCGTTGTTCAGACTGGGTGATAGATTTGGGGCCAGAAGGTGGTGATAAAGGCGGAGAATTAATTGCTGTGGGTACACCAGAGGAAGTTGCAAAAAATCCCAGGTCTTATACTGGGCAATATTTACAGCAAGTTTTGAAGCAGTATCCAGCGGTGAAATCTTAGTCTTTTGCAATTAGGGTACATTGCATAAAGGTCATATCCAGGTCAAAAAAGCGGAGAAGGTTGTAGCAAAAGTATTATGAAACTTCCTAACCGTGAATGCGCTATCGTTGAAATAGATAAAATCGCGGGTTACTGTCTCAACCCCGAACATCCAGAAGGAAAACACAAAGCCCGTGTATTTAAATCTGCACTAGGCTTAAATTTAGATGATGCAGAAGAATTACAAGCGATCCTTTTACAAGCAGTAGCAAATTATGATGCTATCCCTGGTAAAAGCAATCCATACGGTCAAAAATATATCATTGATTTTCCCCTGAATCGTTCAGATAAACAAGCAATTATTCAAAGCGTTTGGATAGTGCGTAATAATGAAGGCTTCCCCCGCCTAGTCACCTGTTATGTAATCTAAGCAATGAGGTAATACCGATGAAATTATTAGATGTGGTTGCCCTAACTGAAGACTTACCAGAATTGGGATTACATCGCGGTCAAGTAGGAACGATTGTAGAAGAATATGAACCTGGAGTTTTTGAAGTAGAATTCAGCGACTTAACAGGAAAAGCTTATGCCATAGAAACTTTAAATGCTAGCCAGCTAATGACTTTATATCATCAACCAATTGGTGGGAAAACATTATTAGTTTAACTGCCAAACCTTCAAAGACTAAGCACTCTGAAGGTTTTGTCGATATTTGGCGGTATAGGGAAAAGAAAATCAACAAATAAACAAACTTGTATCAACATGAAAAAACTTTCCTAAAGCCTCAGCTTGTTTTTTAGTGACTTATAATCGACAAAATCCCCAACTTATCAAACAAGTTGGGGAGCTGCGGTTTGCAATTCTTACAAATAAAATAGAATTGCAATAAATGTTTATCAAGTTGTAGCTAAAGCTGGTTCTGCTAAAAAATATTTCAGATTTTCTTGCTGGGTAGCAAATTTCAAATATTGAGATGCCATTTCTGGTGTTAGCAATTCAATCATTAACCTGTTTTCCACCCAGAACTCAATCACATCAAAGAAAGAATCGCGGTTACAGCGCACTACACGCCAACCTTCACGAACACCAATTTTTTCAATTTCTTGCTGACTAATTGGTACAGAGATAGCTGCATGAATATCTGTATACCTGGAAGTAATAGCAGTATGTACAAATACGCATTCTTCATCACCTTCACCAGGTTCTATTTGAGAACCTAAAGGATAAAGTTCAATACCTGTACCGTATTCATCAAAAGGTAGAACCATATAACTTCCTGGATTAGGAGGAAAGGGAACAGCTTGCGCTTTTAAGATTTCCCCCAGAACTTGAGCAACATGACTAGGGTTTCTAACAGCAATTGAAATATGGTGAATCATAGAATAACCTCGTTCGATATCTTGTAGATTAGAAAACAATCGGGTAAAACTAGGGGAGGCAGGAGAGAGAAAAAATTCTTAATCTCAGCGTATTGGGTTCTATGCAAATTGAATGCTCATTAGCTTATTGAGGTCGTCCATAATGAGCGCGACCCTTGCCATCGGCAGTCTCAAGTACTAAAACTTGCTGCCCATAATCATTCGTCTCAATCGACCACTGGTAAGTCTCAGGCTTTGCTGTATTGCGGCTGGAGTAGGTGCGCCCGCTATTGCAGATTTGCCCTTTAGATGTGCTGTCGCTGGGTTGAAAAGTCAGGCGTTGAGCCTCAATCTTAACTTTGCCTTTTTCCTCTATGAAGAGATTAGACGCACAGTTGTAGGTGTTGATTTGAATCAGTCTATTTCGCTTGTAATTTCCATTAGATGTAAGTTGGAATTGGTCGCTAGAGCCGTTTGGGGCTGCGGACTGCCCTGTGTAACTGTCTTGGTATTGGATGGATGAAATCCGGCCATACCGCCACTCGCCCTGAAGTTCAGCAGGCACTCCATTATCGTTACCCGCCTGACTCGCGCTTGGGTAAAAAACAAGGCTAGCGGTGAAACCCAAACTTAGGGCAGTAGTAGCGAAAAAGCGGACAGTTTTTGCTCTGGAATAGAGTTGCTTGTTGGTTATTGAGTGCATAGCATTTCTGTAGAAATAGATGTATTTGTCAACAAAAGCGATTTACAACGCGAACTCTGCGTGTTTATATATTGCCTATCCCAATGGGGGCACACATATGTGCGCCCAAATCCACCCAAAGCAAAATTTCATGCAATAAACTGCAATCCATATTTGCTCAAAACAGGCTGTACTTTTTCCATGTTTAGGGATGCACTATCTGCTACTTGACCCATTTCTTCATAAAACTTTTTCGCGCCCTTGGGTGAAATTAAAACCAAAAATTTCGCAGTAGCAGAACGAATTTTAAAGCCGTGTGCTGTATTGTGAGGAATGTTAACGAAAAAGCCTGGTGATGCCAAAATTGTTTCTGTACCAATTTGGATGTCTAGTTCACCTTCTAGAATATAAAACGGCTCTTCCCAAGGGTGAGTATGAAGTGGTGGGCCATTTTTCTCTGTATCTGTAATTTCATAAATTGTCCACGCTTGATTAGTCTCTTCTCCGGTTACTTTTGTTGTGAACTGTGCACCAATAACTGAAAATTGATTTCCTTCTCCTGATGCAAGAATAGTTGGTTTTCGGATGGTTGCACTTTGCATACAAGTTACTCTTTGTTGTGTAATTTAGTAAGTGACTTACAAACTTGATTTGATGTTTTTAACATTAGAAATTAATCGGGGAGAACTAGGGTAGATAAATGGGTAATTGCTATTTTTTTGTAACTGATTATTAAGATATTGAACTAAGGTTAAAATCTCTAGAAACAATTAGTAGCCTATTCTGGCTAAAGTCGATATTTCTATGCCTAAAGAGTCACTCAACTTCCCCAAAGCAGACATACTGGTGATTGATGACACGCCAGAAAACCTGAATCTCCTATCCGCCATGTTGACGGAACAGGGATATAAAGTTAGGAGTGTAACCAAAGGTTCTACGGGTTTACGGGGAGCAAATGCAGTTCCTCCCGACCTAATTTTGCTGGATGTGAATATGCCTGAGATGAATGGCTATGAAGTCTGCCAACATCTGAAGGCAAACGATCGCACCCGCGAAATTCCAGTAATTTTTATCAGCGCTTTGGGTGATGTGCTAGATAAGGTAAAAGCTTTTACATCTGGTGGGGTGGACTACATCACTAAGCCTTTCCAACTAGAAGAGGTCTTAGCACGAATTGAAAATCATTTGACCATTTGGAAACTGCAACGACAACTCCAAGCCCAAAATGATCGGTTGCAGCAGGAAATTTCTGAACGCGCCAAAGCAGAAGAGAAGTTTGCTAAGGTTTTTCGCTCTAGTCCCAACCCAATTGCGATCGCTACAGTTTCGGAAGCTCGTTTTATTGATGTCAATCCCAGCTTCTTGAAGATGAGCGGCTATTGTTTAGAGGAAGTAATTGGAGATACTGCTACCGAACTTAATTTAGGTAAAAACACAGTCGCGATCGCTCAAACAATTCAACTTCTGCCGGAAACTGGTTCGCTATACAATCTAGAATTTGAATTTTCTACAAAGTCTGGAGAACTCAAAACCATACTGATATCTCTCGAATTAATTGACTTAGGTGGAGTGCCATGTGCTTTATTAATTGCCAATGACATCACCGAACGTAAACGCCTAGAAAACGAATTTATTTCTTTAGTCAGTCATGAGTTGCGTACACCTTTAACTTCCACAATGGGAGCATTAGATTTATTGAGTTCAGGGCAACTGGGAACTCTAACCGAACAGGGACAAAAAGTCCTCAGCATTGCCACAACTAATACTGAACGCCTGATTCGTTTAGTGAACGATATTCTCGATTTAGAGCGGATGAAATCGGGCAAAATCTTCACACGCAAGGCGAAGTGCAACGCCGCAGACTTGCTAATTACGGCAACGGAAGCAATGCAAGCAATGGCAGATAAATTACAAGTTCGATTAATTATAAATCCCGTAGCAGTAGAACTTTGGGCAGATCCCGATCGCCTTCTGCAAACCCTCACCAATTTACTGAGCAACGCGATTAAGTTTTCTGAACCAGGTGACACTGTGTGGATAAGTGCCACTCTCTCAGAATCTAAAGGCGTTAAGTCTAAAGAAAATCAGCCTTCATCACCCAACTTTCTTTTAATTACGATCCAAGATGAAGGGCGAGGAATTCCTGAAGATAAATTACAAATCATCTTCGAGCGTTTTCAACAGGTAGATGCATCTGACTCCCGCAACAAAGGAGGAACAGGTTTAGGACTTGCTATTTGCCGAGATATCATACAGCAACATAATGGTAAAATCTGGGTTCAGAGCATTTTAGGCGAAGGTAGCACTTTTTATATACTGTTACCTTTAGTAAACTCTCAATAGCAGCCTTTAATTACCCAAATCTCCCCTACTTCTACCCGATTGCATTCTAAAATAGCTGAAGACTAATCAAGCTAATCAGCATCACATATCATGCGAGAGTGACAATATGAGCAGAAATATCTTGATTGTTGATGATGAAGAAGATGTGCAGGCGATCGCAAAATTGGGATTAGAAATGGCTGCTGGTTGGAACGTGTTGACTGCTTGTACTGGTTGGGAAGCGTTGAATGTAGCAGCCAACTCTAAGCTTGATGTAATTTTACTAGATATGATGATGCCTGATATGGATGGGCGTGCCACTCTGCAACAACTCAAGGCTAACCCCGTCACTAAATCAATTCCCGTAATTTTACTAACTGCCAAAGTCCAGGAGTCCGCTCAAGAGGTGTTTACTGGCTTAAATGTAGCTGCTGTCTTTGCCAAGCCTTTCCGTCCCTTGAAACTAGCAGCGCAAATCAGTGAAGCATTAGGCTGGAACTGAATTTTTTTGAGTCGTTACAGCAAATTTTGCTCTCTTATATAATATATTGATACACAAGTGGGCAAAAGTGCGTACAAAACGATTCGGCGTTGGATACCATCTGTCAGATTGAGCCGCAAAGGAAATGATCTATAAATAATTTACGCTCTGGGAAAGCGATCGCCCCTGCCAATATCCTCCAACAACCAGGCACGCAAGAGAGGATCTAAAACCAACCAGGGAGGCAAAACAGCACAATAGCTCACAACTTTAAACGCTTCCTTAGAGACTTCAGCAATACTATAGCCTAAAACCCTTACTTTTTAAGGCTTTGATAGTGATGCAGAAGCAATCCAAAATATTTTGGGAAAAATAGTTGA
>NZ_JAVRCA010000030.1:0-92078 GCF_034530995.1 Nostoc sp. DedQUE04 | reverse complement strand
CCCAAGTTTCTCAAACCCAGTCCCCGTGAGCATTTGCCATTTGCGGATGAGTCTAGTAGATGCAAGCTGCATAGATCTATTGTAGGTTGCAGTGATGATTGATAGTTTCAAAGCTCCATACCTCTATCAGTTAATTGCGTTATTGTTGAATTGATCGCAGCTTGAATTTGCTGCCATCTTGCTACGTCCTCGTTTGTTATACCCCTGGCGGTTTCAATTTGATTACTTGCAAGAGTTAGCCGAATCAGCGTTAGCTTTTCATTGGTTCTGGCAACAGTTAAACTTTGCGTGGTGCTATTGAAGCTTATCTGGTAGTTACTGCCTTCCAAGACAAATAGGTTTTCTTTTTCTGTGCGAATGGATTGAGGATAGGCAGTTGCTTGCTGTGCGAAGAACACTCTAGCTATGGGGGCAATTATAGTAGCGCGTTGCATCTGTTCTTGCTGTAATTGCTGATAGTCCCATTTCCCAAATTCTATGCCCAAATCCATTTTTATCAAACGTTCTGCTAAAATTGCCATTTCTATCGGGCCAACACCTCCAGGGACGGGCGTAATGTTCTGGGGGATTCTGTAAGCACTGCGATCTACATCACCAGCAGCACCAGAAGCAGTAGGTGTAAAGCCACCATCAACAACTAAGCGATGAGAGGGGAGTACATAGTCCGTGAAAATTCCTCGTCTTCCGGTGACTGATACCACAATGTCAGCTTCTTGAGTTCTAGTCAGGTCATCGCCGTCTTCCAAACAGAAACAACTGATTCTACTTGCTTCTAAATATTTGATGACACCATTGCCCACAAAGCCACCTCCGCCGACAACTGCAACATTGGAATCCCTTTGTGCATAGGATTCAACAATTCTGGCGATTCCTTCAGCAGTAGCACAACTTTCAAAGAAATTGTTGCTTTGTCTGCGGACGATATCTATATCTTTTTGTGGCTCTAAGATCCCAATTGAGCTTGTAAACTTCGCTGGAATTGGATATTGAACAATAGCAGCAGTGACTTGGGTGTTTTCGTTAATGGATTGAACAATGCCGTCAAATTGCTCTACTGCGATATTGGGTGACAGCATAATATAATTGGGAGTAATGCCAATAGCGTTGAAAATAGCTACTTTTTGTTCTGCTGAGATTCTGGCTGCTTTATATCTAGCTCTTAATTCATTGCTGGCATTTTCTGAAGCCTCAAATCTGATGATTGCTACTTCTTTTTGAGATGCTTGAAATATGGATTTGTATTTTTGACATTCTTGCTTTACATGTTCTCGTATTAACTGTCCATCTATGAGCGTCATTTAATATGGCGTTAAATTTGATGAAGAAAATTGTCTGGTACAAACAATTTTCTGAATTTCTACTAGGATTTGTTGGAATTAGGTAGGGCGTTTGGTGATTTCACCAACTTCTTTGCCGTTGCAGGAAACCCAGTTAGTGACGTAGCGTTCAGTGTCATGGAAGCCACTAAATTCAATACTGTTATCAGAACACTTGTCTTGGAACCATTGTTGTGCTTCTTGTTCTGTATTGAATGTTCTAGCAGCGACTTCTTCTACTGGAATCTTCCAGTTTGTATTGCCATACAAATCGCAAACATAATGTGTCATATCTGTTACTCCTTTAACAATATCTAAAAACTACTATGACAATTTTAAATCAACAACAGCAGGCTGAATTAATTATCCAACAAGCTTGCAAGGAAAATTTTACTGATAGCGAGAAAGCTATTTACGATGACTTTATTCTGGAAGCAGGGGTAAAAAACCCAGCCAAGATGACTGAGGCTACTGCTGATGCTTTGATTAGATACCTTGATAGCTGCGACGCATCTAACGAGTTTGTTGCTAATGTAGTAAATCGCCTCGCGCAAGTTGCCCCTGCTCATATCATGACCAAGATTCTCAAGAGTGATAATGACGGTGATGGTGTGCCTTTATACGAGGAATTAAAACTTGGAACAAAGGCTACCGAATTTGATACCTCTTTTGAAATAGCGGCTGCAAGACAAAGGCAATATCAATTTTCTCCAACTCGGAATTGCGATATGGAGTTGTAAGTATAATTCATCACTAAATAATAATCTGTAGTGGATATGAGATCGTTATTCTCTAAAACGACTGAAAATAGAGATTAACCAGTTGCTACACAGGGGTAGACACTTACTCTTAGCTGGAAGTAAGTGTCTTAGAGGCTTTTCTCAAATATCGCCATCTTTCCCATACTCAAAATTAACCTTCGATATACTGAGTGTAAAAAATGCGCTACTGTTAATCGTAAGCGCATTCCCGATCTTGTACAGCGATCGCAATACTCCCAGCCCAAATAATCAGGCGATCCTTAGACTTGTCCGAAAACTCCAAAGCCAAACTGTTCAAAGCTTTGAGCCAAAACTTTGATATTTGCATCAAAACGTAGTTACAAGGGTTTGAAATAGTTAGTGATAGTTTAGAGGCATAAAAATTAACTCCTAATTTCTCAAAAGTTATGATTATTGCTAGTAACTAAGTTGGCAGAACTAAGCTACCGATTCTTAACCTAACTAATCCGCAAACTGTTAAAATAATTTGCTCATAAGTATCCAGTTTAAATCGAAATCTTTGTGAGGCTATGCGAAATATTTTGAGCAGACGGATTAAATGTTCAATAAATATCCGATTACTGGACAAAGCCTTATTCTCATCTTTTTGCTGTTGAGTTAATTCTCGTTTTGGTTTCTTTTTATGAGGCGTAGTGATGTTTTCGCCGCCTTGAAATCCTTTATCACCTGAAAAATGTTGAGATTTATCAAATTTTGCCTGAGATTGACGAAACAATTTTATATCTGCTGTTGGCCCAGGAACCCCCACCTCTACTTCAACAATATCCTTACCTTCTGGCATCCCGAATATTAAACTTTTTAATGTATGTTGTCTCTTTTTACCAGAAAAATATTTTTGTTGCTCTTTTTGGTCAGAATCCCTATATATTGGCTGTTCCAGACTATCGACCAATAGCCTAAAATTAGTTAACACTTCTTGAACAAATAGTAAATTGCTCTCATTATTTGAAACTTGTTCTAACAAGCTGGAAGGTAATATATCTCTCAGAATTTGTATCCAGTCGTGAAATGTATCATTAGCCTCTGTTTTGGACACACCAAACATCATTCCTAATACTTGAAATGTCGGCATCTGTCTTAAATAAAATAAGCATAAACAGATTTGTTCTTGCTTTGATAACTTTTCTCTACGACCACCACCAACTGCATTAATTCTGATTTTTCGGCTTTGGAGTTTGGTTTTAATTTCCTGGTGACGTTTTATCGCACATTTCAATAGTGATTGAAACTGTTCGTAACTAATCCCTAAAATTTGTTTTGTCCGGTGGGGATAGTTTTGTATATAATCAAAAACCATAACTAATATTAAAAAATGGTAGACGCTCAACTTAACGTTTTACCATTTTTCTTTCCCTAAGTTAATATTTCGGACAAGTCTCTTCTGTAAGCTTAACTTTGGAAAATTACGCCAGTGTCCTGATCTTCATCCCAAAACCACCAACCTTGGGATAATTCAGAAAGAACGCGCATTAGTGCTAATTGTTGATGTGTGATTTCCCCACTACCGTAGCTGACGTTACTAGTGCCATTCCAGGATTTAAGAATTGATTCTAAATTGTATCCATTGCCCATAATCCAACTGGCGTAGAAGCAGTCTTTGGATATTTCTTCCATGATGGCTAGTAGTTCGAGTGCGGCATCAGGATTGGGTGATTTTAGGGCTTCGATTGCAAGGCGGAGGTTTTCTTCTCTATCTGCGAGAAACTCCGAAAAAGCTGCTCTATTTGATGGTAAATTGTCCTTTTCAAGTGTAATTAATTTTCCATTTACAATCTTGACTGGAGTTATATTTGAGTAGTCAGTTTGATCGTCTTCACTTGCTTTTACTTTCATAGCTAAAGGATGCCAATGGATGCGTTCAATTTTATTGGTCTGAGGATTTGTCCATGTCCAGAATAGTTTGTGAGATGCAGCACCCTTAACTGTAAGATAAGTTCTTTTATGTCGAATGGGATAGTCTACACTTTCCTCTTTTTTGGCTTGAAACAAGGCTTCTATTGATGGATATTCTTCATTAAGATATGCCCTTATACGTGGTGCTGTCGTATATGTATCATCTGATATGCTGCTATCACCATTTTTAAATGGTACCAAATGCCATTTTTCGGTTCTTGGATTGTGTATCCAAAACTCAACTGATATTGTCTGTACAAACTGATCTAAAATTTGAACTACACAAGGATAGTAAAGTGTGAGTTGTTGGTTGCTATTAGTCATTGCTATTCCATCCATTCGATTGGGGATATGGTTTCCTTTTTAGCGGGAAGTATTTTGACTTCGTAGCCATAAAGAATTAATTCGTGCAGAGTTTCTAATAATTGTCTGGGTGATATACTGTCCCATTGCTTGCACTCGAAGATATCTTTCAATACATGATCTGGAGCATTAACCACCCAAAGACTGTGAATTTTTATGTTGCTAAATCCCGCACATAATTGAACAATTGGTTGTAGCTCAACTGTTGTTTTTGGTATGTGAATAATTGCTTAACTTATAAGGATTGTTGGTTTTGCTTCTGGACTTTTTGGTGATGAAAAATCGGGATCACTATACCATTGTCCGTCGATTTGGTATGCAACCATTAAGTATGGCAATGCTTTAATCGCATTTATAGTTCCCCATCTTGTAGTTTGTCCTGCGTGAAACCAGATGTAAGAGCCGTTGTGTATTATCATGTACAATTTTTATGATTTTTACTTGCCTAGCTAGTTGATAATTTGGTCTATGGTAGAAAATCTAGCTAATTTTTCTAGCTAGAGAATAATTTCGTATTTGTATGAACACTTAGTTAAAACTCGCCATTATTTAGCCATGTGCAGTTAACTTCATGATCAGATAAAATACTTTGGATTTTATTGATTGCTGAATTACTCCTAATAATTACCTTTATAAGGTGTGTAATAACTGTGGTGATTCATCTATGAACAGATTAATTTTTGTTTAAAATATTCAATGACTTATTGAAAATAAAAATTGCGCTATTTTAAGTGATAGCGCAATTTCATTTTTAATAAAATTATGATTAAGCGTGGTGAAGGATAATATTTATTGCGTCTTGAGTGCTAATTTGATATTGTGTAGCAAGTTTATTCATATTGGCTTCACCATTTGCATGAGCTTTGACAATTGCGCGAATAATATTTGGTGAAACATTAATCTCACAATTTGTAACAACTGGTTTGGGTAAAGTTTGAGAAATGAAGAATTCTTTTCTTCTTAAGAAATGTATTTGACGGTAATGCTCTTTTCTGGGTATCCATTGACAATTTCCGGGAGCAAAGTCACTCTCTAGATCAATACGTGCTATGACTGTTCCTTCGGGTGCTACTCCCATATCTTTTAAGAACTGGGTAAAGTTATCGCGCCAGGATGCATCAACTTCAATTCCGCACCCGCCATGATACTTGTACTGATGGTGGTTCTTGTTATAGCAGATGCGCTTGATGTGTAACCAGGAGTTATACTCGTGGCTTTTGCAGTGTCCGTGGACAGTTTTATTGCTCTTGAGGGTTTCGCGCTGCAAGCATCCGCAGCTTTGTGTAAGCCCTCTTTTTAGGCTATTTTTACTGATATACTTTTGGGTTCCGCAGCTGCATAGGGTAAGGAGTAGTAATTCACCCCTTTTCCCCTTAACTTCTACATCTGATATAACTTTTAGTCTCCCAAAGTTTGCCCCAACTGGGATGGATTCTTTTCTTTTTTTACAACCGCAGTTAGTTGACCGACCATTAGTGAGAGTGTGACTGTAGACAAGTTTTTGAGTTCCACAATCACACTGGCATAATACTTGCTTTCCTTGTTTATTTAGTACAATCCAGCTACCGAATTTTTCACTTATATTAATTACTCGTTTTGTAGTCTCCATAAATCATTTTGGTGCCATTACTGCTGGGTTATATATCTAAAACAAGCTGTTTTTCTTGCTCCAGTTCCTTCTTTATCCAGGCAAGTTGCTGTCCAATGGCTAGGTGCTGCATTGGTATTTTTGTCTCGTATCTGTTTGCTTGTAAAATGGGCGTTACCTCCTGTCTGTAAAGCTTGCCCGTCAAGAATACAAACTCTATTTCCGGGGACGCAACTTGTATGAGGCTTTCTGCTACTTGTCGTGCCCATAGTATGCGTTCCTGATGAGGTAAGGAATAGGGGGATTTGTCGTAGGGTTTGATGATTGCTTCTGGGTTAATAACTTGATGTAAAGGTGAGAGGATATACCATTTTGACTCTTGTTCTTCTACGTAGCGACGGCACGCTTGAAAGTGCTGGGAATAATATAAGTCTTTGGCGGCAGCAGGGTAGGTAAGCTGCTTGCCACATCCAGCAACCAGGTAGACTTTTTCCTTGGGAGTGAACTTTCTGTAGGTGCCGATCACCAGATTGAGGTTGTGGGCGATTCTTCCCATAGTATGCGTCCGTCCTTTGTTTGTCAGCCGAGGGTCAATCCTATGTCGGTTGAGAACCCTGCAAACATGACAGTTGCACTTTGGCGCACAGTGGGTTGGTATCCGAATTAATTTTTCCTCGTGGCTGACGAACATCCCACCGCCTAGTCCTTCCCGGATAAAAGTTGAACCATCAAAGGATAGTCCCATCTGAATAAAAGCTTTGGCATACTGGGGCGAGCATAATCCAAAAACGTGTAGATGAACATTTGGCTCGTGCAATGGTGCGATGGCTACGTCCCCCGCAAGCATCGCACCCGCTTTCGACAATACTCGTTCCGAGTTAATTAGCGATGGCGAAACGCCCGCCTTCGGCGATACTCGTTCCGAGTCACTTCGTGAACGCACAACTTGAGTTATTGTTTTGATAATGTGTAAGTTAATCGAATACTCTCTCGCCTGGGAAACAAGCCCACCGATGCCGAGATGACGGTATCCCAGTCCCAAAAGATATTTTGCTACTTCGAGGCGTTCACTGAGAGACTGCCCGTGGATGACTGCTAGGGGTATTCTGTTGGGAAGATAACTTTTAGCAAGTTGGATAAATGTTTCTGCTTGTTTAAGGTTGTATTCTTGCCGTTCTCTAATATTTTCTCCTACAAGTAAATGGTCGGGACAAACAATAATATCGCCGATTTTTGAACGTTCTCGATATCTATGAATAGACCAGTGGGCATCAACATATTTACCGTTTAGAGTGGGGATATCTTGGTCACGGTAGTTAAATGCCCCACAGTCATGAATAATAGGACTATCTGGAACAATTTCTGCCTTAATTGCGAGTGAGTATAGCCAGCCCACCGGCTGATACTCAAGCAACTGCCAGATTGGGATTTTTTTACCCTTGCTTCTAACAAAATCGCTCTTACCCAATACTGGATAGAAACCTAATTTCATAGTATTTAAACGAGCAAAAGTTTATTTACATTCGTTAAGTTAACCTTCTGCTTGGAGAAGGCTAACTAGTAGATGTCTGTATTTATTTGCAATATTCAGAAGATACTGCCGCCAACGGTTAGATACTCTTGTAGCAAGAGTGCTAATATCACTTGCTGGAATTTCTTCTGCTTCAGTTTCAAAAGCATATCAAAGTGAATCTTGGCGTGATACTTCATACCATCGAAGTGGATATTGAAGCTAGGATTGAGTTGAAAGTCTTGAATCATATTTTATCCTTACTAGGGAAGATATAAACACTTGTTTTGTTCTGCCAGCCTATTTGTGAGATAGTTATCAAGAATCATTTTCTTAAATTCTTCTCTTGTTGCTTGCAAGTCGCGGAATATTTTGTCAGTAGGATAGAAAAATACCGACTGTTGGCGGCTGTAAAACCAAACCAGTTGATTGATACTATAGGTATCATTGCTATCAAGCAGGACGTAACTAATTTGTTGGTAAAAATTTTCTAGAGAGAAGGGACGCTTTTTGGCGGTTGTTCGTACATCGATGAGAGTATTTCCAGCAATTATCTGGCAATCAGCACCTCCAAGATATTGACTTAAAGGGTATGAAGCATTGCAGGTAATATTCCCACTTACTTGATTAGCTACTGTTTGCCAGGTACGGGGTACAATACCGAGAATTTGAGATGTATCTTGAATACTAGGAAGCCATTTTTTGAAGTATTGTGCTTCAAGCTGAAGGGATTTTTCTCCTTGTAGAAAAGGTTGAATAATCTCATGAATATTACGGCTACGAGCATAATTTTCTAATGCACCCAAGAGCATACACTTTAGAGCTTCTTCTTCAAGTGAATTTGAATTTGTAATGCAATAATCGAAGGCATATTCTATTTTGAGGGCTTTTGCTCCAACCTGAGCAAGACAATTAGTAAACCATGTTTGGTCTTCATAGATGTTTCCTAAATACTTGGCAAGTGTTTTGGCGATCGCATTTCCTACTAATGGAAAATCTACACCATCAACTGGCCTAATAATTTCTTGATTTTCTAATAGTTGGTTATGGCTAGCAATCATCTTAATAACTGTTTGGTTTAATCTAGAGTTAAACCATCTCCTGATAGGTGAATTTCTATTTTTTAGTTCAGACGTTAAGCTCACTATTTATTTTTTCGGTTGAGATACTACATTGAGTATCTGCGTGAGCTTAATGTAGTAATTTGTCCTTGAATCGTCTTATTTATTTAAATCCATAGACCAATCATTCAAAATCGGTGAAAAGCTTGTAAAATAATCTTTTTGAGTTTAAAATTTCGGAATTTAGATAAATTTACGTAACTTCTAAACCCAAGCTTTTATATTGTCAATGCGACTTTGTAAACTTGTTGATGGGTAGTTTATAATTCAACTTCTCTCGACTTGGTTTTAGATGCAGCAGTGACAGTTTGTTGTTGAGGGGAGGGTATGTGTTCAATTGGGGTATATTGCTGCCGAATTTCTTCTCCTCGCCATTGTTGTAAGTCGCTCATAATGTCTTTGAGGGGAACAAAATCGACGACTGTTTCTCCTTTCTTTTCAGCTTCATTTGTCTTATGGTTTAAAATCTTGAAGTACATCTCCCTCTGGTCGGCAATTGGTAACTTGCCATCATTCTCATTTATCCGTTGAAGAATCTCTTCATTACCCTGGTTCATAGGGCTACCATGCTTGACCATGTTCGCCCATTCCTCAGCGATATAGGGGTGAACTTTGACAGGCATATCACCAGCTGCTTGTATTACTCGTTCTTTGGGTGCAGCTGCGGCTACGGGTGTAGATTGTTCATTACCAAAGATTTGTTCCAAGTTGAGTTTGCTGGCGTTTTGGGCAATAAACTTGACTTGGTTGATATCGTAGTCAGAGATATTCATCTTGCTGACCTCTTTGGTAATGCCGGCTTCGGTTTTAGTTAGGTCAAACCGGACAAGTTCCTGAGTACCTTTCTCTTGAGTAGTTTTAAATAATTGCAAGCTAGCTCGATTGTTTTCGGGTTCACGAGTCCGCTTGATGGTAAATTCACCTACCGTAAGTTCTTCCTTATCAGCCTGGATGAGGACGTTATTGAGGGTATGCAACATCTCGTTTTGTTTAAATACTTCCAGGGTTTTAATCGTGCCAGCGGGTGCAAGACTTCCTAAGCTATTTGCTACATCACGGATGTCAGTATTGTTGAGGTCAGGGAGCTTGCCATTGTCGCCCAAGTACTCGGCTACTATCAGAAACTCCTGACGTTCAACAGGTAACATCTCTGTAGGCTTTTTCGTTATTTTGGGTTCCTCTTTTTTGTTGAGTTTAAAATCCATCAAGGAGTTTTCCCACCCAAATAGTTCATCACTGCGGCGGTGAATGCTAACAGTGTCTCCCTCTTGGCGAATCACAAATGTATCGCTACGGTAAATACGCGACCCATCTTGTTCAAGAGTGCCGTATTTTTTTAACATTGCCGTTGCGGTTTCAGCAATGTCTTTATTTTCCCCCTTGTAGCGTTCCTCCCGCGCTTGTTTATTATTAATTTGATAGATAGGTACTTCAACCTGACGCGCCCACTGCTGCGCTGTTGACTCTACACCTTGGGAGTTAGCTACTTCTTGATAGCTAAATTCAGGTGCATATTTGTTTCGATTATTAGTTTCTAGCTCCTCTAGCTCTTGTGCAAAAAACTGATTGCGAGTTGCATTTTCGTTTACCTCTCCTTCAGTTTTATCTTGAGGTTGGTAGTTACTAACAACTATCTCTCTGATTTGAAGAGTTTCTTTGGACTGTGCGATTTCTTCTTGAAGATTATTGACCACATCATCTTCAAAACTTTCATCTGCTTCTATTTCAACAGATGAGTTTATTTCTTGAGTTATAGGCGAACTATTTTCGCTGTTTTCATCTTGTAGTAACTTATTTATAGGAAGCTGACTATCATCTAACAGTGAATTTACTTCTATGTCAGTTAAATTCTCATTATCAAATAACAAATCTTTTGTATCTTCAGAATTTTCAATAATTTCAGCAGATGGAGGTAGTAGCTTAATCAGTGGTTCACTTGCTACATCTATTATTTCATCTGAAGTAAGTATTTCAGTGACGAGATTAGTTGTACATTTACCTTCGCTATTTTGTTCGTAGATAACGATTTGTTTTTCTGAACCCTCTGACTCCAAATAAGCTGTAATTTTCAGAACGATATCACCTGTTTGCTGATAATCACTATTTAAATTGGGTACATATTCTAATAATCTGGCAGCAATTCTTTGTGCTTGATAGTCTGTAAAAGGTTCAGTTTCTATTGTGTATTGACCTTCTATTAATAGATCGGGCATGAACACAATATTAGTTTCTTGATTGCTTTTTATACTTTGGTTGGTTAAATCTACTTTTTCCCATTTATATGCACCAGGGTTAGATTTATCAGGCACGAGATTGTAAATGTCTTTGCCAACTTCAACTGCGATTTTACTTGCTTCTTGAGCTTCTTTGAGTTTTTCGAGAACTATTTTACCTATTGTAGTAATCGTATTAATAAGAGTCTTGCTTAATTCCCGACTTGTTTTAATTGCAGTATCAGCTGTATTTAAATATGATTCATTAACTTGAGTTTGTCTAGGGTCAAACATATCTTACTTTGAAATGGGTAATCTTTTATGGAATCGGACTGAAGCTGAGGTAGTTTTATTAAATAAAATTTTTAACCTCTTCAAGTGATAGAGAGATTGAATTTCCATTTTGATGTTTGTTTTGACTTAGTTCTATTTGGCTATTTTTGAAATTTTGATTTATTTGGCTTAGTTGTTCGCTTTGGTTAGCAATAATTTTTAACATTGCTTCCAGCTTGTCATCTAGTCTGGATATTTTAACTTCCATTAATGTTAGTTTTTCTTTTGCTATAAATATTTCTTGATTGATTTGTTGGTGTTGTACATTAATATCCTCACAAGTTTTATGCCATTTTTCTAAGAATTTGGTTAATTCTATTAATAGCGTTGTCGAGTTGTAGGTCGTAGTTTGTGACTTTTTCAGAATATTCAATAAGTTGTCTAACTTTCCGTTCAATATCTCTTCTATACTCAAGTTGTTGTTTTTCTGCTCTGTAATATTCATTGATAATTGCCTCGTAAGAGAGTTTAACTTTATATTCTGAATTCCACATACTATATTTAGGGAAACTAATGTCAATTAAGTTTCCTTGGCTTCCTGTGGCACGGTTGAAAATAATATGTATGTTTACTCTTTGATAAGGAAGTAGATATGCAACATATTGTTGTTGCTCAAAACCAATTAAATTCACATGATGTTTGATTAATTCACCATAGTTGTTAGCATTTATTTCAATTTCGATTTTATCGATTACAATCTGTCTATGTAGCCCATGAAGTTTCACTCTTGGCCGGAGGATAAACTGTTCCTCAAAAGAGCTAATAATTGAATGTGCATTCTTGCTATTTACTTGATGTGAACTAATTAATTGACCTTTCTGGTGATAATTATTTATTAGCTGAATTATTTTTGTCTGAGTGATATTTTCGTCTTTGACGCTACATTGTATCATTTTTATAAAAAGCTCTTGTACGCATCAACAGGTAAGGGTGCATTGCCTGCTTGTACGGGTGCTTGTGGGATAGGAAACTTCCGATCTACTTCCTTGACTCGCAAATCTAAATCTTCTTGTGTGGGTTTTTTCTGGGTACTTTTCCTAGCAAGTTCCTTAATGACTTTATCCCACTTAGTATCGTTTTCTTGTTCGAGTCCGATAATATATTTCGGAATTTTGATATTTTTTAATATTGGTACTGAACCCTCATTTTTATTACTATAAGCTGGGTTAATAAATAGACATTTACCAGGTGGTAATTTGAGGAATTGGGCAGGCTCGAATAGCTTCCGAGTCCGTTCTTGTTCGCTGATAGATGTGCTAGCCCTACCCCCTCCAGTTGAGCGAGATTTTTGTTTATATTTAATTTCCTCTTCACCTAAATATGCAGAAAATAATCGTGCTGATTCTTCTTCACCAGGATTAAAAACAAATTTTGTGCCGCACGCACCGAGGATGGCTTTAGAGATTTCCCTACCATAAATCTTTTCAAGCTGACCCATATTTTGCCAACCCAGGATACCGCAGAATCCTTCGGAACGAGATTCGTTAAGCCATTTAAATAAATCTGGAAGGAAAATACTTGGCAACTCGTCAAGACATACTACTAATGGGCCATCTTCCTTGCGTTTTTTGGCGATACTGCGGGAAACTACCATGTGAAGAATACTGGTCATCAGGGGGCTGACAGCATCGCGGCGTTCGCGGTCTAACCCGAAGATAATCATCTGTTTGCGTTTTACCTCCAGGGGGAGGGTTGTTTTACCGACAAAGCATCCCAATGTATCCCTTGCCATAAACCGGGTGAACATCAAAGAAGCACTACCAGCGATACCCGCCACGGTTTTTTCGGAGCCAGCCGAACTAAATAATTGACCAAAAGCTATCTTAATCCAGGGGTTTAGTGCTGCTGCTATCAAGCGTTCGACCATCTTCTCGCTGGAAAGTATTGCCGCAGCCGTCATAATATCAGCGCGATGGCTACGCCCGCCGCAGGCATCGCCAAACTCCTTGGTTAACATTAAGATAGCCTGCGTCAACTGGTCGCCCGCAGGGCCAAAGAATGCATCCTCAGAGGCATTACCTAACAGGCGGAAGTTCTTGTTAATTACTGTAGCTAACTGCCGTGCGGTTTCAGCATCGGAGGAATCGCGCAAGAAATCGATTGGGTTACATACCTCTGATTCGGGAAATCCCGGTGCAAATATGTGTACGTCATACCCCTTTGATTTGGCATAACTGGCGATTTTGGCTTGACTAGCATACTTGAAGTCGTATAGTACGATACCAAAACCTTGGTCAATTGCTGAGTAAATCATCGGGTTGATAGCCGAGAATGATTTACCGCTACCAGGTGCGCCAATTACAGCAGTTCCGCGTTGGACATCGGGGACATAAACTGGTACTCCCCCACTCTCCTTGGGTAATTTTTGACCCTTGTATTTGTGTACTCCAATATATAAACTGGCACTATCACATTTAGGAGCAACGATTTGCTTGAGGGCTTTTTTCTTAGCTTGGGCGGTTTCCTTTGCTCCACCCCAATAGCTAGTAGCAAGCTTGCCTTTTTTACCATTGCTAAAAAGCTGTAAAAGCAACAATAAACCAATTCCACCCGCAAGTGCCAAACCTTGAGGTGACATGAGCTTATCTGTATATTTACTAAAGTCAGTATTGCTATTTTTATGAGTATCTTTTACTTCTTTAACTGTCTTAGTTTTAGCAGTTACAAACAGATAATTATTCATATTAATCTGTGCTGATTTTGCATGAGGAAATCGAAGAAATATGCGATGAAGTGAAGTTGCATATTTCTTCATTAGTTATCTGGTATGTCCTCTCCAAGTCAAAAATTAAAGAGGATAAATTCTTCTATGATTGCCTTTTTACTTTTTAGGGACTGTGAGAGGTGTACCAAGAATAATTGGGTCTATTTCGCGGTAGGTGAAGAAGGGAACAGGGCCAATGAAGTAGGGCGAGCAGCCCAAGTCAACCCATCCCCGCTTGCAAATACGGAAAAACATCGCGGTGGTGATACTGCCGTCAGCTTCGTTAATATCCCAGATGACTTGTTTAAATGATTTCCCAAAGGGATGACGACCTGTGGGTTCTTTCCCACCGTTGAGGCTGCCCAAGATGCCGAATCCGCCTTTAACGTTTTGGTCTTTACCAGACATCCATTGTGCGCCAACGATAGTCTCACTGCCCGAAACTTCGATATGACCACACTTTTTCTCGCACGGGACATTAAACCCAGCTTGATAGCTACCGCTTATTGACATCCAGCGTCCACTTTCAAGCGAACCGAGGGGTAAGTCTACTTTGCCGATAAAGCTAACATCGGGGATGGGAACACTGGGGAACTGATCGAACGGTACATCTGCTAATCCCGGAACTTTACTAATTGTTGTGTTTTGCCAGTTAGTAAAGTCCTTTAGCTGTGCATCCTGAATACCGGGGATGCTGGTTAGTTTATACTTATCAAGTTTGACATACTTACCAAGTTCCACTTCTCCCAGTTCGGCATAATTGTCTAGCACTTCACCAACAGTTTGGTAGCTTGCGGTGCTGCCTGTTACTTTGGTCACTAGTTCTTGAATTGGTGGGATGGCTCCCACTTCTGAATCTTCTAAATTAGGAATTGCTTCGGCGAAGTCTTCAAGTGTTTGCCAATTGAGTGTCTCAAAATCTGACAGTTTGAGATTTTTGAGGTTAATTCCCGTGATGTTGGCGATATCTTCAAGCGTGAAATCTTCAATATTGAACTCAGTTGCTTCAAAATCACCCAGTTCCATGACTTCGGCAAGGCTGTGTCCGGCACTCCAGGTGCGTGTCTCCTTCATACCAGGGTTTTTGATATTAGGGAATTCGACGCTGCCAGCACCGCCAAATTTCATATTTCTGAACGTGATACTGCTCCAATCGGGTGTGGGTGCGCCATTGACGTATTTAGTTGCGACTGGCTGTTTGGTTTGTTTTGTTTTATCTATCGAAGTGTTCAAATTTGAATACTTCGATGGAACTGTTTGAGCTACTGCTTTCTCACCGAATAGGAGACTGCCGATATTGTAGCTACCTCCAAACCGGATTAACCCGTGTAGGGCAAGTCCTGCAATAAGTCCTGCTACCATCAGGTAGCGTAAATTATTAAATTTTTCTATCCGATACTCAAGCGCTCGGTTGGTTTTGTTGTGAGTACTTTCCTGACTTGCAGCTCTCACTGGTACAATCGCAGTTACCTCGGTTGTGATATCTAAAATTTGGTTGTTGGAGGTCAAATTTTCGTTATACATCACTGGTTATTTAAAAATTATTGATTCAAGAGAAAGTTTGTTTTACCTGTATTTGGTGTTATGGGAGGGTTATTGCGCTGTGGCGGTATTTCTAAGAAGCGCTTTCCACCTAGCAGCATAAGTTTTTCAACCAACTGCATTGATACTCCGGTGGTGCTGGCGGCGACAACAAGTTCTTCTCCTTGCGATCGCAACTCCACAAGTTGGTTTAGACGCTTCCAAAGCTTGCTATCTGTAGTAACCCACTGGTTTTTTAGGGCAACTTGCATCCCTTTGGCGATATGTCTGCTATCAGATAATGCGGTGTAACTAACCTTTGGTTTTACTTCTTCAGGTTTGCTGGGAGTATCGCCAATAATCTCAATTTGGCTGTACTCTGGTGTGCCACTGCCCGCTAGAATCCGAAAGTAATAGCTTTTCCTTGTTGACCCAGATTCGGTAATCACCGTCATGTGCGCCCCGTAAGAAGCTTGTGGTAAACCGGGGATTTTTACTGTCTCGATGCGGCGAATATGAATTAGTCCAGCACCCGTACTGTTGTTAGAACACTTACCCAAGCCTTCAAGACATCCGTCTACATCAAAAACAAACCTAGATGGGTCATCCAGCCAGATTTTCTTAATGACTTCTCTGGTGTTATAGAACGATATTGATACCCCATGTCCAGGCCAGACCTTAACTGTCTGCAATTGGGCATTTTCCCCTGACACCTGGGACGCTGCAACTTGACGGATAGTATTTGCTTGTACAAGTTGGTTTGGTGCAAGCACGGAGGCAATGGTGAGGCACCCGCCAAAGGCGATCGCCCAGGGCATTATTAAACTAAAGTTGGCTATATATCTGAGTTTCACAGTTTTATTGACCTATCGACTTTGATTGTGATTTTGGTGTCTTTAGGCACATACCAGACATTGGGACGGCGGTTGATTTCGTCAGTAGCACGTTCTGTCCGCTTGCTGACTGTTTCGCCAAGTTTGCCAAAGGCACCTTCAAGAAAGGCAGCTCCCAGGTTGCGGTTGTTATTGCGGCTGCGGGTTCTTGTCCCACCTAAAGGCAAATCTTCTGTGACTTCTTCATCCGGCTGGTTGATAATTTCCCCTACCTTGGCAAGACCAGCTATTGTCCCCAAAGTGGCATCATACTTGGCAATTTCAGATCCCTTGTTGTCGTAGGGTCTGGCGGCTAGGGGGGAACCTGCCTCTCCCAGGACTGATATAGTTCCGGGTGATAGGGGGTATTCGGTTCCGTCTTTGAGAATAGCCGTGACTTCGGCACGCACGCCTGATGTGCTATCAACCGAAATCATAGCGATAGTTACCTGCGTTCCTGCTGGAATGGCTATTTCGCCAGTATTGCTGTAAAGCGGCTCGTTCAACTGGGCGACAAACCGTAACGTATTTGTCTGCTCCTGGGAACGACCGTTATTGCTGATTTGGGGCATAACGAGCGGAGTTACGAGGGTTGCACTTGCAAACGAGCCGACAACTAAATACTGCGGTTGTGTTTCTTGAAGTATCTGTGCTTCTTCTGGCAAGTAGTTATTTGCAACTTGTTCGACTTGCTGAGTGGGATTGTTTTCTTTATTACTAGCAAAACTGGATTCTACGGTTTTTTCTTTGCCAAGTTCTGAGCTAGTTTGTGGTTCTTTTACCGAGAAGCTATAAATAACTGGTACGGCTTGATTGTTCTCTTCGTCACCAGTATTGCTATACTCTGGAGTATTGTCGTTTGTGTTTACAGGTTCCCAACGCGGCCGTAGTTCTTCAATTTGACTGGGAGTGTTGGTAACTGTTTCGGTATTCTCGCTGCGGCGGTTACGGCGGCGACGGGAGCGACTGGTATTTTGTTCTGCTGGGCGTAATGTTTCTTCAGTTTTAGCTGTAACTTCTTCTGCTGTTGTGCTTGTAGGTTCACTTACAGTGGTACTGGCTAACATATAATCAACCCGACCAACCGAACCCAGGCTACGCAGGCGTTCGAGTTCGGCTATTGGGTCTTTGGCGACACTCTGGTTGCTGGCAACTATTTGTTTGGCAAATTTTGGCAGAGGAGCGCTAGGACGCAGGGGTGCTATTGGCTGGGAGGCGACTTCTCTACGTCTTGGTCTAACAGTTTCGGGTGCTTCTTCTCGGTATACACGTCTTCTGGAAGTAGGGGGAGTTTCTTGAGCGACTACCCTTCGTTGTCGAATAGAACGTGTTTTCTCTTTGTTTTTGGATTGTTCTTCTTCAGTACCTTCCTTTTTCTCTTCTTTATCTTCCGTCTTGCCTTTACCATTTAGTGCATCAAGTTCTTCCTGTTGCTTGGCAAGGGCAAGCTTGGCATAAACATCCCCATCTTTTTTCTCAGATGCGGCAACCGTGGGAGTGGGGGTAGGGGTTACTTCTGGTTTTTTTGCATTTTTACCACCCCCATTCATCATGCCGTTGAGGACAACAAATATAACTAGGAACCCAGCACCGAATGCACCACCAATAATTCCTAATCTTGACCAGGGGGATGTGACAAAATCGTGTTTAGTTTGTATTAATGCGGGGTCTTCTACTTCCAGATCATCTTCTTCAGCTACATCATATTGTGAACCCTCCAGTTCATATTCTAAAGGTTTTATATCTTTACTATCGATTGGTAAAAGACTATCTACGGAAGATAATTCATGCTTATTTGAAGCCTCATCTTGTAGCTGTAACATATTTTGGTATCTAATTACTAATTATTTTCTTTTTTGCCGAGATTATAATCAACAATTTGAGTAATTTCTAAACCTGGCTCTCGTACTAAATAAATTTTTTTATCAAGTTCAGTTGGCTTGTTTGGTAACTTGGGAGTATCGATAGCTTCGACAGTAATTGTTTTGTTAAAGGCAATTCCTTTACCTTGATTTTCATTTCTATCAAAGCTTACAAGCGTACCGATATAATCAACCTCCCACTTTCCATCCTTGATTTTTCTGGGTTGAGAAATATGGCGGGTGACGAGTGAGACTTGAACTTCACCGTAAAATACACCATTTGGGACAATTTCTGCTAATTTTTTGAGGAAGTTTGCCCGAAAATCTTGATTTTCAGATAGTGCAAATGCAGCTTCCCAAGCTCTAGTCGGAATTCTTTTTCTACTATTTTTTGTTGTTTGAACATCTATTCCTTTATCAGGCTTGGTAACGTTTTCGCCATTCTCTGTTGCTTCGATTATTCCGTTCCAACCGAACATTTTAATCATGCTATCTGAGATAAAGCGTTTGATAGTTTCGTCTTCGCGTTCGTTGGGAGCAGCAAATCTACCAGGTGAAATAGAGCCATCTTGGAGTTGAACAACCGTCATACCTTTGACATGACGATTTGTACTAGAACTCATACCAATATTTACAATTTGCAATAGGATAGATAAAATAGTTGCTCCTGCTGTTATAGTGATTGCCATTGCAATAGGTGTAGAGGTAGATTGACCGTAACTGAGGAGGCGGGCTGGTTGAGATTTAGACTTAGGTTTAAGCATATATTTCCGATTTAGGGAACTCACTACTAAATTGATATACTAATAAAACAAACTGATGTGCTTTTTGCCAAACTATCAAATATTGAAATGTCTTGGCTGATTCCTTAATTCTGACTAATTACTTTTTAACTTTAATTTTGGAACTAACAAATTTGGTGGCATTGACAGCAACCGTAGCAGTTGTACTTGCTCCACCTGTAGCGATTCCTGCTGCAATTTCAGAGCCAAATGCTACTGTTTTACCTAATCCTGTCCAAACAGCTATTCCACCACCTGCGGCTAATGCAGATGAAAGAATAGGAGAAACCAACCCAACAAAAAGGAGAAATATCATCGGTTGGTTTTGTTCAGAATTAGCAATAAGTTGTCCGCACAAACCAATAATCATGTTGAAGCAAAGTTTTGCCATTCCAACGGTGAAATAACCCGTTAGCCAAGCGAAAATAGGTTTCGCGCCAAAAGGGAGTAGTGAACCGCCTATTGCCAATGGGCCAAGTAGGGCAGTTAAAAGCATCGTGAATTCGATACCCCACTGGTAAGCGTTATTTAGGGCGAGGAGGATGACTGCAACAAATCCGGTAATCATCGAGCCGATTGTACTGGTGATAGAATTACCAATCTTTTCGGCAATTTGACCGGGGGAGAGGTCGTTGAGCGCATCTTTGGCATCAGATAAAGCCTGAAGTGGGTTAAACTCCCAACTACCGCTATCGGGGGCTTCTCCTTTGAATAGATCGGGCGCAGAGGTTTTGAGTTCTGCTTCTGCCTGTTGCAAGCAGGTGATTGAATCTTGCGTGTTACCAGGGATTGAGCGGCATCTTTCCATTGCTGCCCCTACTTGCTGCTGGAGGGCAATATTGCCGACTGCTCGATTGAATGCTACTTCTAGGTTGGTTCCAGCAGCGGTAAATTCAAGAATGTCACTATTGACAGTATTAATGTATCCTCGTATTGCGAGTGTTCCACTTCTGAGCAAAGTGCCATTGTTAGCTAGTAGCCCGATAACCAGGATGGGCCATATCCAACTGGAGAGAGCTTTCATATCCTCTTGATTTATCCAGTTTTTGCCTAACTCAACCATAAAAAGAGTGAGTGTGGCGATCGCAAAAAACTGACCAACTTTGCACATTGAGCCATATAAGCTGCCGTTAAGGGTTTCCTGCCAAAGTTCATTGAAACCTTCAGCTACTAGTTGCGCTCCAGCGGCGGCATTTTCTAAAATGTCTTGTCCAAAAAATGGGTCGGTTGCAATTATGAGGTGTTCTAACATAGCACTTAGTTAACAGGCGTGAAGGTTTGGTCATCTCTGCAATTGAGATGACCAAATAATTAGAGTGAATTATTGCCCAGCAGTAGTTTTGAGACTGCTAAACCCGCTGATTTCGATGTACTGGGCACTGATACCGTCCATCATCAGGTTTTGACGACGGCGATCGCTTGCCCCCTGTTCGGCAAGTTGACTTAGCATCAAGTTAGTTTGCTGGACATCGTGCCGTGCTTGCAGTCCGTCGGTGCGGGATTGTCCCAACATTGAGACAATTTGCGAGTTTTGGGCAGCAATTACCTTGAGGATGTTTTGTGAAGCATCCATTGCCTGTGCAGATTCCGCGAGTTCTTTGGACTCAGCTACAGTTTGTTCAGTTGCTTCTATTTCATTTTTGGTACGTTCCTGACCGATTTCCCCTAAGACGCTGGCGATCGTAGCGCGGGTGGTTTCTCTCTCCAGTTCGTTAGCTGCACCTACAGCACCTTCAACTGTGTTACTTTCATTCCAGTTACCCTTTTCCTTGAGTTGCTCTTTGAGCTTTTCTGCTGAATTTACTGGGTCTGGCATATCCATACTGCCAGTCTGAATAGCAGTTTTAGCTTCGCTTTTCATCCCACCCCATTCATTAGCTGCTGCGGTGAGTTCGTTTTTGGTTTCCTCAAAATAGTTATTGAATTTGCCTAAAACCTTGAAAAAATCGTCAATTGAAAAGGCATAACTGGGTGCTGTACCGAGTAAAGTAACCAGACCAATGATTGACCCGATTATTACTCCTTTCTTAGTAAACTTGAACTTTTGTCTCATACTTTTGGTGGATAAAATAACCAATGTGGCAATTAAACTTAAGCCACTTTTTTATGATTTATTGATTTTTCTTTTTACCAGTCCAGATTATTTGTTAGTTTGTCTTATATAATTTATGCTGACTTTAATTGCTGATTGTTATTTTTATCCAGTAAATGTTGTGCTTCTTGGCTTAACTCATCTCCCCGAAGTGTCTGTATGTATGCCTCAGAAAATCTCACCATACCCAGCATTGGATTATCAGCATATTTATTGAGGAAGAGAGTGCGTAATTCTTGCTCGTTTGGGTTATTTGCTACTGCTGCGAGTAAGCAATAAGCAGGGTAATACCTACAGAAAGTAAGTTTGCCATTATCGTCAAGTAACCACTGTGAGTAGATACTTTCGCGTTTTGGAAAGAATGCTTCGGTACTATTGCGTGAGATAATTTCATAAGGGTATTTAAACCTGTTAACAAATGGGTCAACAGCTGATGTTTGAATCCGACCGATAAGGCGGGTTGTGATGTTAGCAAATATTTTAGAGGCAGACTTACTTTGGAAAATACTTTCTGGCTCTTGGGCAGATAAAATTACACGTATACCTGCTTTTGCACCGTTGGCGCAGAGTCTACCAATTAGCTCGGCTATGCTGTCAAAACTAAATAAAATCGGCGCTTCGTCTAAGAAAAATATTGATACTTTAGATGATAAAGCTCTACGTAATGCTGCGGAATAGGCGCTAAGGGCAAGGACTGCTGCATCAGCTTCACTCCCAAGCGATCGCAGTGCAAATACCAGTAGTCGGGCGTCAGTTTTAAAGCTAGATGGATTGGCGATTGATTGTCCAACTCGTGAGTTTAACCAGAACTTTAATCGCAATCTGATTTGGTCAAGAGCATCGAGAATTTCTTTACTATTATTGGTGATTGAATCGAGTTTGATAAACCCAGGCGAACAATAATTATAGAAATCTTTAAGTGTTGGAATATCTGCCCATTCACTTGTTCCTAATCCATTCTCTAGCGCTAGCTTATACCGAAGTTTAATATCTTCATCGTTGTAGAAAGTTTCAATTGTGATTGTAATGATACTTTCGATATTTGATACCATTGTCGGACTTACCCCTACAGGGTTTGTCCCTAGTACCATTATCATTAATGTGGATTTCAAGAATTCCTTGAAATCAGTCATCCTTTCCTTAATAAGTTCAGGTTCATACCCCCTTAAATCTGGTAATTCAAATAGGTTGTTCGATTCTTTACTAATATCGAAATATGCCCCTTCTTCTCCCATAAATTTGGTATAGTCGGTAAACGTACTAGTACCATCGGGTTTGGGATAATCAAGTGCAATTACGGGAATGTCTTGAGCTAAGGCAGGTGTTAATAGACCTGCTACTAAGACAGATTTACCAGCACGGGTAGTACCAAAAATAGCGAGATTTTTGTGCTGCTTGTACAAGTCGAGATGTACTGGAGTTCCTCCCTCTTCAGCAATTAGCTCAAACCCGGATTTATCTCCCGTAGCTGTTCTGACTATCGGCATGAGTCCGGGAACTTCTGATGAGAAATAGGGGAGGCGACGGTTAAAGGGTCTTGTAAGTAGGTTTTCCCAGACAATAGGTACAGATTGTAACCATGTCTTCCAAGCATACTCAATTTCTCTATCAACTACGGCAGGTCGCAAGAAGCAGCTAGAAAGGTATTGGCAAGCTTCATCAAGTTTTTGACGACTATGACGATGGACACAAAAAACAACAGCAGTATGGATCGGGAGACTGCCTCTGAGGATAGTTTCTTGTGCCTTAACTGCCTCCTCAATGTTCATATTGGCTTTTACGTCAATTGACCCCTTCTCGGAAGACATGGCGCTGGAGGTAATTGACTGTTTGGTAATCCGTTGAAGGGCAGTTTTGGCGAGTCCCTGGTTGGCTTTAGATAGCTGGCAGATAATCTCAGTATCGGAGATTTTTTCTTTGGATATTACCTCCCAGAGGTATCGAAGCTGGGCGTATTCGTCTACCCACCCTTGGGGCTTTTCGCTAAATTGCAGGACACCGATATACTTGTCTTGTAGTCTTACCCAGCTGCGATCGAGAAACGGGACAGATTTTTCGTTCTCCAGCATCAGGTGGCGAATGTGGAAATCGCTGCTTTGAACTTCTCGAAGCCCTTCTTCATCTAATATGAGGGGATTGGGAAGTTTGGGTGCGTCGCTACGGTTAAACTGACTCCAAAGAATTGACCATACTTCCTCACTTGTGACTGCTCGTACTGAAAGCCCCATTGAGTTAGTAAAAAGTTGTTCCCACCGTTGAAACCCAGAGGTAAAACTATCCCGTAAGATTGTTTCGATTCGTTCTTGCCGAACACCGTGGATTTGACCAGTAAATTGGAACCAGGCGTTCTGCAACTGTTTGATAGTTTTTTCAATCGCATCATTTGAGCGACTGTCTTCAGAAGCCAGGACACTATAGGTACACCAGAAACGTAAGAACTTGTTTTTACGGGTTCCTGCTTCGGTAAGTTCTCTCGTTCGCAGACGTTCCGATCGCACTAATAAAGTTAATTGCTCTAGATCGCATTTATCCTCTATCTTTTTTAGTTCCTGCTGCCGGAGAAAGTCATCAGTGAACGAACCAAGGTGAATTGTTAAGGTTTCTCGTTCGGGAAGTTCTTTGAGTCCGCCCTCAATATTGTCAAAAATGGGGAGAATCTGTTCTTCTGGTAAGGATGGGTGAATTCCTTGTACGTCAAAGCAGAACTTGATTTGAATATCTTCTTTTTTCTGGAGAATAAGTGCGCCGATATCTCTACGACCAGCAAGCGAGATACTTGCAATCCCGGCTAAATGGGTAATATCCTCAAACGGTGTCAGGTTTTTGACAACACCTAATTGTTCGGTATCGAGAGATTTTTTCCCAATTTTGTGCTTAATTTTCGTTGAGGCGGTCGAACTCATAGCCTGTAGTTTCGTTCGGTGATATTTCTTAATGAGAAGTCAGAATTCAGAATTCAGAACAAGAAAGTGGGGATTTAAACCCGTTTATTCAGATGCTCGCGGACTCGCTAACGCTGCGCTATCTACCAGTCACACAGAATTCAGAACTGAATTCTGGCTCCTGACTCCTGAATTCTTTTTTACCAGAAGCTTTATCTGCGTTTTTTAAGCTGGCGCTTTTTCTTGGGTTGAGGTTGTAGAGGATTAACGAGGGAGACAAATGGTTTATAGCCACGGGTGATGCGAGGCGTGCCGACAAACTTACCGAAAAAGGCTTTGTTGGAACTTACTGTCCACCAGGTTGCCCATCCCCAGGCGGTTACAATTCCGGTTGCAAGCCAAGAAGCTTGCATAAAACCCTTGACTACCATGTAGGAGATGAGAGCGATCGCACTCCAGGGAACAATTTGGTCGGCGGGGAATGGCCCGAGGCGTAGTTGGTCTCCTAATACACGGTTGACAGTACGAAATTCCCGAACTCTTGTCATGATTGCGAAAGGCAAAAGTCAGCTTTTGAAATCTTGATGAGTGGCACTTGTGGAATTGTGCCACTCGTGGTGGCTTTTTTGACGAGTGGCTCCTCAGCCTGTTACCAGCCCTGCAAGCAAATCTCCAACTACAACTGTGAGGGCAACGATAATTGGTGTACGGGCGATTGTTTGCCAATCCTCGTCGTTTCTGGCTGATTGAACGACCCGGATCAGACCAATACCAAGGTAAATTAAGAACAAACCGCGCAGTACTGCGAATACGTATTTAATGATGTCTGCGTCAACACCTGTAAAATACTCTGTGAAAAAGTCCTCTGCGTTTTGCATGAACTGGGCGTTTGCAGGTGCAGCGGCCATATCCAACATAAATACTACACCTACCAAGCAGAACAAGACGGTATAGATATTGATGCCATACTTGCGTTGCCATTTCTCAAAGTTGGAAAGTAGCAAGTTTGCTTCCTTGGGTAGTAACGCTACAATGCCAGTTCCAAAGGCCAGCGATGCCATTACCATGTGATGAATGGAGATATCTGCAATCATCAAGCCAGTACCAACTGCCATTAGTCCGGCGATGCTGGCGTTTTCTTTCCAGTTGCGACGGCGACGGGTGGGAGCGGGGTATCCGTATTCTTCGTAGGAAGGAATGCGATCGCGGTCGTTGCTAAAATTAGATTCGTAGTCTGTTCTCATAAAAAAAATAGATGATTTTGGAAATTACTGGATGAAACTTTGTAGGGGTAATTACGACTGAGTTACTGCTTTATTCCGTTGGCGGAGTCTGCCCCTAGTACATAGTTTGAATTGGAGTAAATCTCTGCTCCAACTTCTCGCTTGTAAACCTATTTTATGAGACTAATATCCGTAAAAGCATCTAAGAATTTTCCATTTTTAAACACTATGTTTTTCAGTAAATCATTAGTAAAAAATTAGAAAAATTGGATTGACAACTTTCAACATTTAAATCAGTGGTTTATTTCATAATGTTTGACCCCCGATATAGACTATATCGGGGGTCAGTAATTGATATGTGAGGTAGTGTAATTACGGTGGCTTACCGTTAATTTACCCAGTGAAATAAATTGTCCGTCAATTAATTCTGCGTTTCATTTGGGTTGAAGTCGAAATGGAGCTTCTTGCCTACTTTGAGGTTGAGGGTTTTGGTAGTGTTAGCAGGTAGTTCGATAACTTGGTTAACAGGATAGATGGAATCGTACTTAGGACAGGTTTTTGTTTTGCAGGGGGGAGCCGCCTCTACGATTGATTTAATAACTCCGTCTTGGAGAAATATCATATCTAGAGGAATATACGTATCCTGCATCCAAAGTTTAACTTTTTCAGGTTTTTTGAGGACAAATAGCATTCCGTGATTTTCGGGAATAGAGTCACGAAATTTGAGTCCGTGAGCATATTCTTTTCTATCGTCTGCTAGTTCGAGTTGAACTGTTTGATTATTACTGGTAAAGGTTGCATCAATAGGTAGATACTGGGGCTGGCGAGTCCAAAAGTATAGTGGTAGGGGTGAGAGGGCAGCAGTAAAACCAGCAATTGGCCCAACGATATTGAGAATTTTGAAAAATAGACTTTTTTCTGGATTTTGTGCTTGTTTCGTTTGAATGTTGGTTTGAGCGGTTTGTCTTGTAACTTCCATAGTTTTAGATAAATAAAGTAGTAGAGTGGTTAGAAATGGCAAGCATTATGAACTTTTGAAATGTTTTGGCTACATTTGCTTTCGTTCAAACATGGTGAAACTTTGAATTGATTTATGATGTTTACAAAGAAGTAGTCAGAACTCAGGAGCGGAGCCGGAGAAGCTCTGCCTCCGGTCAGAATTCAGGAGAAAGCTTGCGTAAGGCTTGAGGACTTTGTACGAATGACTCTTAACTGTTGGTTTAAAGCCTCATCAGAGTTGTTAAGCAAAACAAAAAAGTTTTTTTAACCACCAGCGCGAAACTCCTTCCTTTATGGCTGAAGTTTTTCTGACTCCTGAATTCTGTATTCTGGCTCCTTTCATTAGCTGAAAATATCGATATTACCAACAGCAAACTTGCTTTCATCGAGAGGACTACTAGGTAAAGCTTGTTGGTCAGCTTTGTTACGCATCGACTCGACTTTATCGGCTTCGCGGATGGCAAGCGGGTTAATCTGGCGGCGTTCTTCTAGTAATGCCTCGATTGTTAGTTCAAGTGTGGGGACTTGGCTTTCTGAGTAGGTATCTTCTATTACTGTTTCGCAGAATATGGTACTAGCGGCGCGTTCTACAATTGTCTGGATTTCTGCACCTACACACCGATTGGTGGCTTTAAGAATTCTGCGCCACTGTTCCTCGCTCCAGGGGTCGCCGCCATTGCGAAAACGTTCGTCAAATCGGGCAGCGTGCAGTTTGAAGATACTATATCTTTCCCCATTATTGGGCAGGTCTACTTTAAATAAATAGTCAAACCGTCCAGCACGGGTGAGTTCGGGTGGCAGCCATTCCATTCGGTTGACTGAGGCGATGACCAATACATCTGACGTGCGCTCTTGCATCCATGTCAACAGCTGGCCAGCAAGCCGTTTGGCGAGGTCATCCTCTCCGGCGAAGCCTTTATCGAAGTCGTCGAAGTACAAAATTACTTGGTTGAACCTATCTGCCAGTCGCAACAAGCGTTTGAGTTTCATTTCTGCTTGGTTGCCAAAACTTCTAAAGTTGCCCCAATCGACCATGATAAGGGGAATACCCATATTCTGGGAACAGGCTTTTGCTGAGTGTGATTTTCCTGTCCCCGGTGGCCCCACAAGCATAATCCCTTTGGGTACACGGAGATTGTATTGTTTGGCACGCGGGGTAAGCAATCGCTTGAATTTTTTGAATGACTGCTGCATAATTTCCAATCCTCCAAGCTGGACTTTTGGCGGAGGTAAGAATTCAATGTCATACAAGCGGTTGAGCAGTTGAATTTTTTTTGATAGCAGAAGCTTGGCTATCTCACTGGAATTTCCTAAATCATGATTTTTACTAATATCGTTTAGGCAATACATAATATCAGAAATATACAAACCAACACTAGCGTTAGCAATTTCTAAATAGTCTTGATCTGTATATGTTAAAGAAAAAATTTTGCTTTTGATTAAACTATCAATAATTTCTTGTGCATCTGGTAGTTCTTGACTCCATAGGGGAATTTCTGCCGCTATTTCGCTTGCTATTTCCGCGTTGGCTCCTAGTAAGATAGTAGTTTTACCACTATCTTTGGTATGAAATTTGATATTTATTAACGACGACTTAATCCATTCTGATATAAAAATAAAATCAGATTCTTTAGGTATGCTTTCTTTTATCCAAGGAAAAATATTTTCAACGATTAATACTCCGCTACCAGAATAAAACTTCCAAAAATTGAGTACTTGAAAATAGTCTTCTTTATTTTGTTTTATGGAAGGTTTATAGTCGTCAAACTCTCGAAGAACGAGATTTTCTTCGGCGCTGACGGCTAGTTCTTTAATACTGTCCTCGCTGAGATTCCAGATGTAGGCTTTTTTGCCTGCTTGCTGACAGTAAGTAATGATCTGGGTGAGGAAGCGGTGACGTTCTTGGAGGGGAGATTCGCAGGCGATGATTGGATAGTTGTCCGCAAGAAGGTCTTCTAGATAGTCAAAGCTAGACTTCATCTCAGTTGCTTGTAGCGTACTCAGAAGTAATCTTATCCAGAAGAGATGCTGTACGAGAACTGATAATTTTCTAATTCTTGCGTCCATAAATTAGAAAAAAGTTGATTTACTTTCAGTATTTTGTTGATTGTGTAATCGCGTTGTGAATTTAGATAATTGCAGTATGAAGAGTTAGTGCGAGTATGGCAAAGACACCAGAATATCCAATTGTTGTTATCCCAGAGTTAGTTAAAGAAAAAAAACAGTTTACCCCTTTAGTTTTTCCTTCTGGACAGGGAGATGCACCAATCGGGGCAAGTGAGGGGCTGTTTGAAAATGTTCTCAAACACTATTTTGGTGAAATTGTTTCTCCCCAGCAGGTGATGCTTCCTCCAGGGCATCGACTACCATTTACGGCTGATTTTCTGATGATTGAACCAAATACTGGCTTACACATAGATTTGGAGATTGATGAGCCAATTTCGTTTGCAACTCTTAAGCCTACCCACTGTATCGGCGAGGATGATTACCGAAACAAGTGTTTTGTCGATGCCAACTGGCTAGTCATCCGGTTTGCAGAAGAACAAGTCTCGTCTCAGCCAGAACGCTGCGCTCGATTTATTGCTGGTGCGATCGCTCAACTAACGGGTAATGATACTTATCGCCAAAAGCTACTTCATGTAGAGAAAGTTACTCCTATGCGTCAGTGGTCTGCACGTCAAGCTTCCAAATTAAAGAAGAGTGATTACCGCCAAGGCTATCTTGTTCAGAGGAGAAACTAAGGATGTGAAAAAGTATTCAATAGAACGTTCCTGTTGAGCGGACGGGCTAAAGGTATTGGCTTTAGCCCGTCCGCTCCAACAGGAACGTTCTATTGCTGGCAAAGCTTTGGATTTATTTCTTTGATGAAACTACTGCATGTAGACCAACCCATCCTCCTACTAATGGGACTGTTTCGATGTGTTGTAATCCCCCTGCCTCGATCATCTCCAAAAAATCAAGTCGAGGGGGACGAGGTCTTACGTCCCAAGACTTGATGCCTGAGCCAGATGGTTCTGTTTCATCTGGCTTCCACTCAAGAAGAATAACAATACCACTAGGCTTTAAATATTGAGCAATTCCCTTGTAAAATTTCCAGTGAGTGCGCCAACCTGGATCGCTTTCTAAACCAGAGGTATCCCCTTGGTCTTTGAATGACCAAGGTGGGTTTCCAACTACAAGGTCAAACTTAGATTCTTTAGGTAATGTTTCTAAGTTATCACCACAGTATGCAGAGCATTGTTGCGATAAATTGTTTAGCAAGAGATTATTATTAATAGATTTGATAGCTATAGGATTTATATCTGTAAAAGTTATCTTACGAGCAATTCCTTCACTTATGAGATGAAAGCCAATAAAGCCAGGACCAGAAAATACCTCCAAAGCATCCTCTGAAATTATTCCAAATCTCTCATTTATGTACTTTGATAGAATTGGTGCATGGACTGTACCGCCTGCATTCAAATGAGACTGATACTTTATTTGTATTTTTCCAGTTGTCCACAAAAGTTCGGAATTTTGCATAAAACCAAATGAGTTTTTGTGTAAATTTATTAGACCATCGAAACATATAATCTTAGGATAAAGATATTCAACTATATCTTTGAACTCATAGATAAAGTTTTAAAGTGGCTTGCCCTTCAAACCTACAAGAACCGCGAAGTGCATTTTCCTCCATATACAAGCACTTATAAATCCAGCTAAATTCATAAATTTAAGATGCTGAACTTCAGAAAGATTTAAACTTGCATAACTTGGTGTTTCATCTAGCTTCCATCCTTCAGATTTAAGCTTTGAAATCTCAGAACTAAATTTCAATTTATCATCTGATTCAATATCAGTTAATACCTCAATAATTTCTGGCATTTGAGCTTTATCTTTCTCTGACATATAATGCTCAGGTCCCATAATTTTATAAAAGGTTGTAAAACTTTCCTTGAGAAGGATAGGACTAAAAGCCTGTTGGTTCAGAAAGACAGCATTAGAGTTCAGCAGATTAAACAAAATTTCATAAAACGGAGCAACCAGATCAGGTTTTAAGTGGAAAAGCGAGTTATTAGAGACAATAACATCATATTTACCTAAATCCCGTTCCCAATTTAGGAAGTTATAGTTACGATGAAATACCTGTATATGAAATCCAAGATTTTCTATTCTTTCTTTAGCTATTCTTAAAAATGTATAACTCGAATCCATGAGTGAAAATCTGGTTTTGCTACTCGGTCTTTTTTGATAGAAATCAAAAGCTAGATGTCCCGGCCCAGAGCCAATATCTAAAACGTGGATATCATCTCCTACGGCATCAAGAGTTGCACAAAATATGGGATAAGTTTCTTCCTTATAGTATCCGTAGGGCAAAGATGAATAGCGATAAGCTAATTCTCCATCGTTTAGGTCAAACTTTGAAATAATCTTCTCTAAGTTATCCATCTTGATTTTTCCAATATGTCTTAGGGCGTGTCATCAGTTAAGCCAAATCACAGTAGCAGCGAGGTAAATTGCACCGAGAAAATTGACCTTGCGTTTGTCATAACGGGTGGCAATCGCTCTGTACTGCTTGAGTCGGGCAAAAAAGTTCTCAATTAAATGCCGGGCTTTGTACAGGTCTTTGTCATAATCACGTACAGTGGTGCGGTTGCACTTCGACGGAATCACGGCAGTTTTACCTTGAGCCTCAAGAACCTCGATCACGCGCGCATCCGCATCGTAACCTTTATCTGCCAGCACAGTGTCTGCGCTCAGGTGAGGCAATAGCACATCTGAACCATCCAGGTCACAGGCTTGCCCTGGTGTGAGATGAAAGCTGATCGGATTGCCCAAGGCATCCACGACCGCATGAATCTTAGTACTCAACCCCCCTTTGCTTCGTCCAATCGCTTCCCTGTCTGCATCCCCCCCTTTGCACCCCCACTGTGCTGATGGGCGCGGACTATGCTCGAGTCAATCATGGCATATTCGTTGTCTGCATCATCGGCTAATACCTCAAAGACTCGTTGCCACACCCCACTTTTTGCCCAGCGACTAAACCGCGTGTGTACCACTCGGAAGTCCCCAAACCGTTCGGGTAAGTCTCGCCACGGGATACCTGCTCGGTAGCGATATAACACGGCTTCCACAAACGACCGATTGTCTTTCGCTGTCCCACCGACATGACCTTCTCGTCCCGGCAATAGGTCTTTGAGGCGCTCCCACTGATCTTCCCGGAGGGTATAACGGCGGCAAGTCATGGCTCTATAATCCTTCTAAAATCTTTTCTCTGTTTACTTTACCTTCCTTTACATCAACTGATGACAGACCCTAATACAGTGTAAGAATTAACAATTATTATGGAAAAGCTATGCCTGCTGTAGTCCAAGTGCTAACTTTAGACGTATTAAGATTTAATCGGCTTCTAACTTTAAGCATATCTATTATTTCTTGACTTAATAAACTCTCATCAGTCCGAATAAGACAGCCGATACTATTACCCTGCTCATCACTCATCATTGATAATAGTTGTCTTCCATGCTTATCAACCTGCCGTAATATGCTTAGAGTGCGAGCATACGGTGCAACTTCTTCCAATGCATTTGCAAGAGGTTGATTTTTTGAAGGTTTTACTAAAAGAATTGAACGATGTAAATTTTCGCACGGTATAAGTTGTGGATTATTATAGAATTCAGACACAACTTTAACAGCAATTACAGCTTCAAAGAAGAAAGAGCGAAGTTTGGATGCTACATGATTAAGGTCATGGAAATGAATGGATTGACTTTCAAGTTTTTTATCAATTACTTCCCACTCGTCAGAACAAATGAGACAACCCCATCTTAATCGCTTATCTGTAATAAAAGCAGACTTGGGATCTGAAGGTGGATCTAATTGGGTTAGATAGCGTTCGAGCCAAATATCTAAATTACTTACATTATTAATATCTAAGGAGTTGATACAAGAATTCGTCCTTAACGACTTTTCTGCTGGCTGACGACTTATTAATGTAATAAACCTTTGAATTACACGAGGATTCGGATGAAAATTCATGAGCGCCATGTAAGCCTGTTCAGCATAATGTAGTTCATCTTCATGCTGCTCAGGGTAGCTCACAGATAAGGTAGACTGCGGATCATTCTCTGTCGCATATTTATCAAAGCGATCGAATAAGAATCGCCAAAGATCAACGTTAAACTTAGCATTTGGGTTATTAGTGCTATCAAAAAGTCCGCTACGCGCTGTACAATATAGCTCTAAAGCTGAGTAATTAAAACCTTCTACAATCGCAGTCGTATGTCTCTTGGTTATTAAGTGAATAATAGCGTGCCACTGAAGTCGATGAGTGAATCCTCCATGACATGAGCGCACACCAATATCATTAATAGCATAAGCATATGTAACCAATTGACTAAAAGTTGATGAAGATAGTACTCCAATTGGAATTGCTTGAATTGTTGGAAAATGTGCTTGCTCTTCAAAAAATTCTAACGCTTCCAGCAATTCTGCATCAGCGTTTCGCTTCAGATAATCTTCTATGTGCTGAAGGTAGGTGAAGAATAATCTCTTATTTCTGAAAAGTCGTTGTATACGAGAAAAATCATTAAGCCACTTAAAAAGACCATCCTTACGCCTGAAATTGTAATTGTAGTTTAATTGGTCGCAAGCTATGATATAATTGTGTTCAATACACCTCAATATATTGGTGTTAATATCAGTAATTTTAGATACGCTAGGTTTAGCAAAAACCAATACTTCAACGGTATAAGTTTGATAATACCAATTAGCAAAATCCTCAACTCCCCAATAATTTGCAATTCGCTTAGAGAAAGCATAATCTGTTTCTTCTAAGGTAGAACCATTCACATTTTGAAGGTGAAAAATCTCCTCTCTTTTTAGGCTCTCCTGATACAGGAGACGGCTTTGATTATTCCCATATTGAGTAGATGTATCCATTACTTGGATTTTAGAGTTATTGTTTAAGCCACCTTGATAAATACGAAGCGTTATAGAAGAAATTTCTTCTATTCCATAAACTTGTACTGGTATAACTAATACTTGTTCGTAAGGAATAAATTTTAACTTTGCAACTGATGAAACTTCACCTGAAATATAACCTATCCTAACTGAAGTTGTTTCATCAGTTCCTATGTCACTGAGTTTTTTGAGTCTTGCACTATTAGAAAAATTTGAGGTAAACGCCAGAAATCTTTGCGTACAATTATAAGAAGCAGAATAATTACTACTTGGGTACGTCGGTGGTACAATCATTCTGCCAAACTCATCCACGTTGTATATACCATCCCAAAGTAGCGAAATTGAAGTCCCGCTAGGCTCTACTTGACATAACTTCTTCTCAATCATAAATTTCTTGGCATCAAGATCGGCACTTTTTCGTGGAACAAAAATATTATCTTATAGCAAGTAAAGTATCTCTCGTTCTATGTAATCCTCAAACAGCACATTTGGATTGATTTTTAAGGCAGCACTATAAGATTCTTCAGCTTTTAATGATAAAGAAAAGAACGACTCAAAACAAAAGATGCTATCTAAATCATATAATTGATAGTATCCAGAAGATAGCCTACTTAGCATCACTTCTTTAGTCAAAGCAATTTTCTGACTTGCACCAGGCCCATTAGTTACAGAAATAGAACGTTTCACATAAAAATGAAGTGTTTTTCCAAAATGAAAGCAGCGATCACATTTGGCAAAAAGTTTTAGTAAAAAGTCCACATCTGTTACACAAGGTAAACTGGGATCAAACCTTGGATCTGCAACTCGACGATCGTATACAAGCATAGAATCGCTAGAGAAGTTAGTAAATTTGTAATCTCGACTTGTGAGAATAACATTAGATCCTTCACCAACTGTTCTCAAAGGCTGATGATTAATTGTCAGTAGTTGGAGAGCGCAAGAGATTATTGGATAACATTTTAACTGTGCAACAGCTAACTCTAGTTTGTATAGTTACCTCGGCAAAATTGCTAATATCTTTACTAGATTTATAGGCTTCAATAATTGCCTTATTATTAGCTTGGTACTTAATAACTCTAAATTCATCAGGAAAATCTTCATCATCTACCTCTACTAGTAAGTTAGCGACTTTTGGTGGGTTATCCCTGATTTCAATTACCCTTTCTTTACCGATGTTTTTGTCACTGATTAATCCAATCTCGTGTAGGTGGATGAGGGTGCGCTTGATTTGTTCAAGTTGAGTTTTGCGACGTGAAATTACCCGGTCGTGGAGTTCGGCTACTCGCGCTTTTCTTTCCTCCCAGGTTTCAAGGTCAAGATTTAACTGGTCAACTACCCAGGCGATCGCATCGATTTTGGTTTCGATACCATCTTGAACACCCATAAGTTCTTGTAAGAGTTGTTCTATATTACCCTGTTCGCCTAACTCGCCTGCTTCTTCTATCTGTGACCAAAGTTTAGCAGCATCTAGGCTTAATTCTTTGAGAGTGAGTTGGTTGATTTCGCGTTCAATTGCTGAAGTCATAATTTACTTTTGATATAAAAAACAACTAGCAGTTAGTTGCTACTAGTTGTTGACTAAGAAGAGTTGATGCTTGAAAGGAGATTGAATTTAGTATCCGTACTGCAAGTGATAGTAGTCTGATTTTTCTTGTGCTAATTCTGCTTCGTAGTCGTAGTAATCTGCTTCGCTTATGAAGGTGCTTGTTTGTTGAATTTGCTGTGTATATTTTACTAATTTTTGGTTAGTTTTTGGGTTAGAACTCGTAGTAGTTTTCATGTCTATACAACTTCAATTTTTCAACGAAGTTGTTGCGTCAGCAAATGTTGTGATGTTGACTTATAAAGATAATATTTATCTTTTACCTTTATCATAACTATCTACTATTAATTTGTCTTAAACTACTGGCTTTTCTACCACAAAGATAGTTGTCCTGGTGATACATTTCCCCGTCTGCGTGTATGAAATAGCATATGACAAGCTGTTTATATAGACAACAAAAATCTATTCTACAACGTAGAAAAAACAACAACAACAGCCCTAATTCTTGCGTTAGGGTAGAAACAAATTAATTTCCACAACGTAGAAAATGACCAAGGTTCAATGGGCGAGATACCCTCACAGAAAGGAACGATTTAGCTATGTCTTCGACCCTGAAACCTCCCTACCCATAAAGCCAATCCAGAGTTTTTTGAACTACTTATAGAAAGAGTTGTCATGGGTTACGTTGTAGAAGAATTTAACCGAAGTCAGTCACATCAAGGCTTTTACAACGTGGATTCTACATAAGCCACTGCATAAAGCCGCGAGATTTTCTGCTCGATTGTCCTCGGGCGTATAATTGCGGTGGTGAACCACTAACGTTTTAATGCTGCGTTCTCTACGAATCGCACCCATCTCTTTTATCAGTTGGACGTAAGCATTGCATACCGCAGCGCGTGCATTTCCAGTCTGATTTGGATTTGACCTCAAGTGCGATATTATCCCAGTTTGAAGAATAGCGACTGCGGTTTTTACCAGTCATCAATCAGTTCCTTTTGGGTTGCAGAAAACTAATTTCGATTTAATTTGACGCGATATTATTGTGATTATATTTACGCAGAAAGTTTTCCGGAAAAATTCACCTGTGACATAACTTGTGTGCGTATTGAATTAGCAGCCTTCTCTGCAATTTCTTCTCTATCAGAATCAGTAAGAACTACTGCAAGTAGCGATTTGAGAGCTTCGCGGTTAGATATAAACTCTTCACCGTATAAATCATCTTGCAACAAAGTAGCTTCCAAGTGAGGTATTAACTCAGGTGTAGGAGATAGCAACCGCTCTTTAATGCGTGCCCTTGCAGTCTCTGTTGCAGAAGTTGTACCTATACCTAAATCCCATGTTTCAATTATTAGCCTGACTTCGCGGTTGAGAGATACACGCAGCGTTGATAAGCGACCAAATAAAGGAAGGTTGAGCATTAAAGGTGGTAATGCATTACCCCAATCCAAACCAGCGCCAATCGTACAATTTGCTTCATCTTCGATGCAAACAGCCTCTTCGAGCCATCCTTTACCAAAAAGTAAATCTATAGCTTCTTGGGTTGTTATTGACTCGTTTGCCTCAGAATTATCCTTTTGCTGTTGATGATTCATAAATTTTTACCCGGTTCAGCCCTTATTTTCGTCTCAATACACCATACTCAAAGTAGACTAAATTATCATATTCTTCTTCCGAACCGCAGTTCAACATATTTTGTTTTTCGTAAAATCCTTCAGACCTTGGTAAGGAATGCAACCCAATTCTACCTTCATACCCTAACTCAACACTTCTAATTCTTGCGAAATTTAATAGTGCTTGACCAACACCTTTGAATTGAGGCGGACGCTGAATCTCGATTCGGTTAGTGGGGGCAGTGGCAATACCATCAACATAAACTAGCCTCTTACCAATATTTAACCGAGAACCGTGCATTTGCGTTTCTATTATCATTAATCCTTGAGTTTTGTTTTCGCACTCAACTGCGTAACCTTCAAGATTTTCTTGATTGGCAATATATCTTAATTTGAATATCCAATCCCAGTATTTATCTTCTTGACTAAATAACCTTAAGCTTTCTACCCAATAATTGACATAATCATCAACATGTCTTTGGACTAAATCTACCAAATAGGCTTCAACAGATGTATTATCAACACCCCTTTTTAACTCGATTTTTCGCTGCACCTAAAGCTCCTAATTGTCAACTGATTATTAAAGCTTGTGACTGCTATTTGACTGGTAGATAAAAGAGTAAATATGAATGCGTATATCAATAGCTTTATGCCAACCAGCAAGCACAGCATCATCTGAAATATCTCCAAGAACTACCAAACCATCTTCTTTATCCATATAGTAAGGTAAAGGTTCAGCGCTCAACCAACCATAAGCAATGGCTTCTTGGTCTCGCTCAAAAATTAAAACTTCTAAACTTTGTTCATACCTTGAATAGTAGTAAGGTAAATAGCAGGCTGGATACTCTCTTAGAGATTCACGATTAACTGTGTATGATTGCCAACGCAGTTGCTCTCCCTTGATTTCTTTTGGATTACCTTCTAGCCAATCATAGAGCTTTTTAGCTTGCCGCAATGCGTGGTCTTTGCCTGCAAAAACGACGTTGGGAAGAAAAATATCGCCGTCAAAATGCACCGCAACGTCAAATAAATCTTCATCTTCATCTTCTGCTTCTGTTACCTCAATGATTCCAGCCTTATATAGTTCGGCCATTTCCCTACATTGCTAGCTCTACCCCTACATGGTTAAAATTTTAGCTAGTTACAGAATAATCAGAACACTCTGTTGGTTCTAGCCCACCTATGAAACCTAGCCCACCTATGAAACTAATCAACGCAAAGGGACGCTAGAATTTCAACCAAATATGAGGTGATGTCTTAAGTTCACTTCTTAAACTGGGACGATCTCTTTCGGATAGTGCGCTTATGTATCGGCACTAGGGAGTAATGAGTATACGGACAGCGAGGGGAAGTGCGTCAACGCTACCTTTGAAGGTCAACACGCCAGGTCTAAATAGCAAGTGCGATGGCGTAACCGCCATGAGCCGGTGGCGATCGCTCTAGTAATAACGTAGCGTGTGCGCGGCGTACAGGCAAGCGATTTATGGACGGATGCCTGGAGCGGGGTAAAGCACCTAACAGAAATTGTTGAACTTTATTATTCCTCTACAGCAGATTGTTTCTAAATGTAACAATCTTTCAAAATATGGACACAATTAATACTCAGTAAATTACAGCTTTGCGCCAAACCTTTTACAATATATCGATATCAAAAATGATATCAAATGCCTGACCAAAAGTCCCCACCAAGCGAGATGATTCGTGTGCCCGTTCCACTAATTAAGGTGGTTCGGCGACTATCAAAACTACACAGGCAGGGTCATACAATTGCCTTGCTGCAAGCCTTAGAGGAATTACTAATAAAATTTGATATCAATAATGATATCGATGTAACGGCAGGCAGTAAATCAGTCAAACAGCTAGAGAAAAAGCTGGAGAAACTGGAATCCCATCTTGCCGATCAAGGCTCCTCGGTGGAAACAAAACTTGAAGCTATCACCAAAAAGCTGGAGCTAATCGAACGGGCAATCGCCTCTGGGAGATTGGGCAACAACAAACCGCGAAGACAAGTGCACCCATACCAACAAACACAAGTTGAATTACAACCCAGGACAAACGAAAGTCTTGCCCCAAGACTCGGTGTTAGCCCCCAAAGCCTGATTGCTGAAAGAGAAAACAAGAGCGCCAAAGAATTTTTGAGTTGGTCTCGTAACCGCGATCCAATGAGCGTGGGTTGGGAATGGAATGCTCTTGACGAACTGTATCATCCGCTCAGGTGACGCAAGCGTTCACATTTCTGGGGTAGTGGCGCGATGGGCTACGTGGCGATCGCCGCTAATTTCTAATCGGGGCATGTCTCACAAAGCCTCAGCGATATCGTTTGAGGTTAAGAGAGCTAGCTTCATCTTCACCTACGTGTAGATAGTTGTCTATCGTGATTTTCCCTGACGAGTGGCCCAGTGTTTTAGTGATGATGTGAATAGGCGTGTTTTTAGCAGCATGGGTGGCGTGACTGTGCCGCAACCAGTGTGGGGAGGGGATGCGACTTAACCCTGCTACTTCGGCAATGGATTTGATGATGCGGCGGATGTGGCGATCGCAAATGGGTTCACCCGTTTTTTGGCTTGTGAAAAGCGGCTCGGTTTTGTCTTTAGTATGTTGTCGATTAGCCAAAAGGTATTGGTAAAGTTCTATTGGTATGGGAACATCGCGCTCCTTGTCTCCTTTGCCTACCACTTTAATGTAAGGTAGCCCGGACTGATTTGAATGCATGGTAGCCCAGGTTAAACCACTCTCACCTACCCGAATAGCACCGTAGTAAAAAAGCTCCAGAATTAGTTGGTTGCGTTGCGCTTGTATCTTTTTGTGAGGAGTGGGGGCTTGTTCTACAACTTGTGCAGCTGCATCGAATAGGATTTCAATCTCAGTCTCAGTCAGGGTGCGCTCCTTAATCTTTTTGCGCTCCGGAGGTACTTTCAACAACATTGCAGGGTTGGCCCGCAAGTAGCCTACATCGCAAGCGTAGCGCAGAAAGCTTTTAAGGGAAGCAAGGCGACGGCGGACGGAAGCACGAGCAATTTCCCCTGTTTTCTCTTTTTTAAGTAGGTGGGCTTTGTAATTGTCTACATCTTCTTTGGTGGTGGTGTGCAGGTTTAAATTATCTAAGTCTGGATAGTCAATGCCTAGTCGCCACTGAACAAAGTGCATCACGTCATTTCGGTATGCCCGCACAGTTTGCTCTGACTCCCTACTTGTGAGCCAACTAGAAAACAATTCGCTGGTGGTTTCCGCCCCAGTGATTTTGGGTGTGCCAGTTGCCTGTACCACCGCTTCGACTGTTGCTTTGATCACCGCTAGTTGTTCCGGTGATAACTGAGCGAGCGCCACCCCTAATTCTTCTGTATCTACACCTGCGTCTGTACGTGATAACGTCATCACACAGCCTCAAAATAATACGCGGGATGAAGCGGGTTTATCCGCCCCAAAAAAATGTCCGATAACGTTTGTTCCCAGACATTTTTAGTCTCATTCTACTCCTCCTTGCTACTCCTCCTTGCTACTCTACTCACTACTAACAAAAAGGGTTTTGCCAAATTAATTGAAATGTTAACTTGTGTGAACGCACGAGTCGGTTTTCTGATACTCAAGAGCAAGGGCCTTCATCAGGCACAGTATCCAAAACTACTCTTGTCATAGACATCCTGAAATTAATTCACCGCCCGTGTTTGTTCCGGAAGCTGGTGCTGTTAGCTTCTTCCCAAGCCGCAGCATCTGAACGGGAGCAACTGTTTATTGATGTGATGGTCTCCGACCGACCGGAGGTCATCGCGAGAAGGCGGGGCGTAAGCCCATCGCACCAATAAAGTGCAGATAAACTGCGTCTACTTTGAAACCCATAGTTTTTCTTAATCGGGTTTTACTCCCAAATCCTATACTTTCGCCTGTTAAGAGTTCCCTCTTGAAAAACTCCAGTTTTCAACTTGGACGAGGTTTAATTCTCGTGAAAGCGCAATTTACCTACCTTGGTACGCCGTAAAATCCATCGTGTCAAGTCTAATTTGTTATTTAAATCCGAAAATCCTTTTCTAGTAAAGGCTACAGGTTTTAGGGGTAGACGGTAATTACCAACCCACAGAACCTGTGTTTTGAAAATCCCTTGCGCTGCGATGGCACAAAGCGCCTACGGTGGGCGATCGCAGCACAATTAGGCTTTGCCTAGAGACTGGCATTCTAGAAAACGCCTATAATCTCTTTTTAGATGACAATTAATTGTTAAGTGGACATTTTAGCTTGGTGTCAGCGTTAATTCTTCATGCTTGCTGGAATTGACAATTTTCACCAAATGCTGGTTTAAATAACTTTGGGCCGAAATATACAGACTTTCCCAAATTTCTTGATTGCGACAAATTTTAGTCCCCACTGTATTTCCTGCTGTTTTCTCCGATATCAAGTATTTACGGTAATAGTTACCCCACAGGTGTTGGAGAAAGTTTTCGGCGAATTCGTCAAAAGGAATAATCCAGTTATAGTCTTGGTCTAGGAATACCCGATAGGATGCAATTATGGGTAGTGCGAGGTCAGTTGGCGCACCAAACCCAAACGAGTACTTGCTGTCGGGGAGAAGGGTACTTTTGCGTGTATCAATTGATGCTAAATCGTTGACACCCTTTCTTCTGGGGTTGCTGATATGTTCTTGGATGATTTCGTACAGTCTTTGCTCAATCCACAGAGCTTTGGGAAGTAGAGGCAGTAAAAGAGTTAATCTTTCTCTCTCAGTGTCTGTGATTTGACTTGGGGTGTTCGTACCTGTAGGGTGCTTGCTTCGTTTATTGCCGTCGGGATTGTATCTATTTCTGTCGAGGCAGTTGATCAGCTTGAACAAGTGGTTAACATTACACTGGGCATTTCTAGGAGCGCCGCTTTGGTTTTGGTAATAGGCTATTCTAAATTTTCTATCTTCTTTCTGTTCTAACTGGGCTAAATACTGCTTGATAAATTTGTAATCTCCCCTAGCGTTGACTTTGGAGCGAGAATCTACAGGAGAAGTGGTATTTGAGGCGAGAGCGATATCTTTAGCTTCCTCTTCCTGGAGTCCAATGTGGATGGTAACTTTGACTCTGGCAAGGCTGAGGTCATATTTGTAATTTTTAGCTTGCTCAAATGCTAAAACTGTGTGACCTCCATTGATAATGCCATCGCTACCCCCCTCGCTAGCTTCTAAAACTTCTAGCTCCAGTTCGGTTTTGTTTTTGCTAGGTTTAACTTTATTGGCTGACAGAACGATTCCACTGTGACGAGAGAAGAATTTTTCTGGTTGAGTCGTCACAGAGTCAAAGATTTGTCGGTATGTCGCACTTTTGCGGTTAGGTTCTCGGATGTTGGGTTCTAGGGGTAGGTTTGTGGGAAACGTGTCCACATGGGCGGTGGCGATGATGCAATTGGGGTTTGCATGGAAATAGTTGTCTACTTTAATAATCCAGTTTTTCGGCATGGGTGGTTTCTGCATCAAAGCGATACATTCTCAATTATTCTTCTAGTGGGAAGAAGCTCGCGCTTAAAGATTATATTTTGTAATTTATGTCTAAAATTGTTGCAATTGAGGTTACAGTGCCAAAACGGGTTGCATTGTACGCTAAGGGTGAAAAGTAGATTAGATAGGGCTTTGGGAGTTCAAATCTGATTTGAATTATGAGTAGCTTAGTATCAAACTACAATTAAGCTTATTTGTAAACCGTAGTTTTTATTGGCATCTAACTAAATTTGACAACATTTTTCACTAATTTACCCAAATTTAAAAATACGGGTTATAATAGTTTCAGTAGATAGCCCATGCGAATTTGAGTGCAGATAACCGAAAGGTTAAGGACTCGCTTTTGCGTGGGCTATTTGCTGTTTACCTATACTGAAGTCTATTTTTACTCCTTGTTTAAGTTGGAGTTACTAACTAAACTACAACGGACAAGAATATGATTACCCAACAATTCCGCCCAAGACGCACCAGCCAAAAAGCTGCTAGCAACGCTGGTAAAGTTCTACGTGACCCTAACTCTACTCCAGAGCAAAGGTCGGCGGCTGGATCTGCGCTAGTTCAACGGAGGTGGTCTTAATTCCCTTTCCGCCTGACCGCACAATCTTTTAATCTTTTGTGTTATTTTCGACTTGAAGGGGTCTGTACACCAGTGGGTTTAGAGCCACATTGTACGCAACCAATAAAAATGGAAAATGCCCCAATCAAACGCTTGCGTAAACCTCTGGCTATTGCTTTACTAGCTTCGATTACTAGTTTGAATTTTTACATCCATATAGTCGATACAAGTAACTCTTAACCAGAATATCAAGTCTAAAATAAGCTCAATTGGATATATTCTGGGGCTTGCTCAGTTAGAGATTCATCTAACAAATCATCCTCAAAATCATCGAAGTCTTCCTCCACATTTGATCGTGATATATATTCAGAAATTTGATGACCTGAATGAACTGGTTGTGGCAATAAAGTTACTATCTCTGCATCGATAAATGGAGAGGCTTCTCGCAGTCTATGTACTATTAATGTCCATTCTTCTGGCTTATCTTCTGATTGGAGAGATAACCAAGAAATTTCTAGCGCAGATTGGTTCCATCCTGGTTTTGATACTCTATCACGTTGCCTTGAATTTGCGGGTCTTTTTGCAGATTGAGGGGAACGACCTATTGAGTAAAAGGCAGAGCTAAAATCCGGGTTATGATAAATGCCACTATACCTGTTAAAGCCAGATATAGGACAAACGTGAGCTACCAAACCATCACTGGAATATCGTAGTCTAGCTACACGCAGAAGTTGCGGATTTTGGCAAGAAAGAAGTTTATTTTGATGCCAAAGATTATTTGGGTCTTTTGCGTCGTCTCCTGACACAAGTTTTAAAAGTAAAGGAAGGTCTTGGCGAAGATTTTGTTCATCCAATAATAGTAGAGTTGGATTTTTTATTTCTAAATCTGCAAAAGCTCGCCCCACAAAGTTTTTTATCTGCTCTGAGGTATAGTTTGAGTTATACTTCTGCTCAAACATGGCTACCGTGAATAAACTTTCATCATATGGCATCCAAGTCGGGCCATAATCCCCTGGTAAACACACCTGCATTTGAGATGAATTATTTTCTGAAGGGATTTTGATAAGTATAGGGATAACTACCTTTGTTTCTCCTTTATTTCGAGCGTTGAGGCGAATGATTCTGATAGCAATGATATCTAAATTATGAGGCAGTGATGTTTGATAAAATCCCGTATAAAAGGGTATACCTAAAGGAAAGTTTAACTGACGCATTAAATCTAAAATTGCATTTAAGCACCTTGCTTTGTAAGCTTTTTTTTGTGTATTTAACTTGTTTTTTTTACTTTCATAAGTTTTAACTTGTTTTTCATCATTAGAATCTATAGGAGCAAAGTCTTCTGGATTGATATATTCCGTTTCTGGTTGTAAAAATTGACTTACCCAACTTGCATAAGCGTGTCCCCAACGAATTGCTGTTTTTGGGTCAGTTAACCTCCTTTGCTTGTCGAATTTCCGGTAATCAACTAACTCGATAAGAATACCTCGTTTTTCGTTACTAGGTTTAGGCTGCGTTACCAGTTGGCGTTCGATTAGTCTAGCTCTGTTTTTGCTGGCGGCTGCTTTGGCTTGACCAGAATAAGAACCACCTAAAGATAAAGGAGAAAGCCATTCATTAGGCAAGGGAATTTTGTCTACTTTCAATAAATAACTTTCTCCTAAACAGTTGGTAAAATTGTAAGTTTCATTGTCTATTTCTTTAACAGTTCCTTGTACTTGTTTACTTTCTAAAAATTCTCGCAACACCTCTAACAAAGTGTTTACTGAATTAGATGAAATCCTAATTCGGTAAACTTGCTCACTGATGGTAGATGTTTCTTTAGGTTTAGAAAGTCGCCGTTTTCTGCAATGACTAAAGTCTATTTTATTGATGATTGGCGCTGCCACTACTCCAGGCGGTAAAGCTGTTGTTAATCTTTCAAATAACTCAAATCTATCAGCTGGTTCTAGCCCAACTCCTACTGGGTGAGAACCTAGTCGCGTTCTGTGTGATAGTAAATATTGTGGTGCATATTTTGCAGGGTCACTTAAAAACTGCATTGGTTCTGGAATATCGATATGAGGAGCTATCATCGTCAAAATTTTGTCAATTCTAGCTTTCCAAATAACTGAGTCATGTCGCATTAACTTGAGGTTGATTAGAGTAGTTTCTCGTTCTACACTTGGATCTGAATTTGGCTTGAGCCATCCTAAATTTTCCATTGCTACATAAACGCTGCTGTCTTCTCCTTTCGGCAGGAATATTTTTTGTCTGGCACCGGGAAGTGGTTGATTTCCCGGATTGTCCCAAGCAGTCATAGGTTTAGAAATATAGCGTCTAATACCTGCTTGAAATAGCAACAAGTAGGGAGTTTTGCCGTTAGGAGGAGCGATATAAAACTTTAAGTAATATGAATACCTAGCTACTTGTTCAGCATTATTGGAAGGTGAATAGTTGATAGGAGGCCAGGTAACTAGATAAGCCTCTTTGCCAGTAGATGGAGACACCACTAAAGGCCAATATTCTTCATGACCATTAGCATTCCTTAAACCTAACTGAAATCCCTTTCTAGTTAACCAGCGTGCTATGAGTTCAGGCAAGACCACTTCTAGAACATCAAAGGGAGCATTTTTTAAATTTATGAGTTCCCAATTTAATTCGGCACGACCTGACTCTATCTCAGCTAGGACGGATTTGACTACTTTCAGGTCATAGTTGACTGACAACCAATTTTGTATAATTGCCCAAAATTGGTTTAAATCAATTAAACCACTATAAGCATGAACAATTATCCAATACTCTGGTCTAATTTCTGGAACGCGAGAAAAGGAGTTAGGAAAAATGTAGAGAATGTCAGAGGCACAACCTCTTAAAGCTGCATAGAGACTGAGTATGGGAGGAGTATGGTCTACATCTGCTAGACCTTTTATAATGTCTATCCAAGTTACCGGCAGTCTTAATCCATACACTTCTCCCATGACTAAAGGGTCAAAATTATCATTGAATAACCAAGCTAAAGTCTGTAGCCTGTCAATGGGAGGTAATTGTTCTTGTGCTTGAGTCATTTTATTTACCGTCCGTTGCTATTATGTTCTAAATGTTCTACCAGAGCTTTTAGACGGTCATAAATTGACCCATATAAAATTCTGGCTAATTGTTGTTCTACCTGGGGTTTATTGCTATTAGGAGAAAGGTACTCTCCAAAAATTTCTACCCATCCTTTCAGGAGACTACGTTCTGCACCTTGTGGATAAAATGCTGAGTCACAGAAGAAGACTCTTGTAGGAACATTTCCTCTGGTAGCTCTGCCCAAAGCTTGTACTATAGAAACAGCTTGATCCCAAAGAAGTTCATGCCAAAAATCAACATCAATGGAAGCCGAGCCATGATGTGAAGCTCTGAGTCGTCGATGCCAGTTTTTGTAAGACAGGCTTCGCAATTTAGCGATCGCTTCTGCTGCCGTTTCTCCTAAGCTAGACGGTAAAATATTACTTCCTTGTAAAATATCATCAAATACCAAACGGTTTATCGCTCTAATTTGCCTACCGAAATCTGTTGGCACTGGGTAAGGGCGTACTAAAAAAAATACACTGCCCAAGTAGGCTTTGTTGGTTATTGGTGACAAAATGTTATATCCGCGTTGTACGGCTCCCAAAGGTGCTACCAATAAATCACGCCCTCTTGTTGAAAATTGTTCAACTTGTCCTCTTCGTAGGAGCCATTCAGCAATTTTTTCGTCTCTGTCTGATTGAAGACAATCTACCCGATTTCTCCACCTACTGGATTCTTGCAATTCCTTAGCGACTAACTGTGCTTCTGGGTAACTGCCTGTAATTAGAATGACAGCTCTTGGTGTGCCAAGAGAATCCCAGTACTCTAACTCTTGTGTTATCCGGTCTTTACCACCACTGCCAAAAGCTAGATACTGAGTAAGTTGCAGTAGACTATCTTTTCGTCCTCTCCCAGAGCGTCCGCTAACTATTATTGCTTCTCCTGTACGATCTGGAACTCGGATGAATTCAAAATGGCTGTTAGACAGCGCTTCCACTGCTTCAGGGGGTGGAGATAGAATTGCACGGGGTTTAATCCCAATATTGAATTGGGGACTTCCAGGCGACCAAGAGGTGGCACTAGTTATTAGTGTGTGAGGCCCATAGTCGCCAGTTAAATTTACATACAAGTATGGAAACTTCAATAGCAAATAACGCCCCAAACCGAAGCAAGCTAAATATCTTAGTAAGCCCTTTGGAGTTTTCTCCTCTGTTTGGTCTACGAATTGATATCCTAACAGATGACCGAGGGGTGATTCTACATTTAAATCTATGTATTCATCTGGAGGGTTTTGGCTTAAAGAAAGTCCTTTGCCTAGTTCCGCTGTCGCTAAGAGCCAGTAACGAACCAGTTCGTTTACGTGTCGATCCATTGCTGTTAGCAACACACTAAATTCTAATCTTTCTAATATCTGTTGTGTTTGTGGTGATTGAGGAAAGTCCCAAGGTAAACGTTGTTGTAGCCAAATTCTCAGTTTTTTAATTAAATTTTCCCCTTTATCATTTCGGACATCACTGACTAACTTTTCTAAATCATTTTCACTGATTTCACTATCCTCTAACTCATTTGATGAGTAACGGAGTAGATAGTAGTTTTTAAATTCATCTTCTAAAAAGGATAAAACCCCTGATAACTCTGCTTCCGGGAAATCAGAGGGTGCTAATGAGCGTATATTCTCAATCAACTGATAGTAAATTAAAGAATTATAAAGAGGCCACTCTCCTATCCATTTCCGTAAATGTATTTTTTCAAATAGTCGGACAAATATTGCGTCTGATAATCGCGAGGCTTCCCTAGCAACTCCTCTGAGTTCGTGGTAACGAGGGTCATTAAGTTGTGTTCTTCCTGAATAAAAAGCTTTCTCAGCTAAAGTATGTTCGATGAAATCAAGTATGGCTGTTTGAGAACCTGCTAAATCGTTAGAGGGAGCAAAGTCGTCTTCTATTGATACTTGTACTCTATCTACTTCGTCTACAATTAGTAAGGAGCAGTAATGATAGGCAGCTTCTAGTACCCGCATTTCAGTTCCTACTAATTCCGGAGGCATCGCCGTGTAAATAAAAGCAGCAGAAGTAGCCACCCAGACAGAGGCATTGATTAAATCATGGTTTGCTTGGTGAACCGGACAGATGGGAAGAAATGGGCAACTATGATATGTAACTTTGTCTGAGGAATTTTTTTCTTGTTTTTTGATGTCTTCTGGGCTTACTAAACTATGGCAGGGTTCTTGACCTGCCGGAATGGAACCCTCACCCAGTAGTCCGGAAAGGATACATTTTCCTGTTAGCCAAGGAAGAGCAGGATTGTCTAATAATTCTGCATTCTTAGTGTCTTCTACTGGGTCGTAAGGTTGGTATAAATCTTCTGGTTGTAGCTTGTTGGCGTGAGCCATTCCATATTGATACTGATGAGAACCTCTGGCTTTTCCCAATATTGGAGCAGCTGATAAGCCCATCTTTACGAAATCAGCTGCCATATTGATGGCATCAGTCACCGTATTAACAATAATGCAGATACGGAAATTTTTGTCGGATATTGCATATTTTTCACACAAATCATGTACCGACAAATAGATAATAGTACTTTTGCCAGAACCCGTAGGTCCTAATAAGTGAAAAATCCCATTTATTGTTAATTCATCAGTAGGCTCTAAGTTTTCTCCTATTAAAGATAGAGATGAATTTAACTGCTCCCATCTTTCAAGCCATTTTCGTCCTGGTAGTTTTTCTTCAAGTTTTCTTGCTGATTCCCTTAAATCGCATAATCTTATTGTCAAAGGAGATAAAGGAGATGGGCGTCTTGGTTGCTCACTAACTGGTATTGCAGTGGTGCTAATGTTAGATAAGCACTCCTTAATTCCTTCAATTAGTTTAGTGGGAATAACTACTGAAACTGCTTCTGAATTAATATAAAAGCAATATTCTTTTTCTGATTTCGCCCAATTTCGCGATATGGGCTTATGCTCGGCTGGTTCATTTAATGCCTTGTTGATAGTTTCTACACGCAGCGGAACATAATTAACTACAGGTTGCCTGGTGTATGTTCCTGACTCTAAAGATACGTCAAAGAGCCTGATGCTTAGAGGTTGTTGACTATACCACAGAAGGGATTTGTTCCAAGCTGTTGCTGTGCGAATATACCGGACTCTATGACGTACTCTGGTGCAAGCTTCTATCAGCTTCTGGTTGTTCATTAATTCGGTCGGAATGAAGTTTGTTAATAAACTCCAGGCTTCTTTAATATTACTGTTGCTTGCATTTTGATAAATTTCGGCGTGGAGAGTTATTACTAATTCAACCTCAAAGAATCTTTTACTTTCTGTTTTGGTAAAGGTAACAGGAATTAAATCATCTTGTCCTAATCGGAGGAGTTCTTTACTAATCTCTTTTAACCAATCTTGCCAATCTCTCATTTTTGCTCCTCAGAAGATTTAAAATTTTTAACTTGACCAACAAACTGTTTCAGCGAGAAAATACCTATATCTCTGAGAGCAGAGTTTTCTTGACATCTCACATCCCAAACAGCTTGAAATACTTTTTTATATTTACCTTTGTATCTGTAATCCGGAAAAATATAAAAAGCTTTATTCCATGCAGGAAATTGTTTGAAAGGTTTTAAAGAACAAGCCAGTTCTCTAGCATTTGCTTGGTCTTTCATATCTACTGCCCAAACTTTCCCATCTGGAAATTTAATCATTAAATCATAATTATCTACACTGGGCCAAAGGGAGCAATCTATGCCTAGATTGACTAGAGTATCTCTTAATTGGATTAATGACCGTTCTGGAGCTACTACAGAAGCCTGGATACCGCGAATAGTTCGCATTGATTCTGGACGGTATGGAATCCACTTTTCGGGAGCGTTTAGATTAACAAGTCGGGAACACAAATCGCTGTAACAAACTGCACGACGGCGTGAAGAGCCTTGCCACTCCAAAGTCCATCCACATCTTGGACATAGTGCTATCTGTTCAACCCCATTTTGTTTAACCCGACAAGTTAGGGGGATACGTTCATAAGTGGCACATAATAAGGAACGAATTTCAGGTTCCCAATCTAAATCGCTGTTAATAATTTTGGTTCCCCACTCTAAATGAGGATTTTGTACTAGAAATAGCCTAGCTTTTATGTATTGCTCATCTAACTTATTTTCAGAACAGTATTCCAGAATTTCTTTGAAAGGAATGTCTTGAATTTCTATCTCAGGATTGCCTGAGCGCATTCTTTCACTTAACTCATAAGCTAAATCTGTAGGTTGTCCCAGAAATAAAAGTGAGCCGAAAAGATTAGCATCAGCCATTAATTCACCGACTCCAGTCCAATCTTCTACAGGTTGGTGTAGCCAATTTACCACCTCTTTATGATGCAAAGGTGGCATGGTTTTGTAGCTGATGCACAAGACAGATAATTGTTCAAGCCCAGATTTAATATGTTCGTTAGGACTAGTGATAGGAGGGACACTTTTTTTAGTGATTTGTTCTTGTTGTTCTACTAGTCCTACTGCTATGCGAGTAAGAATTTTTTTCGCTTGTATTGTATTATTTGTCTCTGTTTTTGATGATTTGAACATAATTATCAGTGGGCTAAATGCACATTAATTTCTAATCTGAATCTAAATAACAAAAGGTTAATATTCTTTTTTACAAAAGGTAATAGAATGACTGGGTTACATCTCTAAAATTATCGAAATGAGTCTTACATATCATTTTGGTAATAGTAAATACTTAAAAATATTTTGTATCCGCATCAATCAGTACATAAAGCTCGAAAAAGTAAGATAGTTTTCCAGCATCCATGTAGTTGATTAGCAGGTAAATCTTGAGTTACAGTGAATAATCCATTAACGCGCCTACTCGCAAAACGTAACCAAGTAAGGAAAAGTTTGTCCAGTAGAATATTTAGGGAGCGGCTTGTCCTGCGTGGATCGTTTGGTCTTATAGCAAGTTTGAGAGCAATTTCTAATACATTGGCATAAATCCCATCATCTACCTGTTCTATCTTTTCTTGAATATTAATTAAACTGGCTATCTGAATTAAGTCTTGTTCTAATCGTGAGCATAAACTTTCATTTCCAGTATTGACTGCATGATCTGACGCTACAATCAGGGCAAACATTGCAGTAGATGGTTCGTTCTTATAAATTTCAACTACATTGAGATTTTTCACTAGAGTGTTAAGTTTATCTGTTAAATCTTTGTAGATTGGTAAGTCTAGAATTATTCCAATAATCAATAGCCATTCATTTTTAGATAGAGGCTCACTAGAAAGAGTATCAATAGCATTTTCTACCAATGCTTTTAAATTATTAGATGCAACTTGATGTCCTAAGTCTGTTCCAAGTAAAGGAGTTAAGTAGTCGCTGCGTTCTCCGCCTAGTAGAGATCCCAAGTTATTTTGAGCCAGAGATGAGTCATCATGAAATAATTTTGTAGCAAGGTATTGCTGACCTTCAACAGTTTTAACAGCAAAGGCAGCTATCTTTGCTGGAACTTCTACTGCTTTGAGAAACTCTGAATCATGCTCTACTAAGATTGCTGCCAGTCCATGAACTACCAGATTCATCCTGCTAAGTCGCCGAGGGTGGAGAACATCATTCCAGAATTCTGGATTGCGATCAAGAATGTCGGCACTCATTGGGAGAAACCTAGTATTCCTTTCTAAGACTTGAGTCAACTCTTCTAATTGCATTGTGGGATGGTAGAGCAGATTATGCAGTTTACTTGCATGTGCCCAAATCATTGCTAGTTGAATAGACGATACCCATTCTCTCGTCTCACTCCAGTAACTAAACTCACTACCCAAGAGATTAAGAATCGCTTTAAATAATCGGAAGTGAATTTCACCCAGTTCATCAAAAAGTTCGTCAAGGATATTTTGAACTAAGCCAACTGAGTCGGGACAAAGCAGTGCTAAATCAATCAGATGTAGTTTGCATACCGGAGATGCTAATTGAGGTACAAGCCTATGTAGCAAAGCTTGTCTCTCGGTTGATGGTAACTGGCTAAATGCTTCTCTTACTTGCATAGGAAGTTTCACCGGAAGACAAGCAAGACGTTCTAGGCAAATCTCAAGTCCTTCGGTAAGCAATAAGGATTCTGCTGCCCTGTTTAATTTTTCATGAAAGTTAAAATTTTCTGCTGCACATAGTTCAAGATGAAAATGTCGTAGCAGACCAGCACCTGATGAAGGGATTAACTCATCAATTCTAAAGGTATGAGCGTGACGTAATTTCTGCTCAAATGATAAGTAAAAAACTGCTGCTGATTGATTACGCCATACATTTGCTTGGTCAATACGTCTGCGGAGGTCTGTGGTGGATAGAATTTCGCCAATCACCTTTTCAAATCTAGAATTATCACAGTCAAACCAGAAATGATGCGATCGCAAAACTTGTTCGCGTACATTAGGATTATCTGATGCCAGAAGCATTACATCGTCTTGCCACACATAAATTATTGAGTCTGCTTCATTGATAAAGCGGAGTTGAATGGAAGAATTACTCTGAACTGCCTGAATTTTAAAAGCTGTTTGTGGCTGTAATGCTGTAATTATAGTATCTTGGTCATTAATCGCTGTTGCGATCGCTGGTAAAAATTCTAATGCCGGAAATACGAGAGGGGTGGGCGAATCTGGCAATATGAGATTGATATATTCAACCATTTGAATCTGAAGATAAGCCATCAATTCAGGATCGGTGTTTAGTTCATCCTTTAGCACTTCTGGAAGATCCCGGTAAAACTGCTGCAACATTCTTTGGTTCAAGTCTTGCAGTGATTCGTCCCCTTCTTGCTCTCGCCCCAGATAAAGAATAATGTTCTTGATTAATTGCGCCACAGAAGTACTCAACTCTGGGTTGGCTCTAAAACGTCTCTCTATTATTCGTTGCTCAAGCCACTCAAAATACTGCTGACGGCGATTGGGAGTCTCATGGATATCGTTAATTTCAATTTCCCAAAATTTAAGACCTTGAAAGTAGAGACTGCTAATGTCTTGGCTGATAAAATCAAGCCCATCATTATTTAGATCAACATTGGGCAATAGATGTCGAACACCAAAAGTACCAGTATATAAATTTTCTAAAATCCAATCAGAGTAAGCAATAGCTATTTCTTCTGAAAGATTGGTATCTACCCAAATTTCGCCAATTGAATCTTGTGTTGCGCGGAAGCACTCAAAGACAAACATCATTTCACCGTCAGGACTAGGTGAGCCTTTAGGCATCGGAGGACGTTGAAGCCTATGCGAATCTAATAAACAAGAGGCGACGTAGCGACGTATGACTGTTAGTTCTTCCGTTTCCCGAATTCTTCCATTCTGTATTTGTGCTTGCTTCAAATGATAAATAATTTCTTTACTGGTAATAGGAATATACCGAATGTTACCAGCACGGAGTTGTAAGATTTTCTTGTAATAACTTATTTCGCTTAAATCCCCTTTTACCCGTAAGACTTCTAAAATCTCTAAAACACCAATGATTGGCACAATGTTATCTCGATACGGGTATTTGCTGAAGAAGCGATCGTCAATCCAAATAACATCTCCTGGCTGAGGCGTATATCTAAATAAGTCGTATACTGTTAATCCATTCTCTTTCCATGAATGCAGCAACTCAAGCTCTTGTTCGGAGTCAGGATTTGCAACTACGATCGCTTCATATTTTCCTTGCTCTAATCCAGTTGAAACACGCTGAATAAGCCCTCTCAGCCATCTTATAACTTCAGATGAATGCTGGCTGGCATTGATTGCTGCCTGTGCTTCACGAATACAATGATGTGTTACAAAAACTCGAAAATGGCGACAGACTCTCGCTAGTAAATCTGACCCAGCTAAGAGATTAGCTAACTCAGAGTTAACAAATATCAAGTCATTTCGTGCTGGTAACTTTGGTGGCAAATCTTGATACCTTTGATCCCCAAGATCATTCAATGCCGTTTCATATGAGTTACTGGATAAAATCCCTTCTTCTTTCAACACTTCGACCAACGCACGACAGTTGATCATTCGTTGCTGATCTGCTTCATCAAGTACAACGAGCTGACTGATGCCCTTGATATCTAGTCGCTCTAACGGCAAGAACTCAACCACAAACCCGTTTTCTGCACGAGCTTGCTCCAGCAAAATAGTTGATTGTTCACCCAATTGTTCGATTAATTCATTAAATTCTGGTGTTGGAGACTGAGATATTTCTCGTAATTGTCCTGATTGGCACAGTCGTATGATTTCGCGGTGATTTGCCAGCCGAGAAGGTTGATGCTGTAGGAAATACTCACACTCTTGCAAAAGAGCAATTGGTAGTCTTGCAGAAATCCGAATTGGACTAAATCGTCGTTCCACTACATCCAAAATACCAAGGTGAGCAGCTAGCAAAAAGGCTGATATGTCTAGGTGTAGTCGCCATTGATTGCTGGAGTCTGCAAATTCTTCTGGAAAGGGACGGGCCCCATAGCGGATCAATACTGCTGGCTGAATATGGGGATTAGGTTTGTTAGCATTTTCATTGAGAAGAACTCGGAAAATGCTAGTGAGTGCCAATCTACGCGCTTGGACAATTAAATGGATAAAAGCTTCAGCATTGTCATATTTGTGATTCATTGAAGCCGCATTTTCTGCCCATTCTCTTTGTAGTTCAAGAAGTTCATGCACTTCTACAGCATGAAACGGGCCTTCTTTGCTGATGGCAAGAATTCTTGCCCGTTGTGCAAAAGGTTGGACTTCACGATCTAATCCCAAGTTGTATCCTAATGTAATCACTTCCCCTAAAATTTCGGGTTCAATTGTTGCAGTAATTGCCTGCTGCCATAACTGACGTGACAATTCAGGATCTTCTGATAATAACCACCTTGCTACCTGCAACAGGGCGTTTGGGTGAACATTTTCATGCCTTAATAGTCGGAAAGCTGTAATCGCTACTCCTCGAAGATTTCCTTGATCTCGCTGAAGTCCTATCAAGGTTACTAAGTTTTCAACCGTCTCTTGCGATCGCACTAAATCCTCTGCCTCAGCGACGGCTTGTGAAATCAACCCTAGTTTGGCTTGACAATAGGCTCTGAAGCGACGCAAATATGAAGGTAAGTTCCCACCAGGGAAAAGCCGTTGATGCTTATTCAAAAGTTGAAAGCATTGCTCATAGCGACCAGCCTGTGAAGCACATTGTGCTGCCAGACCCAGAGCATCTGCTGTTCCTACTGTGTTTACTAAATCATCTGCCTTATCGGCTACATAAGCCCAGTTTTGTAAACTAGCTTGCAACTGACAAGATTCCCATAAATATTGACCATTACGGCTTTCCTGCCAGCTTTTATCTAGATATTCAGCAAATTCCTGCCATTCACCGCTCATCCGCGCTTTTTCTCTACGGATGCCTTCTTGAATACTGCGACGAAAACTGAGATTGCTACAGCTTTCGGCTTCTTGAAACGCAGTATCAAACTCTCCATTTATTGCTAAAGCTTGAATATGCCAAAAAAGCCATAATTCTTGGTTTCCAGTTTGCTCAAATTTCTCTCTGTTACGATTTAGTAACTCTAAGGCTTGCTTGGTAATCCCAAAATAAATATATATTCCAAACAGAGCCGCAATACGCTCAATATCGTTGCCTGACTTTTCCACAAATACTTCCAATACTTGCTGACTGGCAACTAAATCAATTTCATAATTGCGAACAGTTCCCCAAACAATTGCTTGTGGATTAGTTGGGTCTTCAGCAAGAAGGGTACGGCATAAGTCTTGAGCTTCTGACTGACGGTCTGGGTCGTTAGCTAAACAAGCTAAATACCACACTTGCCAATACTGGCGTTCTTTCTCTCCTCGCTCAGTTTGAGATGCCAAGTGGTTAAACTTATCTGCTGCCATGCGTAGACGTTTTAAACTTTCGTCGTCTCGCTTAATTAATGACCAGTCAACAGGCTGAGGGTAGTTGATTAAACGCTTAGGGACAGCAGGTGAGAGTACACTGTAGTAATTGATCGTAGCCTCAGATATCTGAATCTTTTCCCAATTTGGTTTTTCATAACAAGCTTGCTGAATCTTTACTTGAGCAGCAGTAATATCCCCTATGTCTAAAAATGCTAAAGCGTGTATGCGGTTAGTTTCTGCATCCGGTTCCAAAGCAGGAGGAAGGTTTTCCAGCATTGTAATAACCTCATCTGTGCGTTGTATTTCTAGCAACAACCCAAGTTTGAGATTAAAAATGTCTATACTGGAGGTGCTATCAATCTGCTTCAATGCAGCTTCTGCACCCTTTGCGTGATAAATAATCAAACTTTGTAAAAGAGAATTATCTCCTTCTGGATCAAGGCTGCGTGCCTCTACCGCTAATGTTTTAGCTTTCTCAATATTCTGCTCTACGCTGAGAAAATACCCTGACATGGACTGTAAAATCTGTGCCTGCAAGGGTTTATCGAAGACATCCCAATTTTCATCGCCTCGAAGGGCTTCAAGGCAGGCGTAGGCTCGTTGTAAATGTCCTTGCCGATAAAGTTCGCGGTACTCTTCTAGTTGTTTGGCTTTTGTCTTAGATAAGTCAGAAGATAGACGCTCAAGTTTTGAACTAATAACCCCAAACGTTAACTCTGTAGCTCTAGAGTTCTCAGCAAATTGAGGGTATGGTTGAGGTACGCGACCACAAATTTTTTCTACCCACTCCTGCGATCGCAGGTAACGAAGAACAATTTCAGGGTGAGGTGCTAACTTTTGGCGTATTGTGCTTGCTGACCAAACCTCGTACTGAATGTTAAAACAGGCAAAGCGCTGCTTTTCAATCTCAATTTGTTTTTGTCGCTGAGTTTGACTGAGATCGCAGCCAACAAATAGAATAAATCGCCGAACCTTTTTGTTTAGCCAGTAGTCGATGTATTGAAAAAATTCATCTGACGCATCAATAATCTTCCGAGGTGGAAAATCTTTATAACATTTACACTGTCCCACTTCAGTGTAAATTCCATCATCACAATGTGCTAAAAGGTCAATTCCATCTTGCTGTTGTCCTCGTGTGCCATAAACATCACAAGTAGCGATTCTAGGTTGTTCTGAGAGCAGATCACAGCACAAGTCCTGAAAGGTGTACTCATCAAGCTCATAAAAGTTGGGAGGCAAGTTTGGATTAACTCTAGGAAATACCATTACTACTTCTACTATTTAAAATTTATTGAATAAACTTAGAACATTTAACAGAGGGTAGTGTAACAATCAATACTCATTATCCTGTAACAGCATAATTATTGCTGACTATCAGTTGTTGCTAATTAGGCATTCTCCTGCTACCTTCGCCACTCATTTCTGACTAAGAAACTACATATTAATTCCTTTTTTTCGACATTTGCACCTGATAAATGTTAAAAATAAATAACAAAAATACTTTGTTTTCCACCAACTATCTGTCGCTATTTGTCATGTAATCCAGAAACATAACAGTCTACTAGTAAGTAACCATATTAAGATTTCCTACAGATATTACCGAGCAGACGAGTCGAACCGCTTGCCTACTAGCGTTATTCTTCCATTGAAGGGGACGGAGATTTGATAATACATCACTACCACCCAAAGCAACAGGTGTTATATGGTCTACTTCCCAGCCATAAGGGGAGTTTCTATTGCCATATTCGTATCTATTAATCCAAGCACCGCATTGGTCTTTACGCCAAACACGAGGGTCGTAATGAGGCACAACCATAGCTTGGCACCAGACAATCTCAACAGTATTTGTAGTAATGGCCATAACTGTTTATTTGTCAAAAATTTAACTCAGTCTAACACAATATAACATTTAGACATCATAAATCGTCAAATTGCAAATGGAAAATGTTAACTCAATTCGTATTTATAGAGAGCAAACAGGATTTTCCCAGGAACAACTGGGAGAACAGATAGGCGTAACTCGGCAAACAATCGCGGCATGGGAACGAGGCGAACGCGAACCATCACTGCTACAAATTTCTAAAATTGCTAGAGTCTTAGGAGTATCGCTAGAACTTCTACTTGATCAACCAACAGACTCTCTAAAGGGGATTGGGCAACTAGAAGTTAATTTGCTTTTCCGAGCTGATGAACCATCTGCGCTTACCCCCTATGTGCGAGACCATTTAACCCAAAAAGCTGTTGACTATGCTGAAGTAGAAGCGTTGCTAGGAGAGGTTCCTGCAATACCTGCACTCCGTCCCTTAGAAGGTTATGACGAAACACTTGTAGAAGAGTTAGCAACAGAGGTAAGAGACTGGTTAGGAGTAGGAGAATTAACACCTATTGGTGACGTATTAGCTTTATTAGAATCAAAAGGTCTTAAAGTTATCCCATACTTGCTACCAGCAAAAGTTTCTGGTTTCTCCGCCTATACTGAGGCTTGGGGTGCGGTAATTTTTGTCAATGAAGACCATCCGACAGAAAGAAAATTTTTTACTGCCCTTCATGAAGTGGCACACTTAATTTTTCATCGTCGTGAATACAAAGTACCCCAAACCCGTTCTCGTCCAACTGAACCACGAGAAAAAGCTGCCAATCATTTAGCAGGTGCAGTACTGATGCCTAGAGGTGCTGTCTTACGAGAGCTTCATGCCTATCGTAATCGCTGGCTTCCTGAACCGCTCTTAAAAGATATCAAGCGACGTTACGGCATCAGTCTTCGCACAATATTGTATCGAGCAGAACAAGCTGAATTAATTACAAAGCAGCAAAAGGGTCAACAGTTAGGCGTACTCAACAAGAAATATGGTCCAGAAGATGAGCCAGAGAAACTACCATTACCAGAAAGGCTGAATCGTTTGGAACGCTTGGTTTATACAGCATTAATAGAAAAGAAACTTACTGTATCTCGATCTGCCGAAATTTTAGGAGAACATGTTTTAACTGTACGGGAAAAACTCTCTGAATGGTTAAAACAAGGTGAGGAGGATACAATGTGATTGTTCTATTAGATACTATTGCTCTGATTGAGTTACAACAAGCTTATCGCCACTCAGCATTTATCCAACTAACTTCTGTTGAAGTTCTGGATGTGGTGATTTCGGAGTTTCAACATCCAAATTATACCGATTTTATAAAAATAATCAATAAATTTGGATTTCAAACTATTCAAACTGAATCTACTTGGTTTAATGCTGCTCGAAAATATCGTGACGGCACACTCAGCGTTCAAGATGCTCTAAACCTCCACTACGCCAAAACCTTCGAGAGAATCTTGGTTACTGATGAAAAGCCATTACAGATTAAATGTCAGCAAGAAAAAATTAGTAATCAACAAATATCATGGTTAATTAAACAATTAACTCGTTAGTTAAATATCAATAGGATAATATAACATGACTGTAATTGGCATTTTGACCTATAAAATTCCAGTTTTAGTTTAGTGTTACTGGGTATTTGTAATTATTCATTCAGTAACAATTCTAGGTACACCTCCAGTCTTTGCATCTTTAATAAAGATTACAACAGTTTTTAGCCTGCCAGATATGGCAGGCTATATAGGAATCCGATTTGATTAATGAACATATTTGCGTAGGGAAGGAACTCTTAACAGGGAACGGGGAACAGGAAAGAAGGGATTTAAGGGTGTACTGAGTTTTTTCAGAAATCAAATATGAGTCCTATAGTAGATTTAAGTGATAGCTGATTTAACTAGCAACTGACGCTATTTCCGGTGAGAATAATTTGTGATTTTCAATGGCATATTTATAGCTAAACAATCCATTGTTTGACAAGAAAAATTTTTCTTCACTACCCGATATCTTGAGTACTGTAATAACACATGGTGGTTGAATATTGTTATTGTGAATGAATTTCCTTGCAGTTGTACAGGTTTTTTATTGATGGTTCTGTTGATAGCAACTAAAGCTTGTAACCTTTGATAGCAAAATTTTTCCACGTAACCTGCGTTTGAAATTGTATCTACCTAGTTTTTGTCGAATTCGTTTTGACATCTCGCACTCTCCTTAATAATTGTGCGTGGTTTTTATATCGCTTAAGTTGAATTTCAAGCTGACGGGCTTCTTGTTTACTTGAGGTCTTCCATACATAGACAATTTTGAATTCAATGCCGCGTTTGATCGCAGCACGAGTAAATGCTGCTCCAGACCCTTGTAGATGCTGCTGAAATCTTTTCTTGAGGTTCGCGCATGAACCTAAGTAATAACGAGCTTGATGTTTCTCATTTCCCAGCGGACGAGATAGCTCAATTAAGTAGCAGCAAGGAATTGAGGGAATTTCTCCTGACAATTCCATATATACTTTTTTGGGATTATTTTTAAGGCTGAGGCGTTAGCTGATTGTGGTGGTTTATGTCGTTACGCAGTTGAGCCTTTCTTGCTCTTGTACCCAAGTAATTACATTTAATTTACTAACGCTTACAGGCTTATCTTCACCTGCGATAAATACTTGAAAACAGCCAGTTTCTAACTCATAGTAGTCAATGATTAAATTTGATTCTGGCGTGATAGTCTGCGATCGCTTCACGAAGAATTTGTTGGGGGAGTAGCCCATATCCGTTAATTAATTCCTGTGTGAGTACTCCTGTTTGGTGGTCTTCTTCCCCAGAGTGACGCACAAAATTCGCGCTTAAAATAATCGTTTATTATCCGCCAGACCTACAGGCAAGTCACTAAATTTTGCTTTCTTTCAGATGTGGGAGGCGATCGCTCTTTGCTGATTTTGCTTAACCTGCTTAAAGACAGTATTTCATTGAGAAAAACGAATATATTCTTAAAATTCCAAGAAATTGGTAAAAATAGGCAGTTTTGCCAATTTTGGCAATTAATTTGATAACTGGTATTGCATTCTAGATGTTCCCTAACTTGCATTCCCACAGCACATGCAAGCAATGGGGGTACCGAATTTCCGATTTCTCTTTGGGCGTGGAGTATTGCCTCGCTGAAATTAAACCAATCGGGGTAGCTGTGCAAACGAGCAGCTTCTCTAACTGAAATAACTCGTGGCTGTTCTGGATGGAGGGGACGTAATGCGGTGCGGTTGCCACTTCCCGCTCTTAATGTCACGCAGAATCCATCCCATTCTAGTTTTTTTGATTTGGATTTAGCTTCCCTTGCACCTGGGGGAGTGTTGATAAATTGCTGAATTACTTCTGGTGCGTGTGTTGTCGCTGCGAATCCCGTCCAAATGTTAGTTACTATACCAAGATTTGGGAATATTTTTTCAAGATACTTAGCATATTCTCCCTTCACCCAATCTGGATGCCATTCTTGAGTGTTTTGCTTGGGGAGTAGGGGAGGCAACAAGTCTGCGATCGCATCTCTAACTGTATGTTGAGGTTGATGCTCCGGCGGTATAATTTCTCCAAACTTAGATGCAACAAAAAACACCCTTTTTCTAGCTTGCGGAACTCCATAATCTGAAGCGTTCAGGTTCCACTTTGAGAGAAAATAATGTTCTTCTAGCACTGCTTGGAGGTTAGCAGTAATGCAGCCAAACTTCTGATTTTCAATCCCCGGCACATTCTCCATGATTGCCGCAAGGGGATTGAGTTCCAACACCAGCCGTACAAACTCTCCCACCAACCCGTTGCGTTCATCTTCAACATTTTGCAGTCCGGCAACGCTAAATCCTTGGCATGGTGGCCCACCAAAAACGGCATGAATTTCCCCGTCCCAATCTACATACTTCGCCTGAATACAGGCGCGTATTTCTTCCCCTGTCATTTCCCGAATGTCTTTGCACAAGACTGTGGCGTGCGGGAAATTATGTTGGTATGTTGCTAGGGCGATGGGATTGTTATCAATGGCGATCGCTATTTCAAATCCTGCTGCATTAAATCCCAAGTCAAATCCACCCACCCCGGAGAATAGGCTAACAGCTATTTTTTTGTTTGCTGCTGTTGAGTTCATTGAGATTCTAATTAATGTTAACTTCTTGCACTTGGCTTTAAAGACATATCAATTACAATCGGAGTTCTGCCTGACTTTCAAATCTGCCAGCCATCTGTCTAACCGACTATTACTAACTGTTTCTTCTATTAGTGGATAATCTGTAGTAAAGACTTTATATACCCCTCCTGACTCCATCTCATAAAAATTGACAATCAACCCTTCACGTTTGGCATTACTAAGCTTTTTGATTGCCTCTGGAAGCATCTGCCATACAGATTTCCTTTCCGAATCCGAGAGGAGGCTCCAAGCTTCTTCTTTAGCTTGTTGATATTGCCATAGCCCCCGGCGCACTGAGGAATAATCTAAAGCTTTCCGCAATATGTCTGCAAGGACTTCTGCATCAGTTGCTGGGACTTCATTTGTACCGAACATCCCAGCCAATGTACTTTCTACTGCCTGAATCTCATCTTCTTCAAAGTCAATGTTTGACTCTTCAGGTTCTTCCAGGTATTCTTCGCAGTCATATTCTTCTGTATCCCTTTGCCACAAGGTTTCAAGTTCTCGCTGCATTACCTCAAGATTTATTGGGTTGACGATATTTTCATCGTTGGCAGGAATCAATTCTTCTATGGTGTCAGTGAGTTGTTCACAAGGGATTAGTTCTTCAAAGGAGCCGATTTCATTCTTGGCTATCTCAGCTTGATGCTTTTCATATAAGTCAGCGATCGCCATTCTGACAATTCGCTGCGGTGACAATCCCAATTCCTCTATTAACTTCTCGGTAAACACTCCTGTTTGGTGGTCATCCTCCATAATTTTGCCGAAGGTGTAATATCTATTTCCATCTGGTGTTGCTCGCCAGTTGCCATCTTTTCTTTCTTGATTCATGGCTTTGAGAAACAGTCTTCTTTTCTCAATCACTTCTAACACTAATCTACAAGTCAATCCACCAATAGGAATATCTTTCAATTCATCAATTAGGATTTTGTAGTTATGGGAACATAACTGAAGTAGTAGCGATATTGGTAAAACCGCCAAGCGTTCCGGGCAACTGATAAATGCTTGAAAATTCTCGGCAATTCGGAGCGATCGCCTTTCCTCAGCACTGCCCTTATCCCAGCCGTACTCTTCTAACAGTGCGCGATATTCTTTTTTGGTGTAAGTCTGCTTGTACTCGTAGAGTAGGAAAGCCGTATGGAGGTACTCTAGGGTACTTTGCTCTATGTGGGTGGTAGGATTGGAGTCTACCTGATGCTGCTCGACGTATGAATTATTTGCAAAAGTTGTTGTAGTCATGATATTGTATGCGCGGTCTTAATCTCTAAGACCAAGTTTCCTAATTCGACTAGTTAAATAAGTCAGGCCGCTTTTTCCCAATTTTCTGATGATGATTTGGAGATAGCAGCCAAGGCATAGCCCAAGGTGTGTTTATGAATTTTGGGCATTTTGTGAAACGACATATCCTGACCCCAATCTTGGACTGACTTGGTGCCAATATGTAATACTTGCGTGAGAGTTTTGACACAAGTTGCGCGAAAATTGGCGTGAGACACGGTTTGTAGTACTTGTTGTTCAGTTAACCCTTGAAGGAGTATTTTTTCTAGAAACGTTTGAGCATCTACTTCCGGTGCGCTATATTCTCCTCTCAAGATGCTCTTTAGCTGCTTTGGCACGATTTCGGCGGCATGAATGTAAGCAAGTGAAACTTTGCAGTAGTTGGGCATCCCGTCAAAGTTGAGGTCACTTCCCCACTTGCGAACTGTTGGTCTTTGTACACCTAAGACTGCACACAGTACAGTGATACATTTTTTGCGGTATTGCGAGTCTGTTTCTTCTTCGAGAAGTTCTGGGGGACTGAGTTCAGCGATATCAAAACAGTGGCGTAAAAATTGCCTTGGTTCTAGTCCTTGTTTTGGTAGTACTTCTAGTATTTTGTAGTTCTTTTGCATCTTTATTAGCTCTTGGACGATTTTTACCGAGTTAGCTCGATTTATCTCAAGCTCTTCTTTTGTGCTTTTTAGGTAAAGTTTACCGATTTGCCGAGTTAGTGATGCATTAAATTAATATTACTTAATATATAGTGATGCGCTAATCAAAATTAGTGCATCACTAAAATTACAAAGTTTATTGATGGTGAGGTGTTTATTTGTTCTAGCGATATAGGTTTTGATATAAAACTTAAGGTTTATAACTAAAACCCCTGTTGTTTCTATAAACTGAAGAGAAATCTCGATAAACCAAGTTCAAAAAACGTGTGTCAAATCAGCGCGAACGCTTTTCTGGAGGGGATACTGACCGAGTATCTTTTACCCTTGCGCCCGGTGTGCGGCAAAAGGTAGATGATTTACTGCCGATATTGGGTGGCACTTTGGCGAAAGCTTTAAGGCGTTTAGTTGATTTGGGTTTAGATTTAGTTGACCTAGCTCAAAAAAGTGGTAAGCCGATTCCTCAACCGGGTAGTTTGGAGCAGATGTTTTCTGGTTATACCTCTTTGGGTATAGAACTGATATTTGCGTGCGAATCCTTGGGTTTATCAGTACCAGAAGTGGGCCAGGTAGGGGTTTGGTTTGTAGATAATCTCTCCCTTGGCTTGGGTGATATTGAGGGTATCAAGAAAGACAATGATTTTCAGGCATCACGTATATTTCGCTTAAGTCGAGAAATTCAAAAGTTTTTTCAGCAGCAGCTTAATGTCTTATCGGAAGACGAGTATGCTGCATTTCTGAAAAATTTGCATAGGGAAGCTGTTGTTGGACAAGAATTTGCAGCTGCTTGTCAGACGCTGGGTTGGCAACTGCCAGAGACAGGAAAGCTACAGGAGTGGTTGCAGGATTTGGTGGTGCGTTCGCACAGCGTCTCCGCAGTAGAATCACAATTATCAAACGAGTTATTAGAAGAATGCGATCGACTGGGGATAGAGCCGCCAAAACCTGGTGAGGTTGCAGCATGGCTACAAAATACCCGCCCTGCGGTGTTTGAGCAGTCAATGCACGAACATAGATTACCTTTTACGGATGATGGTTTGCCTTTAGGGGGGTCGCAACCTTTTTTGGAGCATTTACTTACACTAAATGCACCGCCAACTGAAGATGAGGAGTATGACATTGCTCATAGGTTTGGTGTAGACCCAGCCCATCTTAAGGATTTGATATCCCGCATGAGGTTTGACAAGAACGGACAGACCAATAATTGTCATTAATAAGCTTGGGGCATAAATGCATGGATGCCATTGAAGATTCTTCTGCGTTATGGGCTTTACTATGCAAGCCTGGATGGGAAATTAAACCCAATCCAGTAAAGCATCTACTCAAAATTAAAGCTCCTGACTACCAGGAAGCATTAATGCTTTATACCAACTATCGAAAATTTCTAGCAATGTGGGCGGCATCCCTCGATTGTACCTGCGCTTTGATAGGAATTCAGGGGATGCGTGGGTCTGCATTTAAAATTATTGCAGCAACGCCAGAATCGCAGCAGAAGTTATACGAAGACTTGATTTTTGCAAGCCTACGAAAGTCGGTTAATTGTGACTCCGAAAGACTAGTTGATCGGGAATTTGAGAATGTTATCAGCAAGTATTCAGGGTTTTACATTGCTGAAACTTGTTTACACCCTGAGCTTAGACCAATTGTTGATGAAATATTCTCAAATCCAGACAAGAAACTTGCCTTAACGCGAATGTCTGACAATTTGCAATTAATCGTGTCCGCATCAGCAGCACGGGCGATGAGTTCTGACTCCCAAGATGTGGTGCGTCGTCGAACGACTGATTTTTGGCACGCTAGAGACTACGAATGTTTTTTGCGGATGTTCAAGCAAGATGGGGGAGCGGGGTTTGAAATTACCTACCAAGCAACAACCAATCTCCCAAAAATTAATCCTTTGGCACCGTGGGCGCAGTTTACTACAAGCTATCGGTTTTTTGAAATTGATGTTGGCGATCGCACAGAAGTGTACCGTTTGGGCGAAGGTAAAGATATCACCCTAATCAGTCGTCCCAAGGTTATTTCATAATATAGCGAGGTTTTATGGCAGTAAGATTCCTAGAAAACAAGGGCAGTGGCAATATTCTAGAGATTAGTCGAGCTAGACTTTTAGAGCTTACCCCCAATGTTTATCCCCTCACTTGGGAAGCGATTCTTTCAGGTAATGGTGACAGTGCAGCTATCTTGGGTGCAGGTTTTGCCGAACGTGAAGTTTTTTTTGGTTTTGAGGGAGTTGACTTGACGCGCTACCAACTTCCAACAATCGACTGTTACGACATTGCTACTAATCCGCCAGAAAAGTTTTTAGCTTTACGCAGTCAATACCCAAACCTACAGTTAAATTATTTTTGCGATCGCAATCTAGCAGAACTAAAACTGACAAAACTTTACGCTCCTAATAGCCTACGACTAGTTTCAGTTCATGGAGTATCAGATTACTTACAACCAGATGCCGTTCCGAGAACATTACTAGATATTGTGAAAGTACAGCCAGAGGCAATATCGATAAGGCTATTTTTAATGGGCAACCCGTGGTCGCGGAATTTTGCGAGTATAGAGCAACTGACAATGGAATCAAATTCAATTGAAATTACTACAAGTGGCTTAGTTAAGCCGATTGACTTTGATATATTTTGTCGTACAGGTGTTGTGCAATTAAATATTTTAGACAAGGATAAAATTGAACATAATTTGTTACCAAGTTATGGTGCATCTCATGTAATGCCTGATAAATTAGTTGGTTATTTAATTAGTCAAGGATATCAGCTTGTTGCAACTGACGTATACTCACTTTCAAGTCAAGATTTACAAAGTGATGAATCGGAGAATCAAAATAGTGATAAAAATATAACCTTAGATAATCCACATGGGATGTTGTTATTTTTTAACCGATAAAATACTCATTTGAATCGAGCTAATCAACGAAAATGAATCCGTCCACAAGGACAATTGATGAAATAATGTTGGTAATTAATATTGGCGACTGAGGTTAAATAATTGATTTTGGTGATCCGCGAACGCGCGACAAAAGAGCAACTTGACGAAATGCTCAAAACCTGGGGAGTATTTATAAAATTGGCAGTCGATATAGACAGAGAAATTCTTGCTGGTGGCAGTCAACTTCATTATGAGTGCGAAGAAGTTTTGCTGAAAAATGGTAGCAGACAAAAAGACATTTGGGGTGCTGATTGGTTTCCCTACACTCAAGAAGTAGGTTTTGAGTCTATTATCAACATCCGTCCCAGTCAAAACAATCGTACAATGGAAATTCAATCTCCTGAAATTCGAGAACGAGTGGCTCTAATTACCCGGCGATTGCTAGGAGGACTATAATGCCTGATTGGAGAGCAATTGAAGCGAGTTTTTTACGCCAACCTAAAGCAAACCGCTTAGGAGAGTTGGCGGCTAGTTTGGCGCGTATCAAATCCCGATGCCAAAATCCAGCTAACCAAAGCTTAGTTGCTGCTTTTATTGAAGAAAGTCTATTTTTTGTTGGGTTGATTATTCCAGATACAGATACTGAGAAGGCAGGGGAATTAAACCAACTACAAAGCCAGTTAAGGGAGTGGCAGCAAGACTGGTCAAATATTTGGGCAAGCCCAACAGAACGTGGAAATATCGCTGCTGTAGCCAGTAATTGGTCAGAGCAAGTGTTGAGTATGTCAGGTTTATTATCTGAATCAATGACTGCCTAAAAAGAGGGCGTTGCTACTGGGTGTTTTGCGCTGCTTGGCTGATCGCATCCAACAAAAACAAACCCAAATCTTTATGCAGTGCTTCATTATGCTGCGGACACCCTTGTTAAGTATAAATCTAATTATTTAATTGCGGTAATATCGTCGTCACAGGATTTGCCGTAGTGTAGTTTTACTTTATAGCTCTGCAATGGGAATTTTAAGTAAGTACACCCTACTTACCGCAATATTGTGATGAATTGGAAGGATTGGTCTAACGTTACTTTTAGCGAACGTCATCATTTGCCTGAACGTTCGGGAATTTATGTCATTGCCGATATTAATGACTGCGTGTGGTATATCGGACAAGCTGCCAACCTAAAAAATCGGTGGGCTAGTAGAACTCACCACAGATACCCACAATTAATCCGCTCCAACCGCAAACTTATGCACCGTATTTATTGGCAGGAGGTTTCAATCAACTGCTTGGACGAACGAGAAAGGTATTATATTAACTTATTTCAACCCGAACTCAACGGGTGTAAAGTGAAGAAATATTTGCCGAAACAACCACAAATAGAGCGAGAAATTAAACGTTTATTGAAAGTATTAAATAAACCAACAATGCTTTTTCCCGTGATTCGCTCTGTGGTAGCTGGCGAGTATAAAGACGAAGAGGGAACAAAGTGCATTTTAGTTATTATTAATATTAATGATGAGCAAATAATAAGTAATTCAACACGGAAGCGGTATGCAAATGAGGTTAGAAAAGCTTGGGATTATTATAAAACTTATTGTGGTAAAGACGAGCAGCAATACAGCCAAGTATGGGTGAAAACATACAATTTAAACGTTTGTAAGTTTGAATTTGTTATTGCAGATTGGGAGTTTTTTCAATATTTTGAAGATAATGCTGATGCTCGCACACAGTATCTTGAAGAAGTAGAAATTTTTAGTGAAAAAGTGAAAGCGTTAAAAAATCTAAGTATTTTTGAAAAAATATCTTTACAAGAGGAATACAGTTACATCAACTATGAGGGAAAGAAAAGCCTAACAAGCGCTGCTTATGTCAGGTATCGTAGACCAATACTCAATTCCATTACAACAATTATCTCGTAATACCTATTCTTATCGCTTTAAATTAACAGCAGAAATTAAAAAAGATTTTCTAAGAATTGATTTTAAAGGTTATTTTACCGAAAATTTCGCTCCTAAGAATCGCTCCTATTCCAATCCAATAAATGACTTTTGCCGCAACAAGAGCGTTGATTACCGCCTATTTTGGTATAAGAGATAACTAGCATTATCGGGCTGGTGGCGGACTGGAATTCTATCACTTGAGTATACTCCCTTCATGCAGAAGTGGTTAAGCGAAGAAGGGGAGGAAATTTCTAGTCCCTATTTAGATGGTGATAAGTTTGAGGCGATCGCTGCTTCTTTATACCCAATTTTACAGCAGTATTTTCAAGTTTAAATTGGTGCTTGTGATCTCAACTCCAAATAAGCAAGCAGAAGCCATTTCTCTTTTCTAGCCATTTAAACTCTATTGAGTATATGTTTCTGTTATAGTGCTTTTTACTCGATTAGTTATTTTTCAATATTATTGAACTTATATAGGCAAACGTGCTTGCATTGTCCATAGGCAATATGTAACAAATGCAAGTGTGAAGTTTAGCAGGAGATTAACTGTACTTTAGTTTTACTCTAGTTGAACTGTACTTGTACTAAATCTAAGTAGGTTGTGAATTAAAAAAGAATTCACAAGTAATTTGGTAATTGACTAGCTTAATTTGCTTTCAATTGATGATGTCTTTCAGTTGGAATTGAGTTTGATGATATGTGAGAACGTTATCTATACCCAAAAGACACTTGCCGAAAGATACGGGATTTCGATCGCTGCTTTACAACGCTGGTATCCCTATGCGGGTATAGTAAAACCGCGAAAGCGGGGAGGATATTTTGATGCAGCAACAGTCGAGATTGCCGACATTTTCTACGTCGCTATCAAGATTCGGCGGTTGACTTGTGAAGAATATTTACAGCAGGTGATTCCTGCTGGTGGCTTAGATGCTTATTTGCAAAAAGTCAATGACGTAAGCCTTTATGACTTTTTGACTAAGCATATATCTGATGAAGAAAAAAATAACCCAATTGTGCAAGCAGTTATTAGGAGGATTGAGCGAAATGAAGCATATCAACAAAGTGGCAGAGACTTTGCAGGTGTCGCCTGATATAGTACGTACCTGCTGTCGGTTGTTGGATTTAGCTTTGCAGTCAAATGATACACTTGACGAAACTGTTGAGCAGCAGCTAGTTAAACTCAAAGAGATAGCCTCTGGTGAAGGTATGTCCCTTGAAGAAGCTGCCCAGCATTTGATTGCAATGCGCGATCGCAAATCAGAAGTAGGCGAACATAAGTTCGACAAACGCGAGTACATCAAACAGCGATTTGGCGTAGACCCAGAACAAGCTTCACCCGACAGCTTTGTAGGAATACTTTACCGAGATGCAGATAGGGGTATTCAGTTAGGGGAATTACGCCATAAGGTAGTGCTTGAATCTTCGACACTTGCTCTCGAAGAATTTGTTTTTCATGGCAGCAGTTTACTTGGTGAAGGTGATACTTCCGTTCCGCCTGGTTACGATGAAGCGCAAGAGCGAATTAACTCGCGCATTGATAACGATTTTTTCGGCAAAGTGAACTGGGGGCAAGAGACTCATCCCCTTTTAGTCGGTACATCGACACCACAGCCGAGACAGTTGAAGTCCTCGCAGCCGAAAACCGGGCAATCTCCGAAGAAATAGTAGCTCAAATGCTACCCATCTGCTATCAAATACGGGATGAGAGTTTACTCAACTTGAGAAAAACATCTACTCAGGCAGTTGGTATAAATTTACTTTCGGTAGTAGCTGGGACTGTGGTTGGGACGTGGGTAGCAGTTCCCCCAACTCAAGAGAGACAGGAAATTCCAAGTCTTCAACCAATTTTGATTGGTGTGGGGATAGGTGAATTAGTTGGCTTGATTCTGGCACTAGTAATAATTTGGTTTACCAAGAACGAACAAAAAACCTAATTAACTTTTCAAAATCAAGGCAATTACTAATTTTAGTCGCATTATTGCCAGGGAGCAGGTATGAGTGCAGCATTTGACTTTTTGGTTAACACGGCAGGCGGTTTGTTGATGAACCTGGGTGTTTCCGGGATGGTGGGACAATTATTGGGAGTGGGGGCGACTCTTGCCTTGCATCCTCTGTTGCTACTTACTGGGATAGTTGTGGGTGGTGCGGGAATTGCGATCGCGCGCGAGTTAAACAAGCGCCCTCAGTTGCAGTTGGTTGTTGATAATACATGAGGGGTAAATTATGTTTACTCCTACACCTGTGCGAAATAAACAGCCAAGTCGCAGAAAAAAAAAGGTAAATGTTACCCTGTGGACGGTTTGTTCAACTGTTAGTGCGCTGTCTGTTATCGGAGCGGTTGCATTGATGGTTGGATGGAAGCAACAAGTTCCGGGTAATCAGATATCAGAGGTACAGCAGGTAAAGGCGCAAGTTGCCCAAATTCGGGAAGTGTACTTAGAAAAGCTTTCCCGTACTGACTACAATATAGACCATCTTTCCAGTTACTCCTCAGTCGAGGGTGCGCCTACTCTTACAGGCTGGCGACAGTTGGCGGCGGCATTGTGGGGACAGCAATTGCGGGGTGAAATATCCAGAATGCAGGCTAATGAGAAATCTGGATTTTACCGCCTTCACTATATGCCGGCACTGGAGATAGTTAAATTCAACTCGCTGGATGTTTTACTAGAAGCGGCTTCTGGAAATAATACTTTTTACTGGGGGTACCGCAAAACCGATGGTACGAAAGTTGAGGAGAAGATACCAACTGGGGCGGCTGCTGTTTTGATTTTGGGTAAATTAGAGGCAATTGATTACGCTCAAAATTTGGAATCTCAACCATCGGTTGATCTGAATCAAATGCTAATTCAGATTAAGAATGCTCAAGAACCATATTCTCTTGCACAGGCACAGTTGTTACGAGCGCGGGGGTATTTAGATCCAGTAGAGCAGATGGCACAGGTGGCAGACATCCGCGAGAGAATACACCAACGGGAGGAGCAAAGGCGGATGTATATCCAACAAATGAAGAAGCAATTACCTCAGCCAGTTCCTAATAAACAGCCTGTTAATAAATCGAGGGGATGATGTCATGTATGTCAAGTTTGCTGCTGCGATAATTTGCATAGCTTTGTGTTCGCTCAACGTTGTAGCGGCAGTCAAACGTACCCCTATTCGTACTACCCTCGAAGGTTCAACTCGCACAACAGTTGAGATGATGCCATCTCCAAATTCAGGAGTGCATTGGATGAGTGCAGTTATATTTCTGGCTGGGTTTGCTTGTTTTTTGGGCTGGGGAATTTCTGACTATAACAATGCAGTTGAAGAAACAGATGAACTGTCTGATAACTTGGCTAATCCCGGCAATCAAAAACTTCATGTTGGTGCTTCTGATACTGATATTCAGCCTTCTTTAATGCCCCCAGTATCACCTTCTTCTGGGATGAGATTCAATAACGAGTTTTCTGCCAAGAATGTAGTCCAATTTTCTCCTCGTTCTAGTGTTTCTGGATTAGGGCGAGTACACAGTAGCCAATTTGTTGAAGATGGAGTGCAAAATCAACCTGGAATGTTATCTCCAGAGGAGTTTTACGCCCAACTTCAGGATGAAGATTTCTGGGAAGATACTAACTCCCAGGTAAATGATAAACCCGCCAGCTAGTTACTTAATTTGAGGTCATATTATGAGCAGAAATCAGCGCCGCAACTTTGATGTTGATTATTCTGAAGGTGGAGCAATTGTGCCTGCAAACCGCTTGCAAAACATGTTGCAGCAGGTACAGCAACAAGGAGGAATAGTAAATCAGCAACCTAACGTTTCTCCCATGACTACTTATGAGACTCAGCCAGTAGAAGTTAGGTATATCAATGCACCTACTGCTTACAAGCCGAGGGTTCCTCAGATAGAGATTCCCTACATCGAGACTTGGAAAGCACATCGGCTGCATCCGCAAAACCCCTGGAGATTTGGCTGGTATCCAGTATATTTTTTATCGGATGTAATTAAATCTCCTGTGGGTGTGGCTGGTGTGGGAGTGTGGTTATTAATAATGCTGTTGAATTTTTTCCTAAATGGCAGTTATACCGGGCCGGGGTATGCGTCTGGGAAGAAGATTGAAGTTGTACCCAAGGAAGTTCCCTCTTTTGCCCTGCCTGTGGTTAAGCAATTGGAATAATGACGGTAAAGGCAATTTTTTGGTTCGTACTGCTGGTATGGATTGCAGATATTTTACAACCGGGATATTTGCAGTTTTATAACTGGCGTAATGCTGTGGCATTGGTACAAAAGCTTCAGTTTTCATCGTCGGCTGTTGTACCCACTGCCGCACCTGGCGTGAATACGTTTTCTACTCCTGTTCCTACACGGTATTCCCCTAAAGTTAGGGAACCTGCAACATCTGGGGATGGCCTAAATTCTCCTGATTGCCGTGTGGCTAGGAATGATTTTGAGGAAGTATTGAGTACTGCAAGGATTGGTTGTTGGCAGGTTTCTCCTGCTAATGCGAAAAGGCGTTGAGGGAATGCGAATAATCTTTGAAACTGACGGTAGCAAGGAGGTTAGTAATTCGACTGTAACTAATTTGGATGAGACGGTCGATACTAGTTCGAGTGGAAATTGGAGATATGCGATCGCAACCTCAGTTGTAATTGCAGCTATGGTCATTCCCCAGGTTTCTGGATGGATTGAATCTCAACTGTTAGTTAAATCTCTCCAAGGTCTAATACTACCAAAAACTATTCGTAGTAATCAGGTTTTAAATAATCGTCGAATTGCCTTTCCTACTGCGGCTGGTACTCCTGTTACCTCAGAGTTTGGTTGGCGGACACATCCGATTACAGGCGATCGCAAGTTTCACGTGGGGATTGATTTTGGTGCAGCAAAGGGGACACCAATTTATGCGGTTGATGCTGGTCAAGTGGTTTTTGCCGGCGACAAGGGTGGTTATGGCAAAGCAGTTATTATTCAGCATCAAGGAAGTTTATCTACTCTGTACGGTCATGCCAGTCAGCTGTATGTACAGCAAGGACAACAAGTTGTGCGTGGGCAGATGATTGCAGCAGTAGGTAGTACGGGCTTTTCAACGGGGCCGCATTTGCATTTTGAAGTTCACGTTAATGGTGTAGCGCAGAACCCCCGTCCTTATTTACACGAGTATTTAGCAACCCGTTGAAAGTTATTTAGCTATTGGCAAAGGAAATGCAAATTGTACCGATTTTTATATCAGGTGTAGTTGGTGCAGCCTGCTCTGTTGCATTTTCTTATGGAGTAGCTTCACTGCCATGTGGATTGGTATCAAAGGGTGCGGATACTATTTGTCAGGTGCGTAGTTTTGGTAAAGCACTTGATAGTTGGAAATTTGGGTTTATTGTTGGTGGTTTGGCTGGGTTTATTTTGAGTCCTCGCCATCAATTTATATCCCGTTTTCAACCCATTCATCTATCAACTAGTTCCTTAATTACTTTGGGTATTTATTTCTCAATTTCTCAAAGTACTAGTGTTTCTTCAGCATCATTAAATAGTTTAAGAGGAAGAGTTAGTACAAGTTCTTACTCACCACATCCTGATTCACCACGGCTGAGTGCTTTTTTAGCAACAATTCGTTGGGCAGAAACAGGAACTAGTGAGACAGAAAGTTATCGGAAGTTAGTATTTAACGGAACTTTTAATGATTTTTCGACACACCCGTTACAGAAACAGTGCGCTCCTATTAATGGTAAAAATGTTTGTTCAACTGCGGCTGGTGCTTATCAAATGTTGGATAAAAGTTGGTATGATCTTCAGCCAAAGTTAAACTTAAAGGATTTTAGCCCCGCTTCTCAGGACAAGATGGCAATTGAATATATTCGTCGTAATAATGCCTTAAGTGACATTGAAGCAGGAAGGTTTGATACTGCGATATGTAAAGTAGGTAGGGTATGGGCCAGTCTTATTTGCAACTCGTACAATCAAAACCCAAAATCTTTAGCGCAGTTGAGAATTTACTATCAGCAGCAATTACAAAAATTTGAAATTTCTAGGAGGTAAAAATCAGTAATGTTGTCACCATACAATGACACTAATGGTAATACCGAACTTCAAAAACAACAGCTTTGGACTGCAATTGTACAGGCCAAACAAGATAGTTTGGGCAATGAAGAGATTATAGAGAGTATACGGGAAGCTTTACCTGACGTAATGGTTTTTTATGCTGAAACTGTTTTAAAGCAGATTGACTTTAGAGCAAAATTATCACGTCAAGTTATAGAATTTGATTTAGATTTTTTATTTCAGGTAATATACGAATCAGTAATCGCAGGTACAAAGGATGAAGAAATATTATCAATATGTGCAGAACACTGTACTTTAAACCAGTATGAATTTGTACGTTATGCACTTGAGTATATTCATCTCAATCGAATGCCATCACAGTGGGAGCAAAATAACGTATATCAAAAAATGATTGAGATAGTTAATATATCACCTATTGAATCTTTATTTGAATATATTGAATCAATCAAAAATATTTATCTTAAGCAGATCGGATATGAAGTAGTTCGAGAGAACCTTTATAATTTATTTTTAAACAATAAACCAATTAGTTACTTTACTGATTTAGCTAATAAATCTAGAGATAACTGCATTAAAAACTATTGCTGTCGAACGGCAGTGCTTGTTGCGCGTGCCACGGATAAGCCGATAGCTTTAAAGCAGGCGGTAGATGGTTCAATTATTTTAAGAGAACCTAAATATTTAGATAGTGATATTGCTACTAATGAGATTGTTGGTTCAAGTATTTTAACTATGGGGCAAGCAGGAAAACTATTAGTTGATACCTTAGAGGATTTTAATATTAATGCTAAGTATGTTGATGCTAAAAATGGCCCTACTTTTAACCGTATTAGGGTAAAATTAGGACGGGGTGTTAGTTACAAGAAAGTAGAAGACATCGGTAATGACTTAGTACAGCAGCTTGGTGAAGAGTTAGGCTTGAAAGTTGCGCCAATGGTGAGTGTAGTACCTGGGGGAGTTGTATTTGACATACCCCGATTAGACAGACAATTTGCTTATTTCCGCCATTATTTTACTTTTGAGGGCGAACCTGACATTCATTCGGTATCCATCCCCGGTGGTGTTGATGTTGATGGCACTTATGTCGAAATTCCTCTTTATAGCGATAACGTGACTCATATCTTGGGTGGTGGGCGGACGCGGGGTGGAAAGTCGCAGTTTGAGAAAGCAGCAATCTTGTATTTGGTGCGGCGATATCCCCCTTCTGTTGTTCGGTTGGCGCTTTCGGATGTTAAGCGCGTGACATTTGGTAAATTTGATGGGCTACCTCATCTTGTAGCGCCAGTTGCACGTGATGCAGAGTCTACCGCTAACTTGCTTAATTACTTGGTGGAAGAAATGGAATTGCGCTACCAGGAATTTGAGCGCCACAGCAGTATTGAAACGATCGCACATTACAATCTACGGTTTGCACCTGATTTTGTCATGCCGCGAGTGATTTGTCTAATTGACGAGTGTTTTGATCTACTTTCCGATGATAACTACTGCGATCGCATTGAGACTGCGCTAATGAAGTTGCTTGCAAAAGCTGGTGGTGCAGGGATTCATGTACTGTTGTACACCCAGCGACCTGATAAGAACGTGATAGACCCGTTGATTCGCTCAAATTTTCCAGCGAAGACAGCCTTTGTTACGACTCGCCCTGAAGACAGTTGTATTATCCTTGGGGACGATAAAGACAAACGTGCAGTTTATTTACTGGGATACGGAGATTTCTTGTACAAGACAACTGAGGTGCTGCGACTCCAGGCGCTTTATGTAGCTGACGATGAAGACCCTGAATACTTTCAGCAGTTACTCCTAGAAGCCAAAAATCAGAACGACCCCTATACAGCATGGAAATCTGGGTTAGACTTTGATGAATTTGTCGCTAGTTTGTATGGTGAGAGCAATAGTAAGGACATAGGTAAATCTCAAGCTACTGCTGTTACTAAAACTAAACAGTCCAAGACCGATTTTGAGGGCAGTTTTAACTTTAAGGTGCAGCTTGACGAGGAAGCAAGAAACTCAATTTTGAATTTGCATCAAAAAGGCTATCAACTTGATGAAATTGTCAAAGCGGTATTCAATTTATCTCGTCAAGATGGTAGGTCATACAAGAAATTTAGAAACGTTGTTGAGGAATTCTTAAATAGTTTGAAAGGGGGTGAAGAAGATGATATTTGAATTAACGATGCCTTTACCTCCTAGTATGAACGAGATTATTAACCAGGCACGGTCAGGTTGGCAAGCCAGCGCTGGACTTAAGAAGTACTGGACAAACTTAATTGGTGAATTTGTTAGAGAATGTGAATTTTGTTTAGATGGTGCAGTTTGGATTGAATTTCATTGGTATCTCAAAAATTTTGGACGAGATAGCGATAACGTAGCTGCTGCCGCCAAATTTATCATGGATGGTCTGGTTACAGGACAAGCAATCCGTAACGATAACTTGACAGTTATCCAATCACCTGTAGTTCATTATTATCATCGCAGTAGTGGTAATGATGGTGTGCTGTTGAGACTTTCACAATCACCTGATTTTCTGTTAGATAATTTTATTGTATCTAACCAATTTTCCCGAAACAGCTTAGAGAAGCATAGTCAAAAAATCACATATTTAGTGTCAATTTAATTTATGGATATATTGGATTTAAAGGATGACGATAATGTTACGTTATAAAGACTACCGTCAGTTAATCGATCAGGTAAATGCAGGTAAAAACATTAACCTATGGGGCAAGCCAAATATTGGTAAGACTCTTACTGTTAAAAACTGTTTACTTAAGGATATTAACTTAGAGTCTGTTTACCTCAATATTGAATATCCTTTTAGTGTGGATCATCTATTCAACGTTATTCCTATTAGCTTCAGCTTTTACTACCAGCAGGATTGGCAAAATATAATAAGCAAATTATCTGATGGTTATAATAGGCTGCTGGTGATAGATAATTTTGATAGATTGCACTTTGTTAGCGATAGTTTTATCGGCGACTTATTTCGATTACAACAGTTAGCTCAACTAGAAAAATTTTCTTTACTATTAATATCTCGGATGCCGCTAGAATATTTACATTTTTCAGGTTTTGCTAATTATTTTGAAAAATTGGAATTAAACGAAACTAATACTTGGACTTTTGGACATTAGATATATGGCTTATAGATATCGTTTTTTGGTGATATCCGCTCCGGGTGGAATGTTGGTTTAAGCAATAAAGCAAGTTCGACTCTTGCTATCACTATTGAGGATGAAACTACTGCCGATACTGAAAATTAACCAAGACGAATCTATTAAATAGTTTTGAAATTGTTAATAGAGTAAGGAGTAGGTTAGTAGTGTAGTTCTCAGCAAATCCCAATCCTTGCCGGGGCGAGAGTAATTAAAAACCTTGTGACCTGCATTTTGGAGGGATGAATTATGTTGAAGAAATTTGCGTTTAATTGCTTGAGGAACTTTAATGCTGCTTTTGGAATGGTGTCTTTGACTGCTATTGGTTTGGGCGCTATAGCAACTTTTTCTGGTTTGGGTTTATTGTACTTAGCTAGGGGCGGATTCCCAATTGTTGAGAAAGAACGCTCCGAACAAATTGCCTCTACCGGCATTGGTGCTATTGTATTGGGCTTTCCCGGAATTATTTTTGCTTCCTTGGGCGGTGCTTTCTTAAGTGTTGTTGAAGAATTGGAGGAAACTAATTCGGGTATAGAACCTGCAAAAATAACTGACATAAAACCGCTTGTATTTACAAAACCTGAGAGCTTTTAAAAATCTAATGATGTGCCTTTTATTTACACCTATACGGTAATAAATTTTGAGGGTACTTCTTTGAGATAGGATGGTACTTGCTTGATAATCCCTTTTATTAAGTTTGGGCTTCTAAGATGCGTCCTATACTTCTTGGCGATAATGTCGGTAATCCCCTCCGAGTAGCTTCCTCAGCTATCTGCGTATGGTAATGGTGCTTTGAACGACTGGGTTTTCGGTTCTTGCTCCATTCGCTGATTTCGACGATTTTGCTTGCTTCTGTACTTTTGCACTTCTTAGGTCTACCGACGTTGACACCTAATACCTCGTTAGCTTTTGCGATCGCCGACTCCTGGGTTTCTGACAAGATGGTACTTGATGTCCATCTTTTTTTCCATTTTGCTATTGAGTTTTCGGTTACGCCAATCTCTTGGGCTAAGGCTACATATTTTGTGCCTTCGTTTAGTCCCAGCAGAATTTTCGCTCTTATGCTAACTTCATCGCTGCTGGTCGCTGCTATGTGCTCTAGTGCTTGTTTTTCAATAGGATTTAATATCTGAAGACGAGGCATCTAAAAATTTACCCCTCTTTACTGTACAATTTTGCCAAATGGAATGAAGCCTGATATACTTTTTTTGTAGAGTTCATTTTTCCTAAAGATTCACTCAAGGCCCTGGTGCAAACAGGGCCTTGAGGAAAAAACAAGCCCACCTGTTACTAGAACAGGACGGAGTTTTGTTTTGTCAATTTTAGTTATCTAGAGCCATCATATCATGAGTTTACACAGTTTTACAAATCTTTCTTTAGATAGATGCTTTTTTTCTGAATACCAGTCCGTTAAATATCTCTTCAGTCGTATTAGTTGTCAATGGGTTGGGAATAATAGTTACTGCGGGAGAAAATTCTCTTTGAGAGGTTTTCTGGTAGGTAATCCTTTGCTATTTACAAGAATTAATTATTTTTTCAACTTGTTACTTTTCCCAACGGATGAAAGTGCTACAAGTTTTGCTGATTAAGCTTTGTCTGCTTTCTACTTAGACTTTTCAAAATTGAACTTATCTTTTTGACAATTTGTGACCCGGAGTATCAATAATGTTTGAGGTGCATAATCCGGCAATTGTATATATTTCTCCTGCGGAGTTGGTTATTCATCCGAAGCTGATAGAAATATATGGTGAGAATGAGGAACGTCCAGCTTTGGAAAAAAGTATCTCGGAAAAAGGGATTCTTGAATCTTTGAAGGTATCTGCACGTACTGGTGTCAATGTAGTCTTGGCAGGTAAGTGTCGATTGCAAATAGCTCGCAAGCTCTTAATTTCCTCTGTGAAAGTGGAATTTGTTGAGTCTGCTTCGCCTGAAGAAGATTTGAAACTAGTGCTTGACTTTAATCTGCACCGAGAAGGCGGGAAGACTCATTACCAGAAATTTCATGAGGGGCAGTACTGGGAGAGCGTACTTCGTCCACAAGCGAAAGAAAGACAAAGGGAGAGCGCTCGTCGTTTGAATGAATCGAAGTGTTCAAATTTGAATCATTCGATAAATGAGAGTAAGTCTCAATTAAAGAAGGGTAAACCCGTGATTCGGGAGGTTTCGGAGAATCTAAATATAAGTGTTGGTAGTTATCACAAGGGCAAGAAAGTTTTTGAATTAATTTCTCAATTACGAGAACTGGAAAAATTTAAGGCAGTTGTTGCACTGGAGATGGAATTTAACCGAAGTATTGATGCAGCATACAAGTTTGTTTGCAATCAAGATATTTGTAACCAGGTAATAGACCTTCTGGAGGCTTCGGAGATAGGTAGTATAGGCGATGGTATTGCTTGGATGCTGAATGGCGATCGCAATCCGTTTCGACGTTTCCAGCTTGACCAAGTATATCAATTCAAGAAGAGACTGCGGCCCGAATTGGAAATTGTGGGACGGGTTATTGATATAACTAATGAGTTTGTTGTGTTTGGATTGAGGAATTTAGTGAATATGAGCTTAGAAATTGTGAATCTACGTCCGCGACAAATTGATGCAGAATTGCAGGATGAACCATCTGCATCACAGAGGAAGAGAATATTTCACTTAATGCAAAAGTTTAGTGATGTTTTCCCAGTTCAGGTATCTTTAGCGGAGTTGTTAAAACTCCCAAATTTAACTGATAAAGAAGAGGTTTTATTGCGGATGTATGAGTCTGACGTATTTGAAAAAACGTGGGAAGATTATAAGACCCAAATGAAAGCAATGGAAGTATCTACAAATAGAAAAAAGGATAAAATTTGTGCTGCATAGGTAGCTGTGGGCTGCTAATTTAGTAGAGAATTTGTCCCACAATTTAACATTACTTACTAAATTAGCATCTCAATACTAATTGCAATACGAGTTCACTATTGTGGGTGCTGAACTTGTATCAAGATATTTGACTGTTTTTTGTTTTTTAACTCGGTGGTGGAGTATGAGTAATTTCATCTTCACCAGTTGTACTAACAAGAGCCAATGTGGGGTGACACTGGTGGGTGTTACTAGCTTTGCATTGTCATCCCAAAACTATTTTGTCGATTTAGTGACAACTTCGCTCGAACTGCCTCATTTAAATAATTACCAAAAAAAAGTTGGGTAGTCGCATTGTTGTTGGTGAAGCGTGTTGGACTAAATCTTAGCCTAAGCCTACGTATGTCTAAGCCTAAACAAGTATAAACCTCTGTTTGCTTTCAACCACGAGACGATTACCAGTCGCCTCCAACAAGCGGATAACCAACCGCTTAATTCAAAATAAAATTTCAAATTTAGGCTAACACATTTTGACCAACAGCGAGACTACCTGATGCACAAAAATCATCAGGACAGTCACTCATGTACCAAGAAAATTTCTCTTCAGATGTCGAGAACAAGCCCCAATTAAGCCTTTCACAGCCTTCAAAAAAGAAAATCAAACCCCACCTGCCTGCCGAATCCGTGGGCAAACGCTACGTAGAGCGCTTTTGGCATCCATTTGGGGCGATAGTTGCCCCTTCTTTAGTAGAAGGTGTAAAACCAGCATGGCGTACCATCGATTATTACCTCCAACCTTCCCAACTGTGGAACTTGCACCAAGACAAGTCAAAACTAGTAGGTCTGCGCTTTGACAACACAACCCGTTACGCCACAATTGATTTAGATTTCTTAGGCGACTACCATAACATTGAATCCATAAATCGCATCGAAGCAGCGCTAGAAGACATCGGTATAGTCGATATCATCATCCTCCAGTCCAGCTTTAGTGGCGGTTATCACCTAATCCTAAGCTTCGCATCCCCCCTGCCCACCTTTCCCCTAGCCTGCGCCTTAGAGATTACCTTAAGAAACGCAGGCTTTATCCTCCGCCAAGGACACCTAGAAATCTTCCCCAATACCAAACCATATAGTGCCAAACAAATAACCAACTACAAAGCCATCCGCTGCCCCATGCAACCGGGTAGCGGGTCATTTTTACTTAATGATGACCTACAACCAATTAGTGACTCAGTTTCTATCTTCCTCGATTATTGCGATCGCGCGGCAAGTCGGCAAGATTTAACCAAACTAAAACGGGTAGCGAACAAAGCCAAAAAACAAATTTCACGAGAGAGATATCGCAAGCAAGAATCTGCTGACGTTGTACAGTGGCGTGCCAACTGGGAAGAAATCATTACCACAGGCTGGACAGGAAAAGGACAAACAAACACCCTCCTACAAATCTTCGTAGGCTACGGAATCGTCTTTTTAGACTTAGAGAGTGATAAGTTAGTCGAATTTTGCCTTACTACCGCAATTAACGCCCCAGGCTACAGCCAATATTGCCAACACCAACACGAAATCGAAGCTAGAGTGCGGCATTGGGTAGAATCCACAATTCGCAACAAATGGTACAGCGCCTATATTAGTTATCCCGAACGGCTATTGAGTACATTCGCCAACACATTTGCAGAAGCCATAGCAGGCATTAACAGCATTGATAAACCCAAAGACAACGTAATCCCATTTGACCGTCGTAAGCAACAGAACTGGGAACGCAGCCAACAAGCCCAAAAACGCATCCAGTTAGTGGTAAGGGCAATAGAGTGGGATAGAGGGTTGCCAGTAGGGGCTACTGAACGGGGTAAAGCAATACGTGCTGAGTACAAGCGCCGCTTTTACAAAACTATCTCACAAGAGACACTACAAAAGCACTTGCATTTGTGGCATCCCACGCGCTACATCTTAGACCCGTGGGCAGAAAATAGCTCAAACCCTTATCAATCAAGTAATGACGGGCAATTTGATAGTTTTGAAAACTCATTTGCAAAACAGAGTGTTGAAAACCCTTGCCAAAAGCAAAGTGACGGTCATTTTTACTATATGAAGGTTTTTTGTAACTGTTTACCTCCGGCTGCCGATGCCCCTACAGGGCAGTTGGCAGCCGTAAGTTTTGAAGAAGTTGCTGAGTCTGAAGGAGAATTTTTTGTACTACAGGTACAAGATGAATGTGAGGAAATTAATATTAATTCTGAAGAATTGAATTTATTACAACCAGAAGATTTGTCGTTAACTTTATCTCTCAATAATTCTGATAATTCATCAGTTTCTTCAAATATTATACAACTTACTCAAAATGTTAATCAAAGTAATTCAGATAAGTATTCTAAATACCTTTCTAACCCCAGCGCGGCTGAAAATTACAATAACAAAAACTTATTAATCAATTCTGCCAGTATTCCGCTGACTGCGCCTACACCTGCAATTGTGCTGTCTGAAACGTCACAAAAAGCTGAAGTTAGCGATCAAAGTACATCTTCAGGCGACTCAGCAGCAACTCTCGCTTTGTCAGAACTGAAGAATCTGACTAAGTTGCGACTCCAAGCAGCATCTCACGCCAAGCGTGTAGCTAGAGAGTACTGCCTAATTGCGCGATGCCTAATTCGGGGCAAAGAACGCGAAAGATTGGAGCAGAGTGCAAAAATGCAATTTTATCTCGATTCAGGTAACAAAACCTTAATTGCAGAAGCCAACGAGTGGGCAGCTACTAATCCTGGGTGTCTACCGTTTTCGTTGGAGTTGGCGTTTCAAGAAGGTGAGACGTGATAGCTGGGTTTTTCTGGTTGTTTATTTTTTTGCTGGCATAGGCGCTGAAATAATCTTTCACCTTTTCATCCCCCACCCCAGCATTGAGAGTTTGGGAATTCAATGCTAATCTGTATTTGATAGTTTGGATAGTAATGTAAAAAGATAATTTTTTATAGCTAGTTAAGAATATTAAAAAAAATATTAATCATGATTTTTTACTCAAATATTTTGAATTAAAAAAGAAATTTCTTTTTAGTCATTACTAATGAAGACTAACCAGCATTTCTTAATTTGATATCGCTAGAGTGAGTGTATTTACAGGAGATGAAATCTTAAATGTTAGTCTTGATCGAGATAGCAACTAATCCTACATATACAAGATATATCCAAATTTCTTTGCTGGCAATAATACTTGGTGGCTTTCTACTAGCTACAATTGTTGGTTCAATTGGTTGGTATATTTCAAAACGGCCTGCTGGTTGGGAAAATGCAGAGACTCCAAACTGGATTGTACAACTTACTAAAAATCTCAATAAACAGAAGTCATCGGATAATTAGAACTGAGATAGTTAGAGGAAAATTTATTTATGAAATTAAGTAAATTAACCCTAAGTAAAAATCTTACAAAACCGTTATTATAATTTATCTAAAATTGTTTAATTTCAGATGTCTTTGTTAGCATTCTGCTACCTAAAGAAAGTTAACAAAGGAGAATATAAGCATGGAAGCAGAAGAAGTATTGCAGAGGTATGCAGCAGGACAACGTAATTTCTGTGGGGTAAACCTTCAAGGAATATACATGAGAGGGGTGAATTTGAGAGGAGTAAACCTTAGTTGGGCTGACTTAAGTAAGGCTTCTTTGATGGATGTTAATTTGAATGAAGCTGATCTGCGTGGAACTTGCTTCAAAGAATCTTTTCTGATATTAGCAAATCTAACTCAGGCAGATTTGAGTTATGCTAACTTCACATCGGCTTATTTAACTTTAGCTAATTTGAGTCAGACCAATCTAAATCAGACGAATTTCACTAAAGCTAACCTCACAAAAGCCAATTTGAACGGAGCCAAATATCTAATTTCAACCAACCTTGATCGGGTTATTATAACTGATGCTATTATGCCAGATGGAAAAGTACACAGCAAAATGAGTTTGTGGGAAAAAACAGGTATTTGTCTAAAAAGTTGGACAAAGAATGGATTTTATAATTGCTCTCATGTCAAACAGTGATATACTAAGTTATGCCTTTAACTTCTGTAGGCTATCTATCAGAAGTAAGGTAAAAATAAGAGTATAAATCTGGCACTTTGGTACAACTGTGAATGAGACAAAAGTCTCTAAGTTAGAATACCCAGCGCCTGTTTATCAACTTTTATTTTTTATCTGTGAATTGCGGATATAAATAAAAGTATTATTAAAAAGATTGTAGTTTACACCCTTGGTTGTTATGCCAGCAAAATTTTACATTCAGACAGAGTGGGCAACTGGTTTTCTTCACTAAAAGTAGGCAGAAGTCCTACACAAGTTGCGTATCTGGAAAAAAGGGAATGCCTGGTCAATAATTATCGGCTATTTAGATATTTAGAAAAAATCCATCAGTATCAAAGTTGCGTATATCTTTGATATGCAGACCGAAGAAAAGTGAGTTGCAGTATTGCTCTCATTGTAAATAGCGCCCTGAAATTGGGAACTATAAAACGAAGAACTGATCGGGATTTTTTCAAATTATGCTCATACCTGTTGAATGTCTCATTCAATTGGTAGTCTTTCAGATATTTTCTAGTTTTATTTCAACCCCTCAAAGCTATCAGGAGTAAATATGCAAGCAACAAACGTAACTCTGGGAATTCCCAACCTCAACACTATGAATACCCAGGATTATATTGAAATAGAACAACAATATGGTGCTGATAATTACCATCCTTTAGATGTAGTCATTACTAAAGGGCAAGGAGTGTGGATATGGGATATAGAAGGTAAAAAATACCTAGATTTTCTTTCAGCTTACTCAGCATTAAATCAAGGTCATTGTCATCCCAAAATCCTTGCAGCCATGATTGAGCAAGCCGAGAAAGTTACACTAACTTCCAGGGCTTTTCGCAATGACCAATTGGGAAGATTTTATGAGAAGCTTTCTGAGATTTCTGGTTTACCAAAAGTGCTACCCATGAATTCGGGAGCCGAAGCTGTGGAAACGGCTATCAAAGCCATTCGTAAATGGGCTTATAAAATAAAAGGTGTACCAGAAAATCAAGCAGAAATTATTGTTTGTAGTAATAATTTTTCTGGACGCACTATTAGTTTAATCAGTTTCTCTACAGAAGAACAATATCAAGATGGATTTGGTCCTTTAACTACTGGGTTTAAAGTTATCCCTTTTGGTGATGCCCAAGCATTAGAAAAAGCGATTACTCCTAACACTGCTGCATTTTTGGTAGAACCAATTCAGGGTGAGGGAGGTATTATCGTTCCTCCCAACGGGTTTTTAAAGCAAGCAGAACAAATCTGTCGCCATCATAATGTATTACTGGTTTTTGATGAAATTCAAACTGGGTTGGGAAGAACAGGTAAAATGTTTGCTCATCAATATGAGAATGTTAAGCCAGATGGTATAACTGTAGGTAAAGCTTTGTCTGGTGGATTTTATCCCATTTCTGCGTTTATTTCTACTGACGAAGTGATGGGTGTATTTCAACCAGGAGATCATGGTAGTACCTTTGGTGGAAATCCTTTAGCTGCTGCTATTGGAATTGCAGCACTTGATGTTCTTATAGAAGAAAATTTGCCAGAAAAAGCCTTACAACTGGGAGAATATTTTCTAGATAAATTACAATCAATTGAGAGTTCACATATTAAGGAAGTGCGTGGCAAAGGTTTATTAATTGGGATGGAATTGCACCCCGAAGCTGGTGGTGCTAGACGGTTTTGTAAAGCCTTAGCTAAAGAGGGGTTATTAGCTAAAGAAACTAGAGATAATGTCATTCGCTTTGCTCCACCCTTGGTTATTTCCCAAGATGAAATAGATTGGGCATTGGAAAGAATTGAGCTAGTTTTGACAACCACTTGTTAGTTTGGCGTAAATTGAGTATCATGGGTGGCTTGTAGTGTTTGAGAAGTTATTAATAGCAAAATTGAACAATCGTTTCATCCAACTCATGAGTATCTGGGATTTGCACGTCAAGTTAAATAAAAGACGGCAATCTGATCCTGGTTTGTCCTGGTACGACCACTGCGAAGCGCCTAGTACATTGGCAAGACTTGCCTTGTAGTCGCTATGCAGACCGTATAACTTTTATTTTCAATAAAAAGGACAATCTACCATGAATCGTGAAGAACTTTTGCAACAGACCGTTCAACCAATTGACATCAAAGCTTTCGATGTTGTTGGCTTGGTGGAAGCTATGGGTAAAACAGCTTTCCAAGGTCGAAATTTGGGACGGGCAGCAAAAATTTATGACGCAATGCTGCAAGACAAAGAATGTACGATTATTCTGTGTCTAGCTGGGTCTTTATTTAGTGCTGGACTCAAGGGAATAGTCCACGATTTAATTACTCACAATATGGTAGATGCGATTGTATCTACCGGTGCAAATATTGTTGACCAAGATTTCTTTGAAGCGTTGGGTTATCGTCATTATGTCGGCGACCCCTTTGCTGATGATGAGATACTGCGTCAGCAACGGATAGACCGCATATATGACACTTACATTGATGAAGATCAACTGCGGGTGTGTGATATGACCATTGCAGAAATCGCCGAGAATTTAGAGAAGCGTCCCTATTCTTCACGGGAATTTATTGAGCAGATGGCGGTTTATTTAGAACGCCGGGGTAATTATGGTCAATCTGTAGTGCAAGCTGCTTATCAACACCTTGTACCAATTTTTGTCCCCGCTTTTAGTGACTGTTCGGCTGGGTTTGGCTTAGTGCATCACCAATGGAATTCTCCAGAATCGCATTTAAGCATTGACTCAGTGCGAGACTTTCGGGAGTTGACGCAGTGCAAACTGGCTTCCAACTACACTGGATTGGTGATGATTGGTGGTGGTGTACCAAAAAATTTCGCTCAGGATACGGTGGTAGCTGCGGAAATGCTGGGATTTGATACGAGTATGCACAAGTATACAATTCAAGTCACTGTCGCCGATGAGCGGGATGGGGCTTTATCTGGTTCTACTCTCAAAGAGGCTCATTCTTGGGGGAAGGTAGATAAAGCTACTGAACAGATGGTATTTTCTGAGGCGACTGTGGCGTTCCCGTTAATCGCGGGGTATGCGTATCATAAGGGGAACTGGCGCGATCGCCAACCTCATCATTTAGCTGAGTTATTCACTAAACCTCAACCCAAGGTAGTGACTGCCTAAAACACATTATTGGGGGATATCGAAAACAGCCCTAGTAACGATGTCGAACAGTAAAAATAACCCCTAGTAAAAATAACCCTAGTAAAGATGTCGAACAGTCAGAGATACCCCCAAGTATTGATAGCCCTAGTAAAACTAGACGACACAAAGGATAAAGATGTAGTTTTTAAACTTCCCCATATTTGGTATTTCTTGTCAATGCGTAAGTCCTAATTTTATCAAAATTATCAATCTGATGGCTAAGAAACAATTAACTGTTGAGAGAATACACAAATAGAATGACAAAAGCGTCCACAATGTCGCCTAGAGGATGGAAAAAGCCACAATTATCACTCTTTGCTGGTCTGGTTTTGGCACTGGTTATCCTTTTGATTTGCTTGGTATACAGTGTCACGCTTGGTGCAGCAGAAATATCTCTAGACAAGGTTTTGACATCTTTTATAGCCTTTGATGGTTCTTATGAACATCTAGTAATTCAAACTGTGAGATTACCGCGATCGCTCATTGCTATCCTTGTAGGATCAGCCTTGGCAGTATCAGGGGCGTTAATGCAAGGTTTAACGCGCAACCCCTTAGCAGATCCAGGGATTTTGGGTATTCAGTCGGGGGCTGCATTGGCTGTAGTTGGCACAATTTTTGTTTTTGGCAGCTCGTCTTTGAGTGTTTTAACCATTGTGGCCTTTTTGGGTGCAGGAGCCACAGCGATGTTAGTCTACTTCCTTGGTTCTCTAGGAAAAGGAGGGGCTACACCATTGAATCTCACAGTAGCAGGCGCTGCGCTCACGGCTCTGATTTCTTCCCTCACCACTGCTATCCTGATCGTCAGTCAACGCACCTTAGAAGAAATTAGATTTTGGTTAGCTGGGTCACTGGCTGGGCGCGATATCAATATGTTCTTGCAAGCACTGCCCTTCGTCGCCCTTGGATTAATCGTTGCTTTTGCCCTTGGTAGACAAATTACTACCATGAGTCTCGGTGAAGATATAGCAAAAGGCTTAGGTCAACAGACAGCTTGGGTGAAAATCATCACGGCTATTAGCGTTGTTTTACTGGCGGGAAGTTCCGTATCTATTGCCGGGCCAATCGGCTTTATCGGCTTAGTTGTTCCCCATATTGTGAGATTTTTCATCAAAGCCGATTACCGTTGGATTTTGCCTTACTCCGCAGTGGTAGGTGCAACTTTACTTTTGGTTGCAGATATTACGGCGCGTGTATTACTTAAGCCCCAGGAATTACCTGTGGGAGTAATGACAGCACTGGTTGGTGCGCCCTTTTTTGTCTACTTGGCTAAGTCAAAGGTGAAGAAATGAAGTTGGATTGGCTCGTCATCCGTTTCGAGGCGATATCTTTTCGCATAGACAGACGTGTGCCACTAATGCTGTTATGTTTGGCAGTGGTGATTATAGTGGCGATGGTGATGAATGTAGGCAGAGGAGAATATCCCATTTCGCCCTTGGATATCGTCAAAACTGTACTTGGTTTAGATACGGGCAACCCAGACCATACATTCGTGATTCACAACCTACGGCTACCCCGCACCCTTGTCGCTTTTATGGTGGGAGTGGCCTTTGCTATTTCTGGCACTATCTTTCAAGGTTTAACACGCAATCCCTTAGCTGACCCTGGTATTATTGGCATCAATGCTGGGGCGAGTTTAGCAGCAGTGACAGTAATTGTCCTATTTCCATCAGCACCGATTTATACATTGCCTGTTTCAGCCTTTGCAGGTGCTTTATTAATGGCTGTTTTAATTTACTCCCTAGCTTGGAATAACGGTAGTTCGCCGATTTTACTAATTTTAATGGGTGTGGGGCTGTCTGCGATCGCCAGTGCATTCACCAGCTTGATGATTACCTTTGGGGATATTTATGACGTTAGTAATGCTTTGGTTTGGTTGGCTGGTAGTGTCTACGGACGCACTTGGGAGCAAGTCTTCTCCTTCTTACCTTGGTTGATTGTTTTCGTACCAATGGCGTTGACATTGGCAAGACATTTGAACGTCTTAAATTTAGGAGATGATGTCGCTAAAGGTTTAGGTACTCGCGTGGAATGGCAACGTGGTTTGCTAGTGCTGGTGGGTGTAGCTTTAGCAGGTGCAGGAGTCGCTACTGCCGGAATGATTGGTTTTGTCGGTTTAATTGCACCTCATTTAGGCAGACAGTTGGTAGGTACAAATCATGAAGGGTTAATTCCTACTTCTGCATTGTTAGGGGGTGTGATTGTTGTGGTCGCAGACTTGCTAGGAAGAACGTTGTTTGGATCTATCGAACTTCCTTGTGGGATCGTAACTGCTGCTATTGGTGCGCCTTATTTTCTGTATTTGTTAATTCGTAACCAGAAAAAATAAGGGACGAATCAATTCAAAATTCAAAATTCAAAATTAAAGATTTTCTCACTCCTGCCTTCTGCCTTGTCTACGATATGCTACGCGATCTGTGTTCTTCAAGATTCAAAATGGTATCAACTATGAAAGGATTATCAACCAAAAGTCTGTCTTTAGCTTATGGTGGTGTGCCAATTATTAAAGATTTAAATTTGGCCATTCCTGCCGGACAAATTAGTGCTTTAGTTGGTGCTAATGGTTGTGGTAAATCAACTTTGTTAAGAGGTCTGGCCAGACTTCTCAAGCCAAATCACGGTACAGTATATCTTGACGGCACCTCAATTTTGAAGCTTTCCACCAAGGAAGTAGCGCAGCAGTTGGGTATTTTGCCCCAAGGACCAGTAGCGCCGGAAGGGTTAACAGTCAGAGATTTGGTAGCACAAGGGCGTTATCCTTATCAAAATTGGTTGCAGCAATGGTCAGCCAAAGATGAAAAAATAGTGCAACAGGCACTCTTAATTACAGATTTACTGGAGTTGGCAGATAGAGGATTAGATACTTTGTCTGGTGGACAACGACAACGTGCTTGGATTGCAATGGCATTAGCACAAGATACAGATATTTTGCTTTTGGATGAGCCGACTACTTTTTTGGATTTGGCGCACCAGATAGAAGTTTTAGATTTGTTGTATGAGTTGAACCAAAGTCAGGGAAGGACAATTGTGATGGTATTGCATGACTTGAATCAGGCGTGCCGTTATGCTGATTATCTGATTGCTGTCAAAGATGGTCGAATTTTTGCTGCTGGAGAACCAAAGCTAGTGATGAGTGAGCAAATGGTTCAGGAGGTTTTCGAGTTAGAGTGCCGTATTATTCCTGACCCGATTCTGGGAACGCCAATGTGTGTACCAGTAGGACGTAAGGGTAAATTACAGGCTGTTTGATTTGGAATTATGTCACTCAAAATTCAAGGATTAGGAAAAAAGCAGTATGAATATTGGTGTATTTGTTAGTGCTTTAGGCAGTGCCAGTGTAGAATTTATCGAAACAGCAGCAATTGCTTATGCGATCGCTCGTTCTGGTTATCCACGAGAAGCGAGTTTAGGAGTAATCGTAGGTTTGTCTGTTGTTAGTCTAGCAGCGATAATATTAGGAACTCAATTACAAGCTATTCCCCTAGAATTACTGCAAATTTTTATTGGCTTGTTGCTACTATGGTTCGGTTTCGGGTGGGTGAAAAAGTCCGTTTGGCGACAAGTTGAGGGTAAACGTGCTGGATGGGTTAGTGACCCACTCACCTCTGAAGGTATTTTTTTAGAGACGGAAACAACTGGTTTCAACTTCCTGAATTTTATTTTAATGACTAAAAGTGCTGCTCTTGAAGCATTAGAAGTAGCCATTATTGTCACCACTCTTGGTTTAGCATCAAGTGCTTGGAATGAATCTTTATTAGGAGCAATTTTAGCATTTTTCTTAACAATTGCTGTAGTAACTTTGTTACATGGACAATTGCTTCAAGTTCCAGAAATCTTAATTAAGCTAAGTGCAGGTATCATGCTAATGGCATTTGGTACTTTTTGGATAGGTGAGGGATTAAATTTCAAATGGTTCTTTGGAGAAATAACGCTTTTAATATTGATAACTTTTTATGGAACGATCAGTTTTCTAGTAATTCGTTGGTTACAAACCAAGCAACCTGCATAAATGAAAGAGCAATTTACCCAAAGCCAAAATAATAAACTAGAATTATCTTCCCATAACCCGATTCTCTGTGTACAAAACTTGGGTCGAAGCGTTGAAAAATACTGGGTTTGGAGTCACCTGAGTTTTCAATTATTTCCAGGGGAGCGAGTAGCGGTGGTAGGTGCTTCTGGCTCTGGGAAAAGCTTACTGCTACGAGCCTTAGCTGGTCTTGAACCAGTACAAGCAGGACAAATCATTTTTCAGGGACAGCTGATGAATTCCTGGTTTATGCCCAGCTATCGTTCTCAAGTTATTTATTTGCACCAACGACCAGCTCTTTTGGAAGGAACTGTAGAGTCAAATCTCCAGCTAGTTTACCGATTAGCAGTTCACCACCATCAAGTTTACAACCGCAAGTTGATTTTAGACTATCTGCATCTTTTGCATAAAACGGCTGACTTTTTGCAGCGTCCGATTAGTGCTATTTCTGGTGGTGAGGCGCAGATTGTCGCCTTTTTACGAGCTTTGCAACTTTCACCAAAAGTACTACTACTGGATGAACCTACTGCCTCACTGGATGCTGGAACTGCCCAAAATTTAGAAGCTTTAGTTGCAGCTTGGCAAAATGAAGACCCACAACGGGCATATCTCTGGACAAGTCATGACCCAACCCAGTTGTCACGCATTACCAACCGCCAAATTACCTTGAAGGAAAAAGATTGATGGAAACTAATTATATCCAGATTAGTTACGGACAACTGGCTTTAGCGACTTTGTTTATTGTGATCAATATAGGGCTTTCCTTGGGCTTACAGTTGGGGCTAGAGCAAAGTCTAGGGATAGCCTCGCTCCGAATGGTGGTGCAGTTGTTACTAGTGGGGTATATATTGCAGTGGGTATTTACTCTCAGCAACCCTGTATTGATAATACTTTTAGCTTTGAGCATGACTGTGATAGCTGGTGTATCTAGTGTTAACCGTACACGTAGACGATTTGGTAGTATTTATTGGAATAATTTTATTTCGCTTTTAACCGGTTCATTTTTAGCTAGTGTGGTAAAACTTACTAGAGAAGACGACTCTCTAAATTAGCCAAGTAAC
>NZ_JAVRCA010000029.1:0-93655 GCF_034530995.1 Nostoc sp. DedQUE04 | reverse complement strand
GGGTGGGGTAATTCGAGAACTGGTAGTAATTCGATAACTTGTGTGTACACGGTAGCCTTAAAAAGGGGGGAACTGGAATCAAAGTCCCCCTTCTTAAGGGGGATTTAGGGGGATCTATAACTTTTCGATACCAACAAGAGGACTTTTCAAACATCCTCTTAGACTTCTTCATTGACAACTAACACCTCAGAGGTGAGCAATTTAGATAAATTGATGATGCTCATCATCCGATCGCGATAAGGTGCGACACCCTGGAGATAGTCGTCTTTGGCAGAATGCAGGGCAATTGGAGCCGCGATCATTTGGGAGGGATGGATATACGTCACATCAAAAATGTCATCTACGGCAATGCCCGCCACTCGTTGCTCCAGACGCACGACAACGGCTTGCTGATGCGATGGGCTACGCCCCGCCGTAGGCGATCGCACTCCATTTATGGGCAGATCGACTACACCATTGATGTTAATTAAGGTGACAATTTCGCCCCGCAAGTTGATGTTGCCAACAATGTGCGGCGGACAGCAGGGAATCGAGGTAATCTTATGAATCTCGGTAAACTCATGCACCGTTTCCAAGCCAAACCCAAAGTACTCACCCGCCAACCCCACAACCGCTAGAGGTAAAAGCGACGCCGAATCTTCGTTATCAATCGAACACCGCAGAGTTTCAGTTCGCTCTTGCAAAATCTGTCGCTCTTGCGAATCAAAATGAGCGTATAAGCCCTGATTTAGGGCTGAATCAGAGGAATGTTTTAGTGCATCATTGACTGAGCCGTTGTTAAAATCAGAATTTAGATTGAAAACAGTCTCTATAAAGGCGTGTTCCACCAACAGTTCGGGATTGAGCAATGTAACGATGCCCTCCTCAACATTGGCAATGCCAGCCACCAATCTATCCGGCAAACTCTCTTTCGATCGATCGCAAACATTGGCAGCGATCCGATCGGGTGCGATCGCTTGTACGCTATCCACTTGATTGACGATGATTCCGATTCGTTGAGTTTGCCACTCTAGGACAATCATGCTGTCAGTCAATTGAAAAGGGGGACGTGCTTGTTCTAAACGGTGATATAAATCCATCACGGGCAGAAACTTCCCTCGCAGGTTAATTACGCCTAAAATTGTGCTGGGAGTTTGTGCGATCGCAGTCACTTCTGGCAGAAAGAAGAGTTCTTGCACGGCTGTAGCTGGAATGCCATAGCGTGAATGATTGAGTTTAAACATTAAATAAGATTCATGGCTCATAAGTAGTTCGATTTAAGTGCTTAAGAACGTGTGCTTTTAATTCAGCAGTGGTTTGCTGGTTATGGGAATCGATCGCTTCTTGGGGTAGATTTTGCAAAATTTCTAGAAGCGATCGCCAGGTTTTTTGAGCCTGTTTTTCATTTCCCTCTTGTTCGTATATAGAACCCAATTCCAGGTGAGCAGTAACAGAATTAGGAGCGAGATAAATAATACGTTTTAAAAATAATTTGGCACTGTCGCGATCTCCTTGCTCTTCGGCGATTTGAGCCAATAAATGATAGGGTTCGATCGCCAATGGGCTGATCTGGAGTGCCTGCTGACACGCCTGATTCGCCTGGGAGTAATCGCCAAAATTCGCGTAAGCTTCTGCCATCAAACAATATGCCTGAAAGTCTTGGGGGGCAAGAGCAATCACTTGTTGGGCTATTTGAATGACATCGGCATAAGCTTCTTGAATAAGCGATTCCTTGGCTGCATCTAAAAGACTTTGGGTGTTTGCGCTCACGTCGAAGCCTGTCTCCAAGCTTGGGAGAGAGGGATGGTTCGGATAAGCAGGGGAGGCAGGGGGTGCAGGGGAGGCAGGGGAGGGAAGAGAGTTATTAATATTAAACAATTTCTCTTCCCCTGCTTCTCTTCTTTCCCTGCTCGCCTCAACAGATAACTTTGTTAACCAAACCGTGAGAGAGGGGTAAGAAATTTCGGTTTCCCTGCTCTCAATGGCAGCAGGTGTTATGGTATTCAAGACTTTGCTCTGCTCGTCGAGTGAGGTATGTCTTTGATAAACCGCAGATTGGGGAAAATTTTTGATTTGAAACGGTTCAGTTTTTTGTCCGTATAATTCCGTGTGGCCTGTGAGCAGAAAACCTCCTGGTGTCAGAGAGCAGTAAAACTTGCTTATAATTTGTGCGATCGCGTCGAAGTCAAAATAAATAAACACATTGCGGCAAATAATCAAATCGAAATTGTGAATGCTAGACGCGTAAGCAAGAAAGTTATCCTGCATCAGGTTTCCAGGTTGAAATGTAACCATTGCTTGAATAGCAGGATCGATTTTCCAACCTTTTTTGTGGGATCGAAAGTAGCGATTTTTGATTTCTTCAGTGGTTGTCCGAAAAGACCAATCGCTGTAAATTCCTTGTTGAGCCAGGGCGATCGCGGGTTGATTAATATCTGTGCCTAAAATCAGAATGTCCCATATCTGATTGTCAGGGATTAGTTCTTTCACTAGAATGGCAAGTGAGTAAGCTTCTTCACCAGTCGAACACCCGGCACTCCAAAGCCGTAATGTCGGCCGAGAAAATTCTCCATTAGCAGCGTTGTACTGAGTTAAACTAAGCTCCCGTTTGCGCTCGATTAACTCTGGGAGCAGCTGATTTTTGAGCAGCGACATCTGCCCCTGATCCCGAAAAAAATAAGTTTCAGTGACAGTGAGTAAAGAGATTAGTTCTTGCCACTCTTTCGCACCAGGAACTAATTGATTTGCTACCAAGAACTGATAGTAATCATTGAGTGAGCATAATCCTAGCGCCCGGATGCGAGTTAAAAGATTTTTCTTTAATCTATCTTGATACTGTGGTTTGATGTGAATGCCGAATGTATCAGCAATCAGATCGACCATCTGTAACAAAATAAAGTCATCACTGTGTTGAGAATTGGATTCAAATAAAATGGGGCGATCGCCGAGCGTTTGATTCATCACTATATAATTTTCGAGCCAATACGCTTAGGTTTCCCATTTCAATCTCTTGATTTGGATTTAGTAAGTCGGCGCGAAAAAACCAAACTATGTAAAGATAAGTAAATACGGAGAATGCATCTACAGACTTTCACTGCCTTGAGCAAGTTGTCGTGACTGACCTCACTCCCAGGAGCAACGCGATTTTGTGAGGTCAGGCAAAAAACAAGCGATCGCTAAAACACATATCTCAGCCTAAAGTTATTTTATTAACATTAGCAGTACTGATAAAACATGACAATTAACCCTGATGAGATACTTCAAAGGGTTTATGGGTGCGTAGTTTGAGGATTACTTCAAAAAATATCTATAACAAAATATTAATACGCTGTATTAATTAAATCTATAATTAATTTTAATCTAGAAGTTAGTATAAAATTTATTAAGCAGTATTGGGTTTTATGAACGAATTAAAAAGGGAAAGTCGGAGAAGCTCTGAAAGTAACTGGTGGATCGTCAAGTCGAGCCAGCCATGTGGAAGGGTTTCTCCTTTCTCCTGAGCGTTAGCCATGCAGGAGCGTCACTGCGCAGGAGTGGCGATTGCACTGTCTCCCGTGCTTACACATATGTAGGATATTTTTTATCGGACTACTGAAAGTAGAGAGCCTCAATTCATACTTAATATTATACGACGCCCGCTACTAATTATTATTTATTAAATTTTTAACTGTCTTAACTTTCCGCTTAAGTGTCTTAACTGTCTTAACTTTCCGCTTAACTGTCTTAACTGTCCACTTAGGTGTCTTAATTGTCCACTTAGGTGTCTTAATTGTCCATTGCATTTCCTTTATAAAACTGATATTTTGAAGTATAAGTAATTAAATAATTAAACCAATATTTATTAAAATTTAAAGATGAACAATGAGACTGAAATAATAGATAATTTTGATCGTGATTTGTCATCGTTTAACATTCAAACAGAGGCGATCGCCATCGTTGGTATGGCGTGTAGGTTTCCAGGAGCAAACAATTATAACGAGTTTTGGAAAAATCTAGAACAAGGAACGGATAGTATAACAGAGATACCTCAAGAGCGTTGGAATCTTGAGAATTTTTATTCTTCAAATATTGAAATTCCTAATACAAGTAATAGCAAATGGGGAGGATTTATCGAAGATATAGATAAATTTGACGCAAATTTTTTTCAGACATCAGCTCGTGAAGCTAATCGAATAGACCCCCAACAAAGGTTGATGCTAGAACTGAGTTGGTCATGCATTGAAGATGCTGGCTATTCACCATTAGAATTATCAGGAAATAATGTTGGTGTTTTTATTGGCGTTTGTAATTTCGATTATAAAGAATTACAAGATAAGGGCGAAGTCATTGAAGGATATAATTCTACAGGTACATATACTTGTATTATCCCTAATCGAATTTCCTATTTTTTCAACTTTCATGGCCCTAGTATTCCTGTAGACACTGCTTGTTCTAGCTCACTTGTGGCAATTCATCAAGCTGTAAATGCGCTTAATCAAAATGAATGTGAAATGGCATTAGTTGGTGGTGTCAGTGTATTGTGTACACTAACTAGCTATATATCTTTCAGCAAATTGGGGATGTTATCACCTGAAGGCAAATGCAAAGCCTTTGATGCCAAAGCAGATGGTTATGTGCGAGGTGAAGGCGCAGGTGTCATTTTATTAAAACCTTTAAAAAAAGCAGTTGAAGATAAAAATTATATTTATGGAATAGTTAAAGGAAGCGCCATAAATCATGGTGGTCATGCCCGAACTTTAACTTCTCCTAATGCTTATTCCCAATCAAAAGTTGTGAGAGCCGCATATATAAAAGCAAATATTCAACCTGATACTGTATCTTATATAGAAGCTCATGGAACAGGTACGCCATTAGGTGACCCAATTGAAATTAATGGTTTAAAACGGGCATATACACAACTGTATCAGCACTATGCTATTGAACCCACTACAGAAAACTATTGTGGATTAGGTTCGGTAAAAACAAATATTGGACATTTAGAATCAGCAGCAGGTATTGCTGGAGTCATAAAAATCTTATTGGCAATGAAATATAAAAAATTGCCAGGAATAAATAATTTTCAGGAATTAAACCCCCGAATTAAGTTAGATGGTAGTCCATTTTATATAGTTAAAAAAACAGAAGACTGGCAACATTTAAAGACAAAAGAAGGAAAAATTATTCCTAGACGAGCAGGTGTAAGTTCCTTTGGTTTTGGGGGTGTTAATGCCCATGTAATCCTAGAAGAGTCACCAGTGTTAGAAGAAACGCTGGCTACAAAAATTGAGCGTCCAAGCCACTTGATGACACTTTCGGCAAAAACCGATCGCGCTTTAAAAGAACTGGCAAAAGAATATCAAATTTATTTAAGAAGCTCCGATTTAAAGATACCGCTAACAGATATTTGTTACACTGCCAACACTGGGCGATCGCATTTTAACTACCGTCTTGCTATTGTGGCGGACTCTAGAGAGCAGTTAATCGATCGACTCACTGCTTTTGCATCTGGGAAAGACACCGCAGGCTTAATTAGTGGTCAACTAAGCAAACAGCCACCAAAAATAGCCTTCTTGTTTACTGGCCAAGGCTCCCAGTATATCAACATGGGTCGCCAACTCTACGATCGCCAACCCATATTCCGCCAAACTATAGAGCAGTGCGATGAAATTCTCCGTCCTTATCTGGAGCATTCTCTGTTAGAGGTACTGTATCCTAGCCAAGAAGCTTTTGAGCATTTACTCGATCGAACCGCCTATACCCAACCAGCGTTGTTTGCTATTGAATATGCTCTGTATCAACTATGGAAATCTTGGGGCATTGAGCCAAATGTGGTATTAGGTCATAGTGTAGGCGAATATGTTGCTGCTTGTGTGGCTGGCGTTTTTAGCTTAGAAGATGGACTCAAACTCATTGCCTATCGCGGACAGTTGATGCAGCAGTTGCCTTCTGGTGGCGAGATGGTTTCACTGATGGCTTGTGAGGAGAGAGTGCGGAAGATTATAGCACCATTTAACGACACAGTAGCGTTGGCGTTCGCGCAGCGTCTCGTAGAGAAGCCCGCCGTAGGCATCGCAGCTATCAACGGCCCCGAAAGTGTAGTTATATCTGGAGCCAGTGAAGACATTGCTGCTATTTGTCAGCAACTTTCAATACAGGGGGTAAAAACGAAGCGCTTACAAGTATCCCACGCTTTCCATTCTCCGTTGATGACACCCATGTTGAAGGAGTTTGAGCAAGTAGCTAGTCAAATAACCTACAAGCAACCCCAGATACCATTAATTTCTAATGTCACCGGGAAACTTGCTGACGAGAATATCGCCAATGCTCAATACTGGGTGACTCACATCCGGCAAACAGTGCGGTTTGCCGATAGTATGCAGACATTACATCAGCTTGGGTATGAAGTCTTTTTGGAGGTTGGGCCTAAACCTATTTTGTTGGGTATGGGGCGTGAGTGCTTGCCTGAAGGCGTGGGTTCATGGTTGCCTTCTTTGCGTCCGGGATTATCAGAATGGCAACAACTGCTTTCTAGTTTGGGTGAGTTATATGTAGGCGGAATGGCAGTAGATTGGTCAGGGTTTGACCGCGATTATTCCCGCAAGAAAGTTACATTACCGACCTACCAATTTCAACGACAGCGCTATTGGATTGAGAATACTCCGCGTCGCCATCAAGAGCAACGAAACTCGACAAAGCTGCACCCATTATTAGACAAAAAACTCCAGTTACCCTTAAGCAAAGAAATCGTGTTTGAGTCTCAATTCAGTACTCAAACCCTACCGTTTTTATTAGATCATCAAGTTTATAACCAAATTGTTGTACCTGGAGCCTGTCATCTCTCCTTGCTATTGGGTGCAGCAGATTTGACTTTCGCCAGTGAGTCCTGTCTTTTAGAAAATATAGTTTTCCCCCAGGCATTGGTCGTCCCTGAAGGCGAAGTCCGCACAGTACAGCTGGTACTTTCTCCAGAGGCGAGTGACGCATCTTTCAAACTCATCAGCTTTGATACAGTCTCCAACGCAAGTAATCAAGTAAGTGAGTGGTTAGTCCATGCCACAGGAAAAATCACGAAAGGCGTTAATACTACACTAGAAACCGTCTTACTCCAAGAGATACAGACACGCTGTACTCAACAAATAACTGCTGGGGAAATTTACCAAAGTTGGCAAAAGCGACAGATTCAATATGGTGTCAGCTTCCAGTGGCTTGATTCCATCTGTTGGAAAGAAGGAGAAGCTTTAGGCAAGCTCAAATTGCTTTCAGTAGTAGACGGGTTAGAAAAGTATCAATTATATCCAGGGCTTTTGGACTCTTGCTTGCAACTAATCGGCACTTTCTTCCGTAGCGAAGACACTTTTGTACCCTCTGCAATTGAGAGTTTCCGATTTTACCAACGTCCTCAAAATCAGCAATTATGGTGTCATGCAATGCAACGGCAGTCAGATAACTCTAATAGCAACAAGCTATTAGCAGATATTAAACTTTTTGACGCTAACGGACAGTTGATTGCAGACATCAAAGGTTTTGAGGCTAAAAAAGCAACTCCTAACACTTTATTACAAAATCTCCAGTTAGACTTTAAAGAAAATTCTTTAGAGAATTGGCTATATAAAGTAGAGTGGCAACCTCAAGTGCGCTTTAGCAATGAGCAGCTGTCTCCAGATTATCTGCCAGCAATTGCAGAAATTAGTCGTAAACTTCAGCCACAACATTCTCAATTGATGGCTGAACCACAGCTAGAATTTTATGAAGCAGCAGTCAGAGAGCTAGAAGCACTCAGTATTGGCTATGTGCTGCAAGCCTTGATAGCAATGGGGTGGAAACCGCAGCTAGGGCAATGCTTCACTACAGATGCGATCGCTAACCAATTAGGTATAATCAGCAAACACCAAAGGCTATTCAAGCGACTGTTAGAAATGTTAGCCCAAGTAGGGGTGTTAGAGGCAAAAGATTTTGGGTGGCAAGTTATTCGCCAGCCAGAAGTTAGCGATCCGCAAGCTAAATTAAATACCCTATTAACTCAATATCCAATAGCAAATGCTGAATTCATCCTACTAGGACGTTGCGGCACATCATTAGCCCAAGTTCTACGGGGCGAATGTGACCCATTGCAATTGCTTTTTCCCGAAAACGACTCAACTACAGCCCAGTTATATGAGAATTCGCCATTGACAAAGGTGACGAATATCTTAGCCCAACAAACCCTAGTCTCAATTGTCGAGCATTTACCAACTGGACGGGGATTAAGAATATTAGAAATTGGTGCCGGAACTGGTGGAACAACTGCTTACCTACTACCACATTTACCCTGCGAACAAACCCAATATCATTTCAGTGATATTAGTATCTCTTTTACCCAAAAAGCCCAAGAAAGATTCCAAGATTTTCCATTTGTAAAATATCAAGTATTAGACATTGAAAAAGACCCCTTAAATCAAGGATTTGAAAAGCAGCAATATGATGTAATTGTGGCTGCCAATGTCTTACACGCTACCGAAGATTTGCAACAAACCCTCAAGCACACCAAGCAATTATTAGCACCACAGGGCATATTAATTTTATTGGAAACAACTCAACGTCAGCGTTGGGTAGACTTAATCTTTGGCTTAACTCCAGGATGGTGGCGATTTAACGATTTGCAATTGCGTCCAGACTATCCCTTGATTAGTGCTGCTCAATGGCAAAAAATATTGCAAGAAACTGGGTTTACAAGCACAGTTAATCTATCACCATCTCAACAGTCTTCAGCAATGGTGATGCTGGCACAAGTAGCACCGCCAAATGAGCCAGTACAAATTGAGCCAAAACATTGGCTGTTATTCGCAGATCGGTTAGGTATAGCGCAACAGTTAGCACAAAAGCTAGATGCTCACTCACAAGTTTGTACATTGGTGTTCGCCGGCGAGGAATATGAACAATTAGCGCCACAACAGTTCAAAATTAACCCAAGCGATCCACAACATTATCAAAAGCTATTGCAGGCAATTAATAGCACCTTGCCTTTGTATGGTGTCGTTCATTGCTGGAGTTTAGATACAGTTAAAGCCGCAGAACTCACCACAGCCGATTTAGCTACGGCATCTTTGCTAGGGTGTGGAAGCACTCTGCATTTAGTTCAGGCATTAACAGGGGTTAATTTCTTGACTCATCCTCGTCTCTGGTTAGTAACTCAAGAAGCAGTGGCAATTACCAACCTAGAAGGAGTAGCTCAATCAAGCTTGTGGGGAATGGCAAGGGTAATTGCTACAGAACATCCAGAACTCAACTGTGTGCAAGTAGATTTGTCTCCAAAAGCAGATGCTGAAGTGATGCAAGCCTTATTTGAAGAAATGTGGTTTCCCATAAAAGAAGACCACGTTGCCTTCAGAGATCGGCTACGTTATGTCGCCAGATTAGTTCGTTACCAGTCTAAAGACGACATAGAAACAGCAGCACACAAGCCGCTAAGGTTCCGTGAGGATAGTACCTACCTGATAACTGGCGGTATGGGTGGTTTGGGTTTATTGGTAGCTCATTGGATGGTACAGCAGGGAGCAAGACATTTGGTGCTAGTTGGGCGTAGTCCTGCAAGTCTTGCTGTTAATGAACAACTTCAAGAATTAGAACAAGCTGGCGCTCAAGTAAAAGTTGTTCAGGCAGATGTGTCTGATATCGAACAAATCGCAAAATTACTAAGAGAAATTGAGCAAACTTTACCACCACTGCGAGGAATTATTCATTCTGTTGGTGTTTTGGATGATGGCGTTATACAACAACAGAACTGGCAACGCTTTGCAAAAGTTTTGGCTCCAAAGGTACAAGGAGCCTGGCATCTGCATACTTTAACTCAGAAGCAGGATTTAGACTTCTTTGTGATGTTTTCTTCTATAGCTTCTTTAATTGGTAATCCAGGTCAATCCAATCATGCAGCAGCCAATGCTTTTATTGATGCTTTAGCGTATCATCGTCAGGCTCAGGGATTACCAGGTTTGAGTATCAATTGGGGCGCTTGGTCGCAAATAGGAGCCTTTGCACAGCGTCAGCTAGATGAGCAAACAAAAACGCGGGGTATTGGAACATTTACCCCAGAACAGGGATTAGCTGCTCTCGATAAATTACTGTATCAATCCTCAACCCAAGTTGCAGTTATGCCCATTAATTGGGTGCAGTTTTTGGAAAAATCAACTTCAGTTTCGCCGTTGTTTGCTAACTTTATCGAAACTTCAGTAAAAACTGTGGTTGTGCAACATGATTTGGTTGAAGAATTAAAGAAAACAAATATTACCAAACGTCGAAACCTTTTGCAGGATCGTATTTGTTCAGCAGTAGCCAAAGTCCTCGGTTGGCAATCAGAACCAATAGATTTACACAAAAAGTTTTTCGAGCTAGGTATGGATTCGCTAACTTCTTTAGACTTGAAAAATCATTTACAAAAGACTTTAAAATGTTCTTTGCCAATAAATTTAGTTTTTGAGTATCCTAATGTAGAGTTGCTAACTGATTATTTAATACAAGAATTAGATTTAGATTCTGATAACGAATCTGCTAAAGAAATTCAGCATAATAATGAGCTACCTCAACTAGTCAATATCAAAAATAGCAAGAAGATTAGGATAGAGTTATGAATTTATTAGAATTTTTACAAAACCTTTCTTTTCAAGGACTTGAGTTGAACCATGATGGAGAAAAATTACTAATAGATGGTTCTGAAAGTTTGTTGACTCCTGATGTAATTGCTCAACTCCAACAACATAAAACTGAAATTTTATATTTACTGCGCGATCGCCCAGATATTTTAAATATTTATCCTCTGTCCTACGGTCAACAAGCACTGTGGTTTTTGTGGCAACTAGCACCTGAAAGTTCCGCCTATAACGTATCCTTTGCGTGCCGTATATGTTCTCCTGTAAATGTTAGGACTTTACAAAAAAGTTTCCAAGTTATTTTTGACCGCCATCCGCAGTTGCGTAGTAAATTTTTTAAGCAAGGTAATAATGTTGTTCAGCAGATTCATCAAACTGAGTTCACAGACTTTCAACAGATAAATTCCTGTGACTGGAGAGAACAGGATTTGGAGGAAGGAGTTCTTCAAGAACACCAACAACCTTTCAACATCGAAAACGACTCAATGATGCGAGTGCGTTTGTTCACTCGCTCACAACAAGAACATATATTGTTAATGACCGTACATCATATTGCTGTTGATGCTTGGTCTATTCTATTAATAATAGAAGAGTTGATAACGGTCTATGTTGCATTAGAGTCAGGTGTTCAGCCAACTCTTATTCCTTTAGATCACTCTTATATAGATTACGTTCGTTGGCAAAGAGAATTATTAACCAGTGTTCAAGGAGAAAAACTTTGGAACTATTGGCAGCAAAAACTGGCAGGAGAATTACCTGTACTTAACTTGCCAATAGATAGACCAAGGCCACCCATACAAACCTACAACGGCGCTTCTTATAATTTCAAAATACCTCAAAAACTCACAGAAGAACTCAAAGGGCTAGCTCAAACAGAAGGCATATCTCAATACATAGTTCTGCTAGCTGCATTTCAGGTTCTCTTGTATCGTTATACGGGACAAGAGGATATTCTGGTCGGCGCTCCCACTTCAGGTAGAACTCAACCTGAATTTATGCCGCTAGTTGGCTATTTTGTCGATCCTGTGGTCATAAGGGCAAGTTTGTCAGGAAATCCCAGTTTTCAAGAGTTTCTGATTCAAGTTGGAAGAACAGTATCAGAAGCTATAGCGCATCAAGATTTTCCTTTTGCTCTACTGGTAGAGCGATTGCAGCCACAGCGCGATCTGAGCCGCTCTCCTATTTTTCAGGCTGTATTTAACTTCCTTCTCCAGAACTTGCGGCAGTTTGAGCATACGCAACAACTTTGGTTAGGAGGTGAAGTAGATAAAGAAGTATTAAAACTCAAACCTTTTGAAGTACCCCAGATGGATGGTCAGTTCGATCTAAATCTGACGATTGCAGAAGGAAATTCTTCTTTAGCTGGGATTTTCAAGTACAACACTGACCTTTTTGATGCCAGTACTATCGAGCGGATGGCGGGGCATTTTGTGACATTGCTTGAAGGGATTGTAGCAAATCCACAGCAAAATATTTCGCAATTACCCCTGTTGACACAACCTGAGCAACAGCAGTTATTAGTAGAGTGGAACAATACTCAGGCGGATTATTCTCAGGATAAGTGTATCCATCAGTTGTTTGAGGCGCAGGTAGAGCGTACACCCAATGCTGTAGCAGTTGTGTATGAAGATGAACAACTCACTTACCATCAGTTGAACTGTCGCGCTAACCAGTTGGCACATTACTTGCGTTCATTAGGTGTAAAATCAGATACCCTAGTTGGTTTGTGTGTGGAGCGTTCGTCGAAGACGTTGCCGGAGGCATCGCTCTACACCATTGTGGGAATACTAGGTATTCTCAAGGCAGGTGGTGCATACCTACCACTTGACCCAGAGTATCCAACTGAGCGTTTAAGCTTTATGTTAGAAGACGCTCAAGTTAAGGTGATATTAACTCAACAGCAATTAGTAGACTCTATTCCTCAACATCAGGCGCATCTTGTTTGCTTAGACAGCGACTGGGAAAAAATTGCTCAAGAGTGCGAATCAAATCTGGATAACACCGCAACAGCCGATAATTTAGCGTATATCATCTATACTTCTGGTTCCACAGGTAAGCCCAAGGGCGTTTTAGTCAATCACTCAAATGTAGTGCGTCTGTTTGCAGCCACGGATTCTTGGTATCACTTTAGTCAAGATGATGTGTGGACAATGTTCCACTCTTATGCATTCGACTTTTCCGTGTGGGAAATTTGGGGCGCATTGCTGTATGGTGGGCGACTGGTAGTTGTGCCTTACTTGGTGACGCGATCGCCCGAATCTTTCTACAAGTTATTGTGTCAAGAAAAAGTTACAGTTCTCAATCAAACGCCTTCGGCCTTCCGCCAATTAATTCAAGCTGAACAGTCAGGAATAACTGCTGGGGAATTGAATCTACGCTTAGTGATTTTCGGTGGTGAAGCTTTAGAAATCAAGAGCTTACAGCCTTGGTTTGACAGACACGGCGACACTTTACCGCAATTAGTGAATATGTACGGGATTACGGAAACGACTGTACACGTCACTTATCGCCCACTGAGCAAAGCTGATTTAAATCACAGTGCTAGTGTTATTGGTCGTACGATACCCGATCTTCAGGTGTATATATTAGATGAATATTTTCAGCCAGTGCCAATTGGTGTCAGGGGTGAAATGTATGTGGGTGGCGCTGGAGTGACGCGTGGTTATCTCAATCGTCCAGAATTGACGAAACAAAGGTTTATTTCTAACGTATTTAATCAGTCAAAATTATATAAAACCGGGGACTTAGCAAGGTATTTGCCCAATGGCGATTTAGAATATTTAGGACGCATTGATAACCAAGTCAAGATTCGCGGTTTCCGCATTGAGTTGGGAGAAATTGAGACATTACTGGCTTCTCACCCTGCCATTTGGGAAAGTGCGGTGTTGGTGCAAGAGGATGAACCAGGCGACACTTGTACTGAGCGGAGTCGAAGTAAACGTTTAGTTGCTTATGTAGTGCCGCAGGTGGAACAATCTCCCACAGTCCCAGAACTGCGTCAGTTTTTAAAGGCAAAGCTCCCAGAGTACATGGTACCCAGTGCTTTTGTGCTGTTAGAATCCTTACCCCTGACCTCTAACGGTAAAGTAGATCGTCGCGCCCTGCCAAAACCAGAATTAGACAGCACACTGCTAGAAAAATTTGTCGCCCCGCGCACTCCAATGGAAGAAATGCTGGCACAGATTTGGGCAGAAGTCCTAAAAGTAGAGCAGGTAGGCATACATGATAACTTCTTTGAACTGGGAGGACACTCGCTACTAGCAACTCAACTGCTTTCACGCATTCGTACCAGCTTTAAAGTAGAACTGGCATTACGTGAGTTATTTGCAAGAGCGACAGTAGCTGAATTAGCCCAATCAATTGGGCAGTTACAGCAACAAATACTTCGACTTACCTCGACTCCGCTCGGCACAAGTCGCTCAGTACAAGACTTAGAACTAACTTCGCCGCCTATTTTACCAAGAACAAAGGATGCAGAATTACCACTGTCTTATGCTCAACAGCGTCTGTGGTTTTTAGACCAGTTCGAGCCAAACAGCCCCTTCTATAATATTCCTATAGCTTTGCGCCTAGTGGGAAATCTCAATCGAGCTGGTCTAGAACAAAGCTTACAAGAGATTATTCATCGCCACGAAGCCTTACGCACCAACTTCATTACAGTTAACGAACAACCAACTCAAATTATTCAAACAGAAACGAATTGGAAAGTTTCAGTTGTTGAGTGTCAGCATTTATCTGCAACAGAACAAGCAATAGCCACACAAAAGTTAGTTCAACAAAACACTATTGAACCGTTTGACTTGAGCCAGGGAGCATTAATTAGGGCGACATTAGTAGTGCTGTCCGAGACAGAACACATATTGTTAATGTGTATGCACCACGTTGTCTCTGATGGCTGGTCAATGAATATGTTTGTCTCTGAATTAGCAGCGCTGTACAATGCTTATGCTCAAGGTCGGCCCTCTCCATTAGTACCACTGACGTTACAGTATGCAGATTTCGCAATTTGGCAGAGACAGTGGCTGCAAGGGAATGTACTGCAACGCCAACTGAATTACTGGCAACAGCAACTAGCAAACGCACCAGCTTTATTGTCCCTACCAACAGACCGACCAAGACCTGCGGTGCAGACTTTCGCTGGCGCAACTCAAGAATTTACACTCTCAGTAGAGTTAAGTCATAGGCTGATAAAACTGAGCCAAGAGCAAGGTTGTACTTTGTTTATGACACTGTTGGCAGCTTATGATACCTTACTTTACCGCTACACAGGGCAAGAAGATATTTTGGTGGGATCTCCCATTGCAAACCGCGATCGCTCTGAATTTGAAGGGTTAATTGGCTTTTTTGTCAACCCTTTAGTGATGCGTACTAATCTGGCAGGCAATCCGAGCTTTAGCGAATTACTTGGTCGTGTCCGCGAAATGGCAATGGATGCCTACGCTCATCAAGATTTGCCATTTGAAATGCTAGTTGAAGCATTGCAGCCAGAACGGAATCTTAGCCATACACCATTGTTCCAAGTGATGTTTACACTTGAGAATGCCGTCATGTCTGGAGTAGATATGGCTGGGCTAACAGTCAGTCCATTGCCCATAAAAGGCACAACAGCAAGGGTTGATTTAACTTTAATCATCCAAAACACTGCTACTTCTCTACGAGACGCTGCGCGAACGACTACGCTCAGTACAAGTACTGGACTGGTAGGGTTGTGGGAGTACAACACTGATTTGTTTGATGAGCGCACCATTGAGCGAATAACGGGTCATTTTGTGACGTTGCTTGCAGGAATTGTGGCAAATCCAGAGGAGCGAATTTCACAATTACCATTGTTGACACAACCTGAACAACAACAGTTACTCGTTGAGTGGAATGATACACAGGTTGATTATCCAATAGATAAGTGTGTCCATCAATTATTTGAGGAGCAGGTAGAACGTACTCCAGATGCCGTAGCAGTGGTGTTTGATCATCAACAACTCACCTATCACGAGTTGAATTGTCGTGCAAACCAGTTAGCGCACTACCTTAAATCATTGGGTGTAGGAGCAGATGTACTAGTGGGGTTGTGTGTAGAACGCTCTTTAGAGATGGTGGTAGGACTGCTTGGGATTCTCAAGGCAGGTGGTGCTTATGTGCCGCTTGACCCAGTATATCCCCAAGAACGTTTGAGCTTTATGTTAGAAGACGCTCAACTTTCAGTACTGTTAACCCAACAGCAATTAGTAGAATCTCTGCTCAAACATCAGGCGCGTATCGTCTGCTTAGACTCCGATTGGGAAAAAATTGCTCAAAACAAAGAGTCAAATTTGGGTAACACTGTAACACCTGATAACCTAGCATACGTCATTTACACTTCCGGTTCCACAGGTAAGCCCAAGGGCGTTTTAGTCAACCACTCAAATGTAGTTCGCTTATTTGCCGCGACAAACTCTTGGTATCACTTTAATCAAGATGATGTCTGGACAATGTTCCACTCTTATGCTTTCGATTTCTCTGTGTGGGAAATTTGGGGCGCACTGCTGTATGGTGGACGACTGGTAGTTGTGCCTTACTTGGTAACGCGATCGCCTGAATCTTTCTATCAGTTATTGTGTGAAGAAAAAGTCACAGTTCTCAATCAAACGCCTTCCGCTTTCTACCAGTTAATTCAAGCAGAACAGTCAGGAATAACTGCTGGAAAATTGAACTTACGCTTGGTAATTTTTGGTGGTGAAGCCTTAGAAATCAGGAGTTTACAGCCTTGGTTTGAACGTCACGGGGACACAAGACCTCAATTAGTGAATATGTACGGGATTACAGAAACCACCGTACACGTCACCTATCGTCCCTTGAGCAAAGCCGATTTAAATGGCACAGCCAGTGTGATTGGTCGTCCGATACCTGACCTTGAGGTGTATGTACTGGATGAATACAAACAGCCATTACCGATTGGCGTTCCTGGTGAAATGTATGTTGGTGGTGCTGGGGTGACACGCGGTTATTTGAATCGTCCTGAACTGACACGACAACGGTTTATCTCTCATCCTTTTAGCAACAATCCTCAAGCGCGACTATACAAAACAGGGGACTTAACGCGGTATTTGCCCAATGGCGAGTTAGAGTATTTAGGACGTATCGACAATCAAGTTAAGATTCGGGGCTTCCGCATTGAGTTGGGAGAAATTGAGGCAGCGTTAACACAACATCTGGCTGTAGGCGAAACTGTGGTAATCCTCCAAGAGGACGATCCTGACAATAAACGTCTGGTAGCATATATTGTCCCCGACCAAAACTATGCTTTTCCAATTTTACAAATACTTCGTTTTAAAAATAAAGGTCTGCTTAGTGACGGGTTACTCTATGAATTGCCGAATGGCATGATGATTGCCCACCTCAATAAAAACGAGACAGAATTCGTCTACAAAGAAGTTTGGGAAGAACAGGCTTATTTAAAACATGACATCACTATCAATGAAGGAGATTGCATCTTTGATGTCGGTGCCAATATCGGTATGTTCGCACTCTTCGCGGGTCAAATATGTAAAGATGTTTCTATTTACGCATTTGAGCCAATTCCGCCTGTTTTTGACGTGCTACGCATAAATACCCAGAGCTATAGCTTAAATGTCAAACTGTTTAATCTTGGTCTTTCCAGCGAGACAAAGACTGATACGTTTACATATTATCCCCAGGTTTCTGTGATTTCCGGGCGCTTTGCTGATGCTACTCAAGAGCGAGAGACGATCAAATCCTTTTTGCTTAAACAACAAAGTACTGTATTAAACGATCCAGAAATCTCCGATGGGGCAATTGATGAACTGTTAGCAGAAAGATTGCAGAGTCAGCAATTCGTTTGTCAGTTAAGAACAATTTCTGATGTGATTGCTGAACATGGCGTTGAAAGGATCGATTTGCTAAAAATCGACGTTGAGAAAAGTGAGCAGGATGTGCTTTCAGGCATCCAGCAAGAAGATTGGCAAAAGATCCAGCAGATAGTTGTGGAAGTTCATAACATCAATGGTAGGTTGGAGGAGATTGTAGCCCTGCTCAAAGAACATGGATACGACCTAATTATTGAGCAGGATGCTTTACTAGAAGATACTGGACTCTACAATATCTATGCCAGACGACCATCTCTAAAGCAGTACCAACCAGAGGAGCAGAGAAGCAAGTTAGTCTGCAATCTTATGCAACCGACCTGGAGCAATTCGAGTTTATTAGTTAGTGAGGTTCGCCGCTTTCTACAAAAGAAGCTACCTACTTACATGATGCCAAGTGCTTTTGTGCTGCTGGAATCCTTGCCCTTGACTGTCAATGGCAAAGTAGACCGCCGTGTTTTACCAAAACCAGACTTCAACAGCACACTGCTAGAAAAATATGTAGCTCCACGCACGCCAATTGAAGAAATACTGACACAAATTTGGGCGCAAGTGCTGAAAGTAGAGAAAGTCGGTATACATGACAACTTCTTTGAACTTGGGGGACACTCACTACTAGTAACGCAACTGCTTTCACGCATTCGCAACATTTTTAAAGTAGAATTACCATTGCGTAGCTTATTTGCTGCACCAACAGTTGCAGAGTTGTCCCAAAATATTCAACCGTTGCAGCAACAAATACTTCGACTTACCTCGACTCCGCTCGGCACAAGTCCCTCAGTACAAGACTTAGAACTAACAGCATCACCCATCTTACCAAGAGCAAGTAATGCAGAATTACCTCTGTCTTATGCCCAAACAAGGCTATGGTTTTTAGACCAGTTAGAGCCGAACAGTGGTTTATACAACATACCCTTAGCTTTGCGTCTAACGGGAAATCTTAATCAGGCTGCTTTGGAACAAAGTTTGCAAGAAATTATTCATCGCCACGAAGCTTTACGCACAAACTTCGTCATTGTTGATGGGCAACCAACTCAAGTTATTAGGGAACAGGGAATAGTATCAGTTGTTGATTTAACGCATTTACCTACAATCGAGCAAGAAAGTTCTTTACAGCAATTAGCGCAACAACAAGCTATTCAATCTTTTAACCTAGCAACTGAACCATTAGTTAGGGCGAAGTTACTTGTGCTGTCCGAGACAGAACACGCCTTATTAGTGTGTATGCACCACATTGTCTCTGATGGCTGGTCAATGGATGTGTTTGTTCAAGAACTAGCGATGCTGTACGATGCTTATTCTCAAGGTAAGCCGTCATCCTTAACACCATTGCCGATTCAGTATGCAGATTTTGCCTTATGGCAAAGAAACTGGTTGCAAGGAGATGTACTACAAAATCAACTCTCGTACTGGCAACAACAACTCAAAGATGCACCAGCTTTATTATCACTGCCTACAGACCGACCAAGACCTGCTGTGCAGACATTCAATGGCGCAAATCTACAGTTTACACTGTCAGTTGAGTTGACTAATAGACTAACAAAACTGAGCCAGGAGCAAGGAACTACCTTGTTCATGACGCTCTTGGCAGCTTATGATATCCTACTTTACCGCTACACAGGGCAAGAAGATATTTTGGTGGGGTCTCCTATTGCGAACCGCGATCGCAGTGAAATAGAAGGGTTAATTGGCTTTTTTGTCAATACCTTAGTGATGCGTACCAATTTGGCAGGTAATCCGAGCTTTAGCGAATTACTGGCTCGTGTTCGGGAAATGGCTTTAGGAGCTTATACTCATCAAGATTTGCCATTTGAAATGCTAGTGGAAATATTACGACCAGAGAGGGATCTCAGTCATGCACCACTGTTCCAAGTGGCGTTTTCCCTCCAGAATGCACCGATGCAGCAAGTAGATTTTGCTGGGTTAACTGTCAATCCATTAATAGTAGAAGGAATAACTGCTAAGTTTGATGTGTCTTTATTAATAGAAAACACCACTACTGGACTGGTTGGGTGGTGGCAATATAACACTGATTTGTTTGATGAGCGCACCATTAAGCGAATGACTGGTCATTTTGTGACCTTGCTCGAAAGTATTGTTGCTAATCCACAGCAACAAATTTCGCAATTACCTTTGCTTACAGCAGTTGAGCAACATCAATTATTAGTTGAATGGAATTCCACTCAGGCGGACTATGCTCAAGATAAGTGTATCCATCAGTTATTTGAGGAGCAAGTTCAGCGTACCCCCGATGCTGTGGCTGTGGTGTTTGGCAGTGAACAACTGACTTATAAGCAGTTGAATTGTCGTGCTAATCAATTGGCTCATTACCTGCATTCATTGGGTGTGAAGCCAGATGTGTTGGTGGGTATTTGTGTAGAGCGTTCTTTAAAGATGCTGATAGGACTGTTAGGGATTCTCAAGGCAGGCGGAGCATACCTACCACTTGACCCAGATTATCCGACTGAGCGTTTGCGTTTCATGTTGGAAGATGCTCAAGTTTCGGTGCTGCTGACTCAACAGCAAGTTATTGATAGACTCCCTGAGCATCAAGCAAACCTTGTCTGTTTGGATGAGGTATGGGAAAAAATTGAGCAAAACAATCAAGATAACCCAACGAGTGGAGTTAAAGCCTTTCATTTAGCTAATGTTATCTATACTTCTGGCTCAACAGGTAGACCTAAAGGTGTGATGGTTGAGCATAAAGGACTATGCAACTTAACTCAAGCTCAGATTCAGACTTTTAGCGTAGACTGTCATAGCCGCATTCTCCAGTTTGCTTCCTTCAGTTTTGATGCTTCTATCTGGGAAGTAGTGATGGCTTTGGGATCGGGTGCAACGCTGTATCTGGGAACAAAAGACTCTCTACTGCCAGGTAAGCCATTAATTGAGCAATTACGCAATTATGGCATTACCCATATTACCCTACCACCATCGGCGTTAGCAGTAATGCCTAGTGAAGAACTGCCGACACTGCAAACAATCATTGTAGCTGGAGAAGCTTGTCCTGCGGAATTAATTAAGCAATGGTCTGTAGGTAGAAACTTCTTCAACGCCTACGGCCCGACAGAAGCTACTGTCTGCGCCACGATTGGCAAAGCCACGCCGAAGGCGATCGCAAAATGCACTGATGACGATGAGAAAATATCTATTGGTAAAGCGATCGCTAACACACAAATTCATATTTTAGACGAGTATTTGCAACCCGTACCTGTGGGTGTACCAGGGGAACTACACATTGGTGGTGTCGGGTTAGCAAGAGGCTACCTCAACCGTCCCGAACTAACCCAGGAAAAATTCATTACTAACCCCTTTGGTACTGGTCGTCTCTACAAAACTGGGGATTTAGCGCGTTATCTACCAGATGGTAATATCGAATACATAGGGCGCATTGACAATCAGGTAAAAATTCGGGGCTTCCGCATCGAGATAGGAGAAATTGAAGCAGCTCTGAGCCAACATAGTGATGTGCAGATATGTTGTATCATTGCTCGTGAAGAAACTCCAGGTAATACTTGTACTGAGCGTTCGCGTAGCGTCTCGCAGAGAGGTCGAAGTAAGCGTTTAGTCGCTTACGTAGTGCCGCAAAAAGACATAACTTGTACTGAGCGACTTGTGCCGAGCGAAGCCGAGGTAAGTCGAAGTACACTCACAACGAGCGAACTGCGGCAATTCCTTTCTAATAAATTGCCTGGGTATATGATTCCAAATGTTTTTGTGATGCTGGAGTCTTTACCTCTGACACCCAACGGCAAAGTAGACCGTCGTGCTTTGCCTGCTCCAGATTTACAACAGGAACTATCAGATTATGTAATGCCAAATACAGAAGTAGAAAGCATCATTGCTGGCATTTGGCAAAAAGCATTAGCAGTAGAAAAGGTAGGAATCTACAATAATTTCTTTGAGCTAGGAGGTCATTCGTTACTACTGGTAAAAATTAATCACGAATTGCAAGAAGAATTGGGGCTGGAACTGTCAATAGTTGATATGTTTAATTACCCAACCATACATAGTTTGAGCCAATACTTAAATACTAAGTTTTATCAAGAAGAACCCACAAAACAAAATAATTATCGGACTCAATCTCATAACGAAGTTAAGTCTTTAAGAAAACAACAATTGGAATCCAGACAACAATATCGCTCTCAGAGAAAAAGGTAAAAATGACAATAAATTCAGTTCATAAAAATAATGAATTTAATGATTCTGAAATAGCTATAATTGCTGTTTCCGGTAGATTTCCAGGCGCAAAAGATATCGAATCATTTTGGCAGAATCTACGTGATGGAGTAGAGTCTATCTCCTCGCTAACTGATGAAGAATTAATAAATTCTGGCGTTTCTCTAGATTTACTAAATAACCCAAATTATGTAAAAGCTAGTGCTTTTATATCAGATATTGATTTGTTTGATGCAAATTTCTTTACTTATAGTGCAAAAGAAGCTGAGTTAATAGACCCACAACAACGCCTATTTTTAGAATTAGCTTGGGAAGCTGTAGAAAAAGCTGGTTATGACCCGGAAACTTACAATGGTTTAATTGGGGTTTATGGTGGTGTGGGGATGAGTAGGTATTTGCTCAATAATCTCATTCCTCATCATCAATTATTAGAAACAATTGACCCTCTACAACTGGGAATCTCTAACGATAAAGATTTTGTACCGACACGAGTTGCATATAAACTCAACTTGACTGGCCCCGCAGTAAATGTGCAAACAGCCTGTTCTACTTCTTTGGTTGCTGTTCACTTTGCTTGTCAAAGTCTCTTAAATGGTGAATGTGACATAGCTTTAGCTGGTGGAGTTTCTATCAGCATTCCTCAAAAAACAGGTTATTTGCATCAACCGGAGATGATCCTTTCTCCCGATGGACACTGCCGTGCTTTTGATGCTAAGGCACAAGGGACAATTGCTGGTAGCGGTGCTGGGATTGTGGTGTTGAAAAGATTAAAGGATGCAATAAGCGATCGCGACCACATCCATGCAATCATTAAAGGTTCAGCCATCAATAATGATGGTGCAATGAAAGTTGGCTACACTGCGCCTAGTGCCAGTGGTCAAGCAGCAGTCATTGGAGAAGCTCAAGCTATAGCAGACGTAGATGCCGAAACAATTTCCTACATCGAAGCTCATGGTACAGCTACACCTTTAGGAGATCCGATAGAAATTGCCGCTTTAACTCAAGCTTTTAATCAAACTACAGATAAAAAAGGCTTCTGTGCTATTGGTTCGGTAAAAACTAACTTTGGACATTTGGATACAGCAGCAGGTGTCGCAGGTTTAATTAAAACTGTATTAGCACTGCAACATAAAATGCTGCCTCCTAGTTTGCACTACCAGACACCTAATCCCAAAATTGATTTTGCCAACAGTCCTTTTTATGTCAATACAACCCTGACTGAATGGAAAACAAATAACACTCCTCGCCGTGCTGGGGTTAGTTCTTTTGGTATGGGAGGGACTAATGCTCATGTGATTTTAGAAGAAGCAACTCAATTCAAAATTCAAAATTCAAAATTCAAAAATAAATATTTATTGTTGTGTTTATCGGCTAAGACTGCAAGTGCGCTTGAGAAGGCAACAGCTAATTTGATCGTGTATTTAAAAGAGCATCCAGAAGTTAACTTAAGTGATGTTGTTTATACCCTCAATAGCGGTCGCCGGGGTTTTAATTATCGACGGATGTTAGTTTGTCAGGACTTAGAAGATGCTGTTAAAGCTCTCAGTAGTTTAGATCCAAAACAAGTTTTTACTAATTACACAGAAATTACAGAACGACCTGTTGCTTTTATGTTTCCCGGACAAGGTTCTCAGTACGTCAACATGACGCGGGAAATTTATGAAACTGAGACAGTGTTTAGAGAACAAGTTGATTATTGCTCAGAAATTCTTAAACCTTTACTAGGGTTGGATTTACGTCATATTATTTATCCTAGTGAAGAAAAGCTTGATGAAGCATCCAAGCAACTTCAACAAACAGGAATTGCTCAACCCGCTATTTTTGTAATTGAATACGCCCTAGCTAAATTATGGCAGTCTTATGGAGTGGAACCACAAGCTGCGATCGGTCATAGTATTGGCGAATATGTAGCAGCCACTCTAGCAGAAGTTTTTTCCCTAGAAGATGCCTTATCTTTGGTAGCAGCACGCGGACAGATGATGCAGCAACTACCCACTGGAGCAATGCTTTCAATTCCCCTGCCCGCAGACAAGGTAAAATCTCTATTAGGGACAGAACTTTCTTTAGCAGCAATTAATCAACCCTTGCAATGTGTAGTTTCCGGTTCCATACCAGAAATCGAAGCACTACAAAGTCAGCTTGCTACTCAAGGGATTGAATGCCGTCGTCTGCATACTTCCCATGCCTTCCATTCGCAAATGATGGAACCAATCTTAGAGGCATTTGCAGAGCGAGTCAAAAAAGTTACTTTAAATCCACCAAAACTTCCTTATATCTCTAACCTGACTGGTACTTGGATTAAAGTCAGTCAAGCCACAAATCCTGACTATTATGCTCAACATCTGCGTTCCACAGTATTGTTTGCCTCTGGTGTAGAGAAATTATTAGCAACACCAGAGCAGGTCTTAATAGAGGTAGGGCCAGGACACACACTAACTACATTAGTTAAAAGACATCCAGACAAAGCAGACACACAAACGGTCTTAACTTCGGTACGTCATCCCCAAGAAAAGCAATCTGATAGTCATGTTTTATTGACCACATTAGGTCAACTCTGGTTGACTGGTGTCAAAGTAGATTGGTTTGGATTCTATAGTCACCAAGAGTATTATCGTCTTCCCTTACCAACTTATCCCTTTGAACACCAACGTTATTGGATTGACCCTCCACAGAAAGCAGCTTGGGAAAAGTTGCAAATACCCACAACATCGCAATTGTGGACATCGCTTACACAAGCAGGTCAAAAACAAGCAAGTGTGAACAATGCAGAATTTAACGAGTTAACCTATCAAGGAAACAAACAGTGGTTAGATAGTTTATGTACAGCCTACATAAATTATGCATTGCAGCAATTACGGGCTTTTAGTAATCCCGAAGAAAAGTATTTTTTGGAGAATTTGTTAACGCAATACCATATTTCTTCCCGCTATCAACAATTGTTCTGTAGATGGTTACAAATATTAGTAGAACAAGGACAACTACAGCAACAAGAGGAATTATTTTTTGGGCTAGTGCCATGTTCACAAAATGATATTGATGAATATTTAGAAGAAGTCAGAGTGAGGTTTGCTGATTCATCTTTAGTAGATTTAGATTTAGTGCAACGCTGTGGTGAAAATTTAGCTGCTATTGTTGTTGGTGAACAAGAACCATTAGAAATTTTCAATGAACTGGTTTACCAAAAAGAACATAAAGGTTCACATACAGAATCTGTTTTAATGAATTACTACAACTCTATCTTGCGCTCAAGCTTAGAACAGGTAGTCAAATTATTGCCACCATCGATTCATCTGAGAGTGCTAGAAATCGGAGCAGGTACTGGTATGTCTACACAAGCTTTATTACCTGTGTTGCCATTCCAACAAACCAACTATACTTTTACTGATATTGGTAGTGCCTTTCTAACTCAAGCGCAACAGAAGTTTAAGGAATATTCATTTGTTGAATATAAGTTATTAGATATAGACAAGTCACTAACTGAGCAAGGATTTGAGAAGCATAGCTTTGATATAGTTATAGCTTCTAATGTTTTGCACGCAACTCAAAATATAGATCAAACACTCTACCATGTCCGGTCTTTATTAGCTCCTGGCGGCTTCCTCTTACTGTGGGAAATTACTCAACCGAAAATAGACTTTGATATTAGTTGGGGTCTGCTATTAAAACCTTTAAATGATACAAGACGCAGCCCAGGTCAGCCTTTTATTATTAAAGACCAGTGGTTTGATGCATTACACGCTCAAGATTTTGTTCAAGTTGCCGCTTTTCCTGAAAATGAAGCATTTGAGCATAAAATTATTATGGCTCAAGCTTCTGCATCAGCTGCATTTAGCCAAATTTATAAGCAAAAAGAAACTGGCTTTGAAGCAGAGATTTCATTACAAAGAAATCCGAATGTTTTTCAGCAAGAATTATCTACGCTCCATTCAAGACCTGATTTACCCAATGCTTATGTAGCTCCTCGTAATGAAATTGAGCAAAAAATTGCCATTGTTTGGCAAGAATTTTTGGGAATTAAACAGATAGGAATCCATGATAACTTTTTTCAATTAGGAGGAGATTCTTTAATAGCGGTTCAAGTTGTATCTAGATTACGAAATACTTTTTCTATTCAATTAACTGTAACAAATCTGTTTGAATTTCCTACTATAGCTGAAATAGCACCAAAATTGGAGAAAGAACCAGAATCAGATATTAATTTAGGTGCAATTGATAGAGAAGAAATAGCAATTTGATTAAACAAATAAATTTTAATTAAGAATTACGAATTAGGCGACGTGGAGGTAAGTTTCTGTGAATATCGAAAAATTGGTAGCCGATCTAACTAAGCAGGGTGTGAAGTTGTGGGTTGAGAGCGAGCAGTTGCGTGTTAATGCCCCCAAAGGAGTATTGACACCAGACACTCGTAATTTACTGGTTAACCGTAAAGCAGAACTTGTTTCGTTGCTGCACCAGAAAAATGAGTTAGTAAAGTTCACTGGAGGTATCGCTACTAACACAGATTTATCCCCGATCAAAGTCGATCGTCCTCAGAACTTACCTCTGTCTTTTGGCCAAGAACAAATCTGGTTATTGAACCAGTTGGAACCAGATAACCCCTTCTACAACGAACAAGCAGCTCTAAAACTGCACGGTCAGTTGAACGTCGTAGCACTAGAGCAAAGCCTCAACAAAATTATCTCTCGCCACGAAGCATTACGTACTAACTTTGACACCATCAACGAGCAGCCAGTCCAAGTAATTGCTGACAGCTTAATCTTAAATCTGCCAATTATAGATTTAACAGATTTACCTGAAAGTGAAAAAGCGATCGCTTGTCAGCAATTAGCCACAGCAGAAACAACTCGACCCTTTGCCCTTGCTAATTCTCCTTTAATTCGAGCTTCTGTGCTTAAACTCACAGAGGTAGAACACGTCTTGCTAATCACAATACACCACATTGTTTTTGATGGTTGGTCAATGGGTGTGATAATGCGGGAATTAGCAACCATTTACTCAGCCCTTAGCAATAACTTATCTCCAGAGTTACCTGAGCTACCAATTCAGTATGCCGACTTTGCTATTTGGCAACGGCAGTGGTTACAAGCAGAAATACTAGAAACACAGCTTGACTATTGGAAACAACTACTCAAAAACGCTCCCACCTTACTAGAATTACCCACAGACAGACCAAGACCAGCTATTCAAACTTTCCGAGGCGCACTCTACAGTGTTGAACTTTCAAATCAACTGAGTCAAGCAGTTGCTAATTTCACCAGGCAAGAGGGAGCTACTCTGTTCATGACGCTGTTCGCAGCATTTGCTACCTTGCTTTATCGCTATACAGGCTCCGATGACATTTTAGTAGGCACACCCATTGCTAAACGCGATCGCTTAGAACTTGAAGGGTTAATTGGCTTTCTTGTCAACACTTTAGTATTACGTACCGATTTGTCAGGCAACCCCACTTTTCAACAGTTACTGAACCGAGTGCGGCAACTGACACTCTTAACTTCTGCTCACCCAGACCTGCCCTTTGAGGAGTTGGTAAAAGCATTACAGCCACAACGAGACCTCAGCCATACACCACTGTTTCAGGTGATGTTTGTCCTCGAAAATGCTCCCATGTCTGAAGTAGAGTTTACTGGGTTAACTGTCAGTCCGTTAGCGACAGAAAGAACAATTGCCAAGTTTGATTTGACTTTATTCATTAAAAATACTACCTCTGGGCTGGCAACTGTGTGGCAATACAACACAGACTTGTTTGATGCGCCCACCATAGAGCGGATGGCGGGTCATTTTGTGACCTTGCTCGAAAGCATTGTTACTAATCCACAACAGCAAATTTCCCAATTGCCTCTACTGACACAAGCACAACAACGACAGTTACTTGTCGAATGGAACGATACTCAAACTGAATATCCCAAAGATAAATCTATCCATCAGTTGTTTGAGGAGCAGGTTAAGCGCACACCCAATGCTGTAGCGGTGGAATTTGGCAATCAACAACTGACTTACCACCAATTAAATTACCGTGCAAATCAGTTGGCGCACTACCTGAAGTCTTTGGGAGTGAAAGCCGATGTATTGGTCGGGTTGTGTGTGGAACGTTCCTTAGAAATGGTCGTGGGACTATTAGGGATTCTCAAGGCAGGTGGAGCTTATGTGCCACTTGACCCAGAGTATCCAACTGAACGCCTGAGTTTCATGTTAGAAGATGCTCAAGTTTCAGTGTTGTTGACCCAGCAATCACTCCAGGAGAGACTACCTCAGCATCAAGCAAAACTTGTCTGCTTAGATACTGACTGGCAACAAATTTCCCAGTCTGGTCAGGATAATTTCATCCCTGGCGTACAAGCAACTAATTTAGCATATGTAATTTATACCTCTGGTTCTACAGGTCAACCTAAAGGTGTAGCTCTGAATCAGCTTGCTCTTTGCAATTTGATTCTGTGGCAACTGCAAAATACTACAATTTCTACTGGAGCAAAAACGCTGCAATTTGCTCCTATTAGCTTTGATGTCTCTTTCCAAGAAATATTCACTACCTGGTTTTCGGGAGGCACATTGTTCTTAATTACGGAAGAGTTGCGCCGAGATCCAGTAGCTTTGTTAGGTTTTCTCCAACAAAAATCTGTTGAGAGACTGTTTGTTCCCTTTGTTGCTTTACAGCAATTAGCTGAAGTCGCTGTTGATAGTGAATTAGTTAATAGTCATCTAAGGGAAATTATTACTGCTGGGGAGCAGTTGCAGATTACTCCCGCTATTTCTGGGTGGTTGGGCAAACTAACTGATTGTACTTTGCACAATCATTACGGGCCATCAGAGAGCCATGTAATCAGCACTTTTACTTTGGCTAATCCAATAGAGAATTGGCCGTTACTTCCTCCGATTGGACGACCGATCGCGAATACACAAATTTACATTTTAGATAAGTGTCTACAGCCTGTACCCGTTGGTATACCGGGAGAATTGTACATTGGTGGTGTCTCTTTGGCGCGGGGCTACCTTAATCGAAGGGAGTTAACACAAGAAAAATTTATCTCCAATCCCTTTGAGAAGACAGTAGGGAGTAGATTATATAAAACTGGGGACTTAGCACGCTATTTACCAGATGGCAACATCGAATATCTGGGACGCATTGATAATCAGGTTAAGATCCGAGGCTTCCGCATTGAGTTAGGCGAGGTTGAAGCAGTACTGAGCCAATATGGTGATGTGCAAGCATCTTGTGCGATCGTCCGCGAAGATACTCCAGGTGATAAACGCTTAGTTGCCTACGTGGTAGCACATCAGAACTGTACATTGGCAATCAGCGAACTGCGGCAATTCCTGAAAGCAAAGCTGCCAGAGTACATGGTACCTAATGCTTTTGTGATGTTGGATTCCTTGCCACTGACTCCTAGTGGTAAAGTAGATCGCCGTGCTTTACCTGCACCTGATGTAGACAGCAGTAATTCAGACAAATTCGTAGCCCCACGCACTCCGATTGAAGAACTACTGGCACAAATTTGGGCGCAAGTGCTGAAAGTGGAGCAAGTAGGAGTTTATGATAACTTCTTTGAACTTGGGGGACACTCGCTACTAGCAACGCAACTAGTTTCACGCATTCGCAACATTTTCAAACTAGAACTACCATTGCGTGAGTTATTTGCCAAAGCAACAGTTGCCGAATTAGCACAAGCAATTGAGCAGTTACAGCAACAAAAAATAGAACTCTCTGCACCACCTATCTTACCAAGAGAGACGAATGCTCAATTACCACTGTCTTATGCTCAACAGCGTTTGTGGTTTTTAGACCAATTAGAGCCGAACACTGCCTTATACAACATCCCCTTAGCTTTGCGTCTAGCCGGAACTTTTAATCAGGCAGCCTTAGAACAAAGCTTACAAGAAATTATTCATCGCCATGAAGCGTTACGCACGAATTTCGTCACTGTTAATGGAAAACCTTCTCAAATCATTCAAACACAAACGAATTGGACGCTCTCAGTTCTTGAGTGGCAATATCTGCCACCAGACGAACAAGAAATAGCCACACAGCAATTAATACAACAACAAGCCATTCAGCCTTTTGAACTGGCAAGTGTTGCATTACTCCGGGCGACATTAGTAGTGCTGTCCGAGACAGAACACATTTTGTTAGTGTGTATGCACCATGTGGTGTCTGATGCTTGGTCAATGGGTGTGTTTATCCAAGAATTAGCAGCACTATACAATGCTTATTCTCAAGGTCAGCCGTCACCTTTAACACCATTGCCGATTCAGTATACAGATTTTGCCTTATGGCAAAGAAACTGGTTACAAGGAGATATACTGCAAAGCCAACTAAGTTACTGGCAACAGCAACTAGCAAACGCACCAGCTTTATTGCCCCTACCTACAGACCGGCCTAGACCTGCGGTGCAGACTTTCGCTGGCGCATATCAAGAGTTTGCACTGTCAGTTGAGTTAACTAATCGGCTGACAAAACTGAGTCAGGAGCAAGGAGTAACTTTGTTCATGACGCTCTTGGCAGCTTATGATACTTTACTTTATCGCTACACAGGTGTAGCAGACATTTTAGTAGGGTCTCCTATTGCAAACCGCGATCGCAGTGAGACAGAAGGGTTAATTGGCTTTTTTGTCAACACTTTAGTGATGCGTAGTAACTTGGCAGATAATCCCAGCTTTAGCGAATTGCTCACTCGTGTTCGAGAAATGGCAATGGATGCTTATGCTCATCAGAATTTGCCTTTTGAAATGCTAGTTGAGGCATTGCAGCCACAAAGAGACCTCAGCTATACACCACTGTTCCAAGTGATGTTTGCACTCCAGAATGCGCCTATGTCTCAAGTTGAGTTGACTGGGTTAAGTGTCACCCCATTGATTGCAGAAAGCGCAACAGCTAAGTTTGATTTGTCTTTATTAATGCAGAACACTCCTACTTCGACTACGCTCAGTACAAGTACTGGAATGGTGGGTGTATGGGAGTACAGTACTGACTTATTTGATGCCAGCACAATTGAGCGGATGAGTGGGCATTTTGTAACCTTGCTGGAAAGTATCGTTTCTAACCCTACTGAGCGCATTTCTCAATTATCACTGCTGACACAACCTGAGCAACAACAGTTATTAGTAGAGTGGAACGATACTCAGGCGGATTATTCTCAGGATAAGTGTATCTATGAGTTGTTTGAAGAACAGGTTGGGCGTACCCCAAATGCAGTAGCAGTTGTATTTGAAAATCAACAACTTACCTATCACCAGTTGAATTGTCGCGCTAACCAGTTGGCTCATTACTTGCGCTCATTGGGTGTGGAAGGAGATACGCTGGTTGGGTTGTGTGTAGAACGCTCTTTAGAAATGGTGGTAGGGCTGTTAGGGATTCTTAAGGCAGGTGGGGCTTATGTGCCACTTGACCCAGACTACCCTACTGACCGTTTGGCATATATGCTCAATGATTCACAGGTGCAGATACTGTTGACTCAAAAGAAATTGCTCACTAGCTTACCGGAACATACCGCCCGTGTATTCTGCTTAGATCGAGACTGGGAAGATATATCTACAGAAAGTGAAGACAATCCAGTTAGTGGCTCTACAACTGATAACTTAGCTTATGTCATCTACACATCAGGCTCAACAGGTCAACCAAAAGGCACTTTAGTCAACCACTCAAATGTAGTGCGTCTGTTTGCAGCCACAGATTCTTGGTATCACTTTAGTCAAGATGATGTGTGGACAATGTTCCACTCTTATGCATTCGACTTTTCCGTGTGGGAAATTTGGGGCGCATTGCTGTATGGTGGACGACTGGTAGTAGTTCCGTATTTAGTGACGCGATCGCCCGAATCCTTCTATCAGTTATTAGCTCAAGAGCAAGTCACAATTCTCAATCAAACACCTTCTGCCTTCCGCCAATTAATTCAAGCTGAACAGTCAAGTTTAACCACTAGTGATTTAAACTTACGCTTGGTAATTTTCGGTGGAGAAGCCTTAGAAATCAAGAGCTTACAGCCTTGGTTTGAGCGACATGGCGACACCTCACCCCAATTAGTGAATATGTACGGGATTACGGAAACTACTGTACACGTCACTTATCGTCCATTGAGCAAGGAAGATTTAAATCACACAGCCAGTATTATAGGTCGTCCGATACCTGACCTCAAGGTGTATGTGCTGGACGAATATAAACAGCCAGTACCAATTGGCGTTCCTGGTGAGATGTACGTTGGTGGTGCTGGGGTGGCGCGCGGTTATCTGAATCGTCCAGAACTGACAGCAGAACGCTTTATTTCTCATCCTTTTAGCAACTACGACAAAGCGCGACTATATAAAACAGGGGACTTAGCACGGTATTTGCCCAATGGCGAGTTAGAGTATTTGGGGCGAATTGATAATCAAGTCAAGATTCGTGGTTTCCGCATTGAGTTGGGAGAAATTGAAGCATTACTAGCTGCTCACCCAGATGTTTGGGAAAGTGTGGTGGTGGTGCGAGAAGATGAACCGGGGGACACTTGTACTGAGCATCTCGACTTCGCTCGATGGAGCCGGAGTCGAAGTAAACGTTTAGTGGCTTACGTAGTGCCGCAGGTGGGGCAATCTTTGACAATCCAAGAACTACGTCGCTTCCTCAGCAACCAACTGCCAAGCTACATGGTTCCAAGTGCTTTTGTCCAGTTAGAAGCTCTCCCACTGACAGCAAATGGTAAGATAGACCGTCGCGCTTTACCTGTACCTGACACTGCAAGACCAGAACTAGAAGATGTTTTTGTTACGCCTAGCACAAGAGAAGAAAAAATATTAGCCACTATCTGGGCTAATGTTCTCGGTATTGAGCAGGTGGGTATTCATGATAACTTCTTTGCTTTAGGTGGAGATTCTATCCGTAGCATTCAAGTGCTGTCTCAAGCTAAAGAACAAGGTTTGAGTTTCTCTCTTGCACAGCTATTCCAACATCAAACAATTCACGAGCTAATCCAAGAGCTGAAAACACAAAAGAATGACGCTACAAAATTAGAATTAACTCAACCATTCAGTCTCATTTCTGAAACAGACAAAGAACATTTACCCGACGGTGTAGAGGATGCCTATCCCCTGGCTATGTTGCAAATGGGAATGGTTTACCACAGTGAGTACAGCCAAGATAGTACATATCACGACATTTTCAGTTTCCACCTCAAAACCCCGTTTGATGTTCAACTTTTACAAGTTGCTATTCAAGATTTAATCAATCATCACCCTGTACTGCGGACTTCGTTTGAGCTTAGTAAATTTAGTATTCCGTTGCAACTGGTTCATCAGCAAGTTGAGATTCCTTTGCAGGTAGAAGATTGGTGTCATTTGAATCATTCTCAGCAAGAAGAAGGCTTAACTGCTTGGTTTGAAGCTGAAAAGAAACGTCATTTTGATTGGACTCATCCTCCTCTATTGCGTTTCTTTGTGCATCGTCGCACACCGGAAACATTTAATTTGTCTTTGAGCTTCCACCATGCCATTCTTGATGGGTGGAGTGTTGCTTCAATGATGAGTGAGTTTTTTAAACGTTACTTGTCACTTTTAGGCGAATCAGTAGATTATGTATCGCCATTTAGTATTGCGTTCCGGGATTTTGTAGCTTTAGAGCAACAAGCGATCGCTTCACCAGAAACTCAGCGATACTGGAGTGAAAAGTTAAATGACAGCACTTTCACCAAATTACCTCGCTGGTCTTCTGTACCAAAACATACCAATGTTACAGAACTTAGTGTGCAAGAGGTAAATCTAGCTCCTGAGATTTTTGCTGGCTTAAAACAGCTGGCTCACTCCGCAGAAGCTACACTCAAGAGTGTGCTTTTGGCTGCCCATCTGCGAGTATTAAATTTCCTCAGTGGTGAAGAAGATGTAATAACGGGGGTAGCCGCTAACGGACGACCTGAACAAAATGATGGTGAGCGAGTTCTGGGACTATTCCTGAATACATTGCCCTTCCGCCTGCAATTTGCTGGAGGCACTTGGATAGACTTGGTGCAACAAGTGTTTGCAGCAGAACGAGAAATGTTGCCACACCGTCGCTATCCTTTGGCGGAAATACAGAGGAGTTTGGGTGGTGAACCTTTGTTTGAGACGGCGTTTAATTTCACCCATTTCCATGTCTACGAACAGCTACTGGAACTCGATAATTTACAACTGCTAGGTGGAAAGTTTTTTGAACAAACAAACTTTACTTTCTTAGCTCAATTCAGCGTCAGTCCTAATTCTTCTGACATAACACTGAATTTAAAGTACGATTCCTGCGAGTTATCCACCGAACAAATTAACAGGATTAGTGATTATTATCTGAGAGTTCTAGCGGCAATGGCGAAGGAGCCACAAGGACGCTATGAGTTGCACTCTCTTGTGTCTAGTGAGGAGCGTCATCAACTTTTAGTGGAGTGGAACAACACAGCAGTAGAGTATCCCGCAGATAAAAGTATTCACCAGTTGTTTGAAGCACAAGTAGAACAAACACCTGATGCAACGGCGGTGATATTTGGGGATCGACAGCTGACTTATGCCGAGTTAAACGCCAGAGCAAATCAACTTGCTCATTATCTCCAAACTCTTGGGATTAAACCAGAAGTATTGGTTGGGTTGTGCGTTGAACGTTCATTAGAAATGGTGGTGTCAATGTTGGGAATTCTCAAGGCGGGTGGTGCTTATGTGCCACTCGATCCAGAATATCCCCAAGAGCGATTAAGCTTCATGATCGAAGACACTCAGCTATCAGTTATCTTGACTCAAGAAAAGCTAGTTGGTAAGTTAGGCAGCCAAGCTAATGTAGTTTGCTTAGACTCACACTGGGATATCATCAGTCAACAAACACAACAGAACCCAACTACCAGCGTCAAAGCTGATAACTTAGCTTATGTAATGTACACAAGCGGTTCTACAGGTCAACCCAAAGGTGTTAGCGTTCTCCATCGAGGTGTAGTTCGATTAGTCAAACAAACCAACTATGTGAGCATTTCTGCTCAAGATGTAATTGCACAAGCCTCAAATTACGCCTTCGACGCTGCTACTTTTGAAATTTGGGGCGCACTACTTAACGGAGCGCGATTGGTGGGGGTAAGCAAAGATTTGGCACTTTCGCCACAAGACTTTGCAACCTTTATTCAAGCACAAGGTATCAGCGTGTTATTTTTGACAACTGCCTTGTTCAATCAAATTGCTCAAGAAGTCCCTTGTGCTTTCCATCCACTACGGCATCTTCTATTCGGCGGTGAAGCTGTCGAGCCGAAATGGGTCAAAGAAGTATTGAAAAATGGTGCGCCGCAGCGACTACTCCACGTTTATGGGCCAACAGAGAATACAACATTTACTTCTTGGTATTTGGTGCAGGATGTACCCGAAAACGCTAAAACTATTCCCATCGGTCAACCAATTTCCAACACGCAAATCTATTTGTTAAATTCCCAACTACAGCCCGTGGGCGTTGGTGTACCAGGAGAAATTTATATTGGAGGTGATGGTCAAGCAAGGGAATATCTTAACCGACCAGAGTTAACACAACAGAAATTTATTCCCAACCCTTTTAGTTCTGACCGCTATTCGTGCCTCTACAAAACTGGCGATAAAGCACGCTATTTACCTGATGGCAATATTGAATACTTGGGACGTATTGACAACCAAGTAAAAATGCGCGGTTTCCGCATTGAATTGTCAGAAATCGAAACAGTCCTGAGCCAACATGGTGATGTGCAAGCATCTTGCGTCATCCTCCGTGAAGATAATAGAGGTGATAAACGCTTAGTTGCCTATGTGGTAGCGCATCAGGACTGTACACCCACTTTAGGCAGCGAACTGCGGCAATTCTTGAAAACAAAATTACCAGACTACATGATGCCAAATGCTGTTGTCATCTTGGAGTCATTGCCGCTAACTCCTAACGGCAAGGTAGATCGCCGTGCTTTGCCCATACCGGATTTAAAAAGCGAAATTTCAGATAAATATGTTGCCCCGCGCACACCAATAGAAGAAACACTGGCACAAATGTGGTCACAAGTGCTGGGATTAGAGCAAGTAGGAATTCATGATAACTTCTTTGAACTTGGCGGACACTCGCTACTTGCAACTCAACTAGTTTCACGCATCCGCGATCGCTTTAAAGTCCAACTCTCTTTAAGCGAATTATTCAATGTTGCAACCATAGCTGAACTAGCGCAATCTATCGGGAAGTTACAGCAACAAAACTTAGACTTAACTGTTCCACGCATTCTACCAAGGAGCAAGAGATGATTACTGAAGAATTACCCCTATCTTATGCTCAACAGCGTTTGTGGTTTTTAGACCAGTTAGAGCCGAACAGTTCTACATACAACATCCCCTTAGCTTTGCGTCTAGCCGGAAATCTCAATCGGGCTGCCTTAGAACAAAGCTTACAAGAAATTATCGATCGCCATGAAGCGTTACGCACCAACTTCGTCACTGTTGATGAACAACCAATACAAATCATTCACACACAAACGAATTGGAAAGTCTCAGTTCTTGAGTGGCAAAATCTATCACCAAGCGAACAAGAAATTGCTACACAGAAATTGGTGCAACAACAAGCTATTCAACCGTTTGATTTAGCAAAGGGAGCATTAATCAGAGCAACATTAGTAGTCCTGTCCCAGACAGAACACATCTTGTTAGTGTGTATGCACCATGTGGTTTCTGATGGCTGGTCAATGGGTGTGTTTGTCTCTGAACTAGCAACACTGTATAAGGCTTATTCTCAAGGTCAGCCGTCACCTTTAGCACCTCTACCGATTCAGTACGCAGATTTCGCCTTATGGCAGAAAGATTGGTTGCAAGGGGATGTACTGCAAACTCAACTGAATTACTGGCAACAACAACTAAAAGATGCACCAGCTTTATTGCCGTTACCTACAGACCGACCAAGACCTGCTGTGCAGACTTTCACAGGCACAACTCAAGAATTTACGCTTTCAGTTGAGTTGACTAATAGACTGACAAAACTGAGCCAGGAGAGAGGTTGTACTCTCTTTATGACTCTGTTAACAGCCTTTGATATCCTACTTTACCGCTACACTGGACAATCAGATATCTTGGTCGGAACACCGATCGCCAACCGCGATCGCTCTGAAATAGAAGGGTTAATTGGCTTTTTTGTCAATACCTTAGTCATGCGTACCAGCTTGGCAGACAACCCCACTTTTAGCGAATTACTTGAACGCGTTCGGGAAATAGCTCTAGGAGCATATAATCATCAGGATTTGCCTTTTGAAATGTTAGTTGAGGCATTACAGCCAGAACGGAATCTCAGTCATACACCACTGTTCCAAGTGATGTTTGCACTCCAAAATGCGCCAATGTCGGAACTAGAGCTTGCAGGCTTAACTATCAGTCCTTTAACAGCACAAAGCACAACTACTAAGTTTGACTTGAGTTTATCAATGTACAACTCAGGTGCTGGATTAGTGGGTGTTTGGGAGTATAGCACTGACTTGTTTGATGCCAGCACAATCGAGCGGATAACTGGGCATTTTGTGAATTTGCTTTCAGGGATTGTAGCTAATCCCAAGGAGCGAATTTCGCAATTACCTTTGTTGTCACAAGTTGAGCAACAGCAATTATTAGTTGAATGGAACGATACTCAGGCAGATTATCCTTTTGATAAGTGTATCCATCAGTTATTTGAGGAGCAAGTAGAGCGTACCCCCAATGCTGTAGCAGTTATCTTTGACAATCAACAACTGACTTACCAGCAATTGAATTATCGCGCTAACCAGTTGGCTCATTACTTGCAGTCTTTGGGTGTAAAACCAGATACACTGGTGGGTATTTGTGTAGAGCGTTCTTTAGAAATGGTCGTGGGACTACTGGGTATTCTCAAAGCGGGAGGGGCTTATGTGCCACTTGACCCAGACTATCCCCAAGAACGCTTGAGCTTTATGCTAGAAGATGCTCAAGTTAAGGTACTGCTAACGCAACAGCAAGTCGTTGAAAAGTTGCCCCAGCATCAAGCGCAAGTTGTATGTTTAGATACTGAGTGGGAATTTATTTCACAATCAAGTCAAGATAATGCGATCGCGCAGCTTACCGTAGGTATCGCAAAAGTACAAACAACTAACTTGGCTTATGTAATTTATACCTCTGGTTCTACCGGAAAGCCTAAAGGAGTGATGCTTTCGCACCGCAACCTTTGCAATCATATGTTCTGGATGCAAACAACATTCTCCCTGACTGAAGAAGACAAAGTGCTACAGAAAACTCCCTTTAGCTTTGATGCCTCAGTTTGGGAATTCTACGCTCCTTTGTTAGTAGGCGGAAAGCTGATATTAGCTCAACCAGGAGGTCATGCTGACGCTTCTTACCTATTAGAATTAATTGCTCAAGAGCAGGTCACTACTGTTCAATTTATACCATCCTTATTACAAATACTCATAGAACAAGGGGGACTCGAAACTTGTCACTCCCTCAAACAAATCTTCTGCGGAGGTGAAGCTTTACCTGTTGTTGTGCAAGAGAACGTGTTAAGTAATCTGAATATGAACTTGCACAATCTCTATGGGCCGACGGAAGCTTGTATTGATGCAACCTTCTGGACTTGCAACCAAGGAATTGAGCGACAAGTTGTTCCCATCGGTCGCCCAATCGCCAACACGCAAATCTACATCTTAGACGAGTATCTCCAACCAGTACCCATTGGTGTAGCAGGAGAACTGCACATTAGTGGTGCTGGGTTAGCAAGAGGCTACCTCAACCGCCCTGAGTTGACAAAAGAAAAATTCATTCCCAATCCTTTTAGCGATGAACCACATTCCCGCCTTTATAAAACTGGGGATTTAGCACATTATTTACCTGACGGCACAATTGAATACCTCGGGCGAATTGACAATCAAGTAAAAATACGGGGTTTCCGCATCGAGTTGGGAGAAATCGAAGCACGGTTGAGCCAATATGATGATGTACAAGGGTGTTGTGTCATTGCCCGTGAAGATACACCAGATGATAAACGCCTAGTCGCCTACGTAGTACCGCATCAAGGACAGATACCTACAGTTAACCAGTTGCGCTCCTTCCTCTCTGGGCAATTGCCACAATACATGATGCCTCATGCTTTTGTGATGCTGGAGTCCCTACCACTTTTGCCAAATGGTAAGGTAAACCGCCGTGCTTTACCTGCACCAGACTCTCGTGGAGAACTGGAAGTCAGTTTTGTAGCCCCACGCAATCAAATCGAGGAAATACTAGCGCAGATTTGGGCAGAAGTCCTGAGAGTAGAACGAGTAGGCATTCATGATAACTTCTTTGAACTTGGCGGAGATTCTATTCTCAGTATTCAAATCATCAGCAGGGCAAAACAAGCAGGATTGCAACTGAGTCTCAAGCAATTATTTGCACATCAAACAATTGCCCAGTTAGCAACAGTGGCAAACGTAGAGAGTGTTATTCAAATAGAACAAGGATTAGTTACGGGGACATTACCTCTAACGCCAATTCAACACTATTTCTTTGAGCAAAATTTACAACAGCCGCATCACTATAATCAATCATTTCTGCTCTCAGTACCATCTGACCTCAAGCCAGAGCCATCAAAGCAAGTATTACAGCAATTGCTAGTACATCACGATGCTCTGCGCTTACGTTTTATACAGTCTGACTCTACTTGGCAGCAAATTCACTCTGCTGTGACTGATAGCGTTGCTTTTTCTCAAATAGACTTATCAACAGTTCCAGAGAGTGAGCAACAAGCAGCAATTGAAGCTAAGGCAAATTCTTTACAGGCGAGTTTAAATCTTTACGAAAATCTAGTGCAAGTCGCCTTTTTCTATCTGGGTATTGACAAAAGAGCGCGATTACTTATTGTCATCCACCACTTGGTAGTTGATGGCGTTTCTTGGCGAATTTTGTTAGAGGATTTGCAAACAGCTTACCAGCAACTTGCTCAAGGTAAAGTCATTAAACTTCCTACTAAAACAACTTCTTTCAAAGATTGGTCTAATAAATTAACCGAATATGCACAGTCACAAGCCCTCAAATCTGAACTGGCTTATTGGCTGAATGAATCTCGTGTCGCACTTCCTTCCATCCCAGTAGACTATACACAAGGGGCAAACACTGTTGAAGGAGCCAGTACAGTATCGGTTTCGTTAAGTGAGGCACAAACCCGTGCCTTACTGCAAGATGTACCGAAGGCTTACAACACTCAGATTAACGATGTGTTATTAACTGCCTTAGTGCTGGTTTTGAGCAGATGGACTAACTCTAACTCTGTTCTGTTCAACTTAGAAGGTCATGGCCGGGAAGATATTATTGATGGTGTGGATTTATCACGCACTATCGGCTGGTTTACAACCATTTTCCCTGTAGTTTTAGAACTGGGAGCTACAGGAAATCTTGCCGATGCCTTAAAGTCTGTCAAAGAACAACTACGGGTTATTTCCAACAAAGGAATTGGCTATGGCTTATTACGCTATCTAAGTCAAGATGTAGAAATCGCTACTCAACTACAGGCATTGCCGCACGCAGAAATTAGTTTCAATTATTTAGGTCAATTCGATCAACTTCTCAATACATCTTCTTGGATACAGCCAGCTAGCGAAGCTGCGGGACACAGCCAAAGTTTGCAGAACAACCGCGCTCATTTATTAGACATTAACAGCATTATTACTGGAGATCGGTTGCAAATTGAGTGGATTTATAGCACGAATGTTCACCAGCAAACCACGATCGCAAGTCTGGCGCAAGATTTTGTCGAGATATTGCAAGGGTTAATTGCTCATTGTTCATCTGGTGAGAGTGGAGGGTATACACCTTCAGATTTCCCGTTAACCAAGCTCAAACAGCTAGAACTAGACCAACTGTTAGCAAGTTTAGGCAAGACTAACTCCAAAAATATTGAAGATATTTACCCGCTTTCTCCTATGCAACAGGGGATGCTATTTGAAAGTTTGTATGCTCCAAATACAGGAGTATATTTTGAGCAGTTAAGTTTCACTTTAAAAAGTGAGTTGAACGTAGCAGCTTTTGAGCAAGCTTGGCAGCAAGTGGTAGCACGGCATTCCATCTTGCGGACTGCTTTTGTTTGGCAGCAATTAGCCCAGCCACTTCAAGTAGTGTATCGGCAGGTGGAGATTAACCTTAACAGGCATGATTGGCAACAGCTATCTACCCAAGAGCAACAACAGCAATTAGAGCTTTTCTTACAGTCACAGCGACAACAGGGTTTCCAACTGAATCAAGCACCACTGATGTACCTGGGTCTGATTCAATTGAGTGCAGATAGTTATCAATTCGTTTGGAGTTCTCATCATTTATTGCTTGATGGCTGGTCAATGCCTTTGGTTTTCAAAGACTTATTGTATTTTTATCAAGCAATTTCTCAGGGTGAAACTGTAGCCGTTCAACCAGCCCAAAACTACCGCAACTATATTGCTTGGCTACAGAAACAAGATTTAACCCAAGCTGAACAATTCTGGAGAGAAAAACTTCAAGGTTTTACCTCACCTACTTCTTTGACAGTTGATAAACCATCGTCAAAACGACAGCAGTTAAATTCTAGTTACAGCGAACAACAAATCCAACTGACAGAGCAAGCGACAGCTGCCCTACAGACTTTTGCACGGCAGCAGCAACTAACGATAAATAATTTAGTGCAAGCGACTTGGGCATTACTACTAAGTCGCTACAACCAAGAAAAAGATGTAGTTTTTGGTGCTACTGTTTCTGGTCGTCCGCCGTCTCTTGTCGGCATTGAGTCAATGGTAGGAATATTTATTAACACCTTGCCAGTGCGAGTTCAAGTTGGAGATGATACCCAAGTCTTGACTTTGTTGAAGGATTTACAAACACAACAAGTAGAGTCTGAGCAATACTCATATAATTCATTGGTAGATATTCAAGGGTGGAGCGAAGTTTCTAGAGGAACGCCTTTGTTTGAGAGCATTGTTGTCTTCGAGAATTATCCTGTGGATGAGGCAGTACAATCGCACAATCACAGTTTCTCTATAGAAAGTATTCACAGCATTGAACAAACCAATTATCCTCTAACTGTAATTGCTGCTCCTGGTAAGCAATTGTTGGTGAAGATTAACTATGATACGAGCCGATTTGATGATGGTGCGATCGCTCGTTTGTTAGGTCATTTCCAAACATTGCTTGAGGGAATTATAGCTAACCCACAGCAACAAATCGCCCATTTGCCACTGATAACACCAAGGGAACAGCATCAGTTATTAGCTGAATGGAACGATACTCAGACGGATGACCCAATTGATAAATGTATCCATCAGTTGTTTGAGGAACAAGTAGAACGTACTCCAGATGCAGTAGCGGTAGAGTTTGAGAATCAACAACTTACCTACTACGAATTGAATTGTCGGGCAAATCAGTTAGCACACTACCTGAAGTCCTTGGGCGTAAAACCAGATGTGCTAGTTGGATTGTGTGTTGAACGCTCATTAGAAATGGTCGTCGGGCTTTTGGGGATTCTGAAGGCTGGTGGTGCTTATGTGCCACTTGACCCAGACTATCCGATTGAGCGGTTGCACTTTATGCTCGAAGATACCCAGGTAAAGGTACTGCTTACCCAAAAGCAACTTATTAGCAAACTACCTGAACATCAAGGAGAGCTTCACTTCGGCTGCGCTCAGTACAAGGTTTGTTTAGATACTGACTGGGCAGTAATTTCTCAATGGAGCCAAGAAAATCTCGTTACTCATGTAGAAGCTAATAACTTAGTTTACGTAATATTTACCTCTGGTTCTACAGGTAAACCAAAAGGTGTAGCTTTGCCCAATCGAGCAATCACTAATTTGATTCAATGGCATTTAGCTACACTACAAACAGGAGTTGGAGTTCTTCAATTTGCATCATTAAGTTTTGATGCCAGCATTCACGAAATGTTCGCCGCTTGGTGTTCTGGTGGAACGCTATTTATAGTTCCCGAAGCTGTGCGTTTGGATTTGGACAGTTTAATTCACTTCCTGGCAAGCAAACCTATACAGAAGGTGATTCTTCCAGTTGTTGTGCTTCAGCAATTGGCAGAGGTATACGGACAGCAAAAACATTTGTTCAAAAATCTCACAGAAATTATCACTACTGGCGAACAACTGCAAGTAAATCGACCAATTGTTAATTTATTTAATAACTTAGAAAATTGTTCGCTTCATAACCATTACGGCCCTTCGGAAACCCATGTGGTAACAGCTTTTACTTTCTCAGGTACACCAAATACTTGGCCTGCTTATCCGCCTATAGGAAAACCTATTGACAATACACAAATGTACATTGTCGATAGTAATTTCCAACCCGTCCCCATTGGTGTTACTGGTGAACTGTACATAGGCGGCGTTGGATTGGCTAACGGTTACTTTAACCGTCCTGAATTAACGAAGCAAAAATTTATCCCCAATCCCTTTTGTCGAAGCAGGGGAGATAGAGAAGGCCAATTTTCTCATTCTGAATTCTTGTATAAAACTGGGGATTTAGCCCGCTATTTACCAGATGGCAATATTGAATTTTTGGGTCGTATTGACCATCAGGTGAAAATTCGGGGATTTCGGGTTGAACCCGGAGAAATTGAAACTGTACTCAATCAACATCCAGAAATTCAAACAACTGTCGCCATTGTCTGGGAAGATACCCCAGGTGATACTTGTACTGAGCGACTTGTGCCGAGCGGAGCCGAGGTAAGCCGAAGTAAACGTTTAGTCGCCTATGTAGTACCCCATGAACAATGTGTACCGACACTTAGCCAACTGCGTCAGTTCTTAAAAGCAAAACTGCCAGCTTACATGATCCCAGTAATAGTTATTCTGGATTCCTTGCCCCTAACACCCAACGGTAAGGTAGATCGGCGTGCATTGCAAGAACCTTTTGACAGCAGTGACGCAGACAAATTTGTTGCGCCACGTAGCCAAGTAGAACTGCAACTAACACAAATCTGGTCAAGGATTTTGAAAGTTGACAGGGTAGGAGTACAAGATAACTTCTTTGACCTTGGTGGTCACTCGCTTTTAACGCCTTACTTAATGGCGCAAATTAAACAGCAGTTTGGTAAGGATATTGCGATCGCTAGCTTATACCAAAATCCCACTGTTGAACAATTGGCGACTGTTATACAAGCGGATTCCAACTTCTTAACTAAATCTCCCTTAGTAGCAATTCAGTCCCACGGTTCTAAACCACCTCTGTTTTGTCTTCCAGGGGCGGCTGGCGATCCCTTTTACCTGTACAACTTAGCCCGTTGTCTGGGTTCAGACCAACCATTTTACAGTTTTCAAGCAGATGCTCTTTGTAAAGGAGATGAACCAATTACCTCCGTTGAGGATGTAGCCACCCAGTATATTCAAGCACTCTTAGCTATCCAACCGCAGGGGCCGTATTTTTTGGCAGGGCATTCTTTTGGCGGTAAATTAGCTTTTGAAATAGCGCAGCAGTTACTTGACAAAGGTCATAAGGTTGCTTTAGTTGCCATTCTTGATACCAAAGCACCGTTTTATCAGGAAAAGCCAATGGGTTTTGATTGGGATAACGGTAAATGGTTGTTTGAATTTGCGCGTGCGATCGAAGTTGTTTACGCCAAGAACTTGAATATTTCTACCAATACTCTTGAATCTTTGGTTTGGGAAGATCAGCTGAAATACGTTCTCGAACGACTAAAAGATGCCGATCTTCTGCCCCCCGATGATGAAATTACGCAGCTTAATAATAAGGTGCAATTTCTCAAAAATAACTGCTTAGTTAGTTATGTACCACAACAGTTTTATTCCAGCCGAATTACCCTCTTACGTGCTAGTGAAACTGCTACTGTTGATGAGTCTAATAGTGAAGTACCTGCTGAAATTTTGCAGGATTTAACTTGGGGCTGGGGAAATTTTTCTGACGAACCAGTAGATGTCCATTTTGTTCCAGGCAATCATGTAACGATGATAAATCAGCCCCACGTTCAGATATTAGCAGAACGTTTGCAAGCTTGTATTGAACAAGCACAGAAAGCTACAGATGATGAGGTATAAGCCTGCCCAAGTTTGGCAATATTAATTCAATTTACTTAGTTAATTTACACCATCAAAACAATAGTTATGTTATACACCAATTCAATCGAAAAAACCGTAACATTAACAGCAGAGCAAATAAAGGATTATAGAGAGAATGGGCTATTATTTATCCCAGAGCTTTTCTCTCAAAAAGAAGTTGAGGCAATGCACGTTGCTGTTGAAGATTTGATAGTAAAAGATACGCCAGGGCGGATATTAGAAAAAGACAACACAACAGTGCGTGCCCTTCATGGATGCCACCTCGATTCAGAGACTTTTAATGCCTTAACTCGTCACCCTAGCCTTTTAACATCTGCTTATGAAATTCTCAATAGCGATGTATATGTTTACCAATTTAAAATTAACTTTAAAGCAGCTTTTGGCGGAGATTTATGGCCGTGGCATCAAGACTTTGTATTTTGGGATGAAGAAGATGGAATGCCATCTCCAAAAGCCTTGAATGTTGCAGTTTTCTTAGATGAGTGTAATGAGTTTAATGGGCCTGTCTATTTCATTCCAGGTTCTCATAAAGAGAGCCTTTTCCACTTGGGACAAATAAAATCATCTGAAGTTAACGGTCAAGAAAAAGACTGGAAATCTAATGTAAGTGCGGCTCTCAAGTATTCCCTCGATAAAGAAACGATCGCCAAGCTAGCTGATGAAAAAGGTATCGTCGCACCAAAAGGCCCTTCAGGTTCTGTCCTCTTCTTTCACTGTAATTTAGTCCACGGATCAGCACCTAATATTTCTCCCTACGATCGCAGGCTGTTGATTATTACCTATAACAGTATCAACAATATACCAACCTTCAAAGGGCAACCCAGACCAGAATTTTTGGTAAGCCGCGACCACAAGCCACTAAAGCTTCAAGCGACAAAGTTCTGATTTAACCTACAAGACGAGAGGCTAGAGGATGTTTTCAAAGTCTTGCGATCCCCTCTAGCCCCCAAAGGGTGGAAACTACTCAAATAATTATGAAGGAGATTTTCTACGGTAGTGATTACTGATTATTCAACACTAAAAAGCATTAAAGTTAACTTAAAGATTGCAGCTTATTTATAAAATATGGCACCCCAAGTTATTCAAGCTAAACCCTCAAAAAATGCTTTCTCAGATTTTATTCAATTTTGGGAAGATGTAAAAGCGATCGCTGGCCCTTACTGGTATCCAACAAAGCCAGGAGAAAGAGCTTTTTCAGATGTTATTCGTGCCTGGGGAATGCTCATTCTCCTAATATTACTAATAATTGCCGTTGTAGGTGCAAATACTTTTAATAGTTTTGTTCACCGCTATTTAGTTGATGTTATTATTCAAGAAAAAGACTATTCTAAATTTATTGATATTCTCTTAATCTATGGTGTTGGACTTGTATTGATAACGCTTTCAATAGGATTTTCTAAATTTATTAGAAACCAAATTGCTATTGATTGGTATCAATGGCTTAATAAGCATATTTTAAATAAATATTTGCACAATCGTGCTTATTACAAAATTAACTTTAAAGTCGATATTGATAATCCAGATCAACGTTTAGCTCAAGAAATTGAACCAATTACCAGTAGTGCCCTCAGTTTTTCAGCTATTTTTCTAGAAAAAATACTGGAAATGATGACTTTTATAATAATTGTCTGGACAATTTCTCAACAAATAGCTGTTGTTTTAATTATCTATACAGTTATAGGCAATTTAATTGGTGTTTACTTAAATCAAGAATTGATTAATATTAATCAAGCGGAAATCGAATCTAAAGCTAATTATAATTATTGTCTAACTCATGTGCGCAATCATGCTGAGTCGATAGCTTTTTTTCAAGGAGAAGAACAGGAACTGAATATAATTCAACGCCGATTTATTAATCTGATAAAAAATGCTAAACAAAAAATTAATTGGGAGAGAAATCAAGCAATTTTTAACCGAGGATACCGTGCTGGAATTGAATTTTTTACGCTTTTAGTACTCGCACCTTTATTTATTAGAGGTGATATGGATTTTGGAGAAATTGGACAAGCTACTACAGCTTGCTATATGTTTGCTAGTGCTGTGGAAGAATTAATCGCTGAATTTGGCGTTTCTGGGCGATTTTCTAGTTATGTTGAGCGTTTATCTGAGTTCTCGGATGCCTTAGAAGCAGTAACTAAAGAACCAGAGAATGTCAGTACTATTAAAACAATAGAAGAGAATCATTTCGCTTTTGAGCATGTCACCTTACAAACACCAAACTATGAGCAGGTAATCGTCGAAGACTTGTCATTAAACGTTCAGCCTGGAGAAGGTTTATTAATTGTAGGGCCGAGTGGTCGAGGAAAGAGTTCTCTGTTGAGAGCGATCGCAGGTTTATGGAACGCAGGAACTGGTCGTCTAGTGCGTCCTTCCCTAAAAGAAGTCTTATTCCTACCCCAGCGTCCTTATATCATTTTGGGAACTTTGCGCCAACAGTTACTCTATCCTAAAACTAATCGTCAAATGACCGACGCAGAACTCAAAGAAGTTTTGCAACAAGTAAACCTGCAAAACTTGTTAAGTCGAGTTGAAGGTTTTGATACTGAAGTTCCTTGGGAAAATATATTATCGCTGGGAGAGCAACAACGCCTCGCTTTCGCACGCCTGTTAGTGACTCATCCAAGGTTCACCATATTAGATGAAGCAACAAGTGCTTTGGATTTAAAAAATGAAGGAAGTTTATATCAACAATTACAAGCAACAAAAACAACGTTTATTAGCGTTGGGCATAGAGAAAGTCTATTTAATTATCATCATTGGGTTCTGGAACTTTCACAAGATTCCAGTTGGCAACTTTTGACGGTGCAAGATTATCAAAATCAAAAAACAATTATCCAGAACTCTACTGAAAATACTCGCATTACTATAGACAGTTTGCCTAACAATGAATCCCAAAATCAATCAGAAATATTGACTCAAAAAGCTAAAAGTATAGGACTTTCTCATAAAGAAATGACTGACTTAACCTTCTATTCCATTAAGACGATTAGAAGTAAGGCAAGTAAAGGTGAGTCTATCACTACTAGGGACGGCTTGACCTGCCACTATGACAAAGACTTAAAGGTGTGGAAATGGGTTGAAGGGGTGACAAAAAAGTTATAAAGCGGACTGGATAAGAGTCGAATGGCACGCTTGATAACGGTAAACCCATTATATATCAGGCTTTTAGGTGTGGGGTGTGGCTGAGTGGGTGTAGTGAGTCAGAAATTTATTTGTATCCCCACTCATATTTACTTTTCTTGATTTTTCCCGACACCCGACACCCTACCCCCAACACCCAGCCCAGAGAAAATCTTGTGGTTGGTATGAGGCGATCGCTCCTGACACTACTCACCCGATAAAAACGATCGAAAATTCGCTTAAGTTCGTGTTCTGGAATTTCAATACCTGTATCTTGAACTTTAATTACAGCATTATATTCGTTGCGATTTAAAAAAAACCGTTACCTCGTAGCGATCGCCCGAATGGCACGCTTGTTAACGCCAAACCCATTACCTATAAGGCTTTTGGGTGTGGGGTGTGGCTGAGTGGGTGTAGTGAAGAAGGAAAATATTTATGTTCATACTCGATATTTTGTTTTCTTAATTTTCCCCTACACCCTACACCCTACCCCCAACACCCTGCCTACACGAGCTTTCAGCTTTACAAGCGTGCCATTCTAGCGATCGCCCCTAGTAATCCCCAGATATTTTATATAGTTAATGATAATAATGCTGTATTTCAATCCCAAGATAGCGGCGAGACATGAAAAGAAGTCTAATAAATTTGAAGACTTTCTACATAGCAGTAGTAACCCACAATACTAATCACTCAAATCTGCAATCAAGACATTTTAAATATTATATTAGGATTACTTGCAACTATAATTATATTCAGCCATTGCCTTAGTTACGGTTCTAATTAAAAGAGATGAAATTTTTGATTAATATGAAAATCTAAATATTAAAATGTAGGAAATTGAGCTACACCAAGGGGGATTTCTACCTCACTATCAACAACTTTTGCTGAAAAATGGTATACCGAAGCTGGCCCAGTAACTAGTTGTTGAACTTTATTAAAATTAACTAAAAGTTTATTGTTAAAAATAACCTTTTCAGGGAACTCTATAATAATTTGTCTGCCATTTACGGAAATATTAGTATTAATTTTTTGACCATTCACATCCAAGGCATCAATGTCATTACTTACTGCTACAGTATAGGACTCATATTTGATTTCTGAAAAAACTCAGTACATCTTAGAAAGCCTTCTTTCCTGTACCCTATTCCCTATTCCCTGTTCCCTGACTACGTAGATCGTTTCAAAAATCAAACCGGATTCCTATAGATGGAGTTTCAATAATAAGTTGAGAAAGAGCGTTTTTATTTTGGGGGATGTTTAGCCGAAAGGTATGCTTAACTAAACGCCAGCTATTGGTAGGATATTGCAAATTATTATCAATATTAGTCTCCTTAGCATTGGCATGACTAAATGAAATGGAAGCTGCGGGAGTAAAGGCAAACACCATAATTGTGTAAATCAATATTTTATTCATCTTGAATTGTTAAGTAGTTATTATGTTAAATAATTGCAGGTTTTGTATTAAACAAAGGTTTACATAATAAGTTTGACAGGTCATGATGAAATTAGGATGAAATTTTGAATGATTCAAAAAATAATTCGTTAATGTTGCGGTAAGTAACCAAGTCTAAAAAAAACTGCGATTGAAGTAACGAGAAATCCAATAATTTAAGTCTGAAGGATTAATAAGATGATGAAAATTTAGCATCACTAAGGATAAAATTAGTGTCTGCTATCATTACAGGGCAACGCATCTAAATATTAAAGATTTTTAATAGATATGGCATTTTATTTGGAACTTTCACACAAGCTATAGCCTACGTCAAAAGACAAGTTGTCAAACTTAACTTTTTTTAGGAGGGTATTCAATTTTCATCTGTTGATAGACAGGTCAGTTGCTTCTGTTTTTCTGTCAAGGGTAAGTGAACGATAAAGGAGCTACCTTTACCAACTTGGCTTTGCACCTGTATACTACCTCCATGAGCCTGAACAATTGCTTGCGCGATCGCTAATCCTAATCCAGATCCACCAGTACGACGTGAGCGATCGCTGTTCACTCGATAAAAACGGTCAAAAATCCACTTTTGCTCGTGCGATGCAATGCCAATACCTGTATCTTGAACTTCAATTACAGCATGACTGTTGGTGCGTTTGAGGATGACAGTTACATAACCGCCAGCAGGGGTGTATTGAATAGCATTAGCAATTAGATTAGAAAGTACACGTAACAGTTGGTCTTCATCTCCCATTACGTATAAAAGCTCTTGACATAACACCAAAGATGTTAGCTGCAAAGAAGCCGCAGCCGCTAACGCTGAAAATTCTTCCAAGAGGTCATTAATCAAAATATTCAAACAGCAATGTATTTGTTGTGTCGCCTGCGTTTGCTGTTCCAATCGAGACAGTAACAGCATATCCTGAACTAATTCAGCTAGTCGATAATTTTGACGTTGAATAGATGCCAAAATATCTCGCGCCTCCTCAGATAGATACTCCATATCAAATAAAGTTTCTACCGTTGCATTAATCGCTGCTAGAGGAGTACGCAACTCATGAGAGGCATCAGACGTAAACTGTTGCATTTGTTTATACGAAGAGTCAATTGGTCGCATTGCTAACCCTGCCAGCCACCAACTAGAACCACCAACTAACAATACCGTAATTGGCAATCCTAGCGCCAAAATTACTTTCAAAGCCGCGAGACGATTATCAAGGTCATTTAAACTGCGCCCTACCTGAATATAGCCCCAATATTGATTATCTTGAGTGTGCAGCAGTAAAGACTTTTGACTGTAACGATTACCCTGTAAGTCTTTGAGTGTTTGCCAAACTTGGGGAAGCACAGTCGGTGGCAATTCATCCGCTTGGAAACCTGCCACTGCAATTAACCGTCCTGAACCATCGACAAAACGGATGTAATATTGCTTATCTTTGTATACAGGACTAAAAATACCGTGTTCATCAGGGGTGGTTTTACCGTGCCGAAGGATCTTTTGGGTAGAACAACTGGACTGGGCTAAACAAATATTCGGTAAAACCTGCCGAAAAACTGGCTCTGTAATACCAGGTTGTTTCAAATTTGGTTCAATTACATCATGAAGTGTACCCGCTACCGATTCCAGTTCCCGGTTGATAGAAACCACATAAGCATCAATAATTACCTCATAAACCACGAAACCGCATAAGGACAGAATTAAAGCCATAACTACCGCATACCAGGTAGCCAATTGCCAGCGAGTCTTACGAAATAGTCGAATTTGCATTGCCAGGATTGAAACGATAGCCCATACTAGGGATTGTTTCGATTAGCCCATCACAACCATACTCCGATAATTTACGTCGCAAAAGTCGGATTTGAGCTGCTACTACATTACTAACGCGTTCTGCACTAAAAGCATACAGATGATTCAAAATCTGGTCGCGAGTAATAACTGTATTAGGACGTTTCATCAAGTACTCTAATAATTGAAATTCCTTTTTTGTTAAATAAATTACCTTATTTTCCCCATTAGAATACTGACGAGAAACTGTACAATTACCGCAATCTAGGATAAGGCCACCAACGTGCAATTGTAAAGGCTGGAACTGGGGTGTAAGTGTTGCACCTCCAAAGGAAGCTCGCCTTTGCAAAGCCCGCAACCGTGCCAGTAGTTCTGCCATGCCAAACGGCTTGATCAGATAGTCATCAGCCCCTGCGTCTAGTCCAGCAACCTTATCTGCCATGCTATCTTTAGCGGTTAACATTAGTACTGGTAAAGCGTTGCCCCGATCCCTTAAACGCTTGCACAGTTCTAAACCTGACATTCCCGGCAGCAACCAATCAAAAATTGCCAGTGTATATTGAGTCCAATCATGTTCTAGATAAATCCAGGCTTCATTTCCATCCAAAACCCAGTCAACAATATATCTTTCTTTACTCAACTTTCGCTGAATCGATGCACCCAAATCTGGCTCATCTTCCACTAGCAAAACTTTCATAATCAACAGATGTATCTTAGCAACTTGTTCATTAAATTACACGCAATTGAACGACACCAATTGGTAACTCTACATTCATACCAGCGAAAATTGTAGATATCTTGTAGAACTTATCACTAGTGGTCATTGCTATTTTTTTAACATTTTTCATTTCTACGATGATGATAGTTCCAGGAGCGACTGACTCAGCAAACTCTAGCGTACCTTTTTTGCCTTGAATAGAAACTTTTGCCGCAATTTCTTTACCATATTCCTCGGACACATCAATACTTTCTCTAAGAACAATGTTAGCTGGAGCTTCGATTATTAGCTGAGAAATAGCCTTGCTGTTTTGGGGAACTGCTATTTTTAAAGTATGTCTGAGAATTCTCCAGTGGCGAATCCCTTGAGGAGATTCCCCTAAGCTAATAACGTGAGGAAAGTTACTAGATTGTGGTGTAGAATTTGCATAAGTAGCTGGAACTAAAACTGCCATACTTAAGGCTAAAATCGTAGTGTGTATCAATTTTCTATTCATTACGCTCTGATGATTACCTCACTATATCCATTAATTATCAGAATCATCTTCGGGGAAAGATGTTACCTCTTAATAGCTTGACAAAGTGAGATGAAATTTGGGTGAAATTTTAGCTAGTTCAAGGAATTTTTTAAAAATAAAAATAAATAAGGATTTTTGATGGAGCCGTAACGGTTTCGTAAACGTATACTTTTTTATAGTCTGGTTATAGATTCAAAGCTCTCTCTAACTTCGTTTTAGAATATAACGATATTGACAAACAGTTGAAGAAGCAAAGTATTAGTATTTAAAGTTGTTGTCATTATGTGACAAATTGACAGAAATATAGTATTTTTTGTATTTGTAGAAAGTTAGATATATTTATAAAAATTATTCATTCATGTTATGGTAAGTGGCAACAGATGAAGGAGAACTGCGATTGAGGTAGCGGAACATCTAATATTTAAAAACTGTATCCATGACCACTGGGACAGTATCAATAACTAAAGATTATTGCTACCACTTGCTGTTAATTATCGTTTAAAGGTAAAGCGACCGTTCACCTTTTCAGCATTGATATCAGACAGAATAGCAACTTTATACTCACCTGCTGCTTTTTCAGAAAGTACAGAATGGTAATGTAAAAATTTTAAAAGGACTTGAATAGAGAAAATTAATTTTCTAAAATAGAATTAGTAACTTTTCTATCCTCCACAAAGGCTGGATTTTTCTGAGGCAATAAAAATTTGCCAAATTTAGAATATAAAGCCGGTAAAACTATCAAGGTTAAAGCTGTAGAAGTAAACAAACCACCCAAAACTACTATCGAAAGTGGTTGCAAAACTTCTTTACCTGGCCCTACTGCAATGACTAATGGTACTAATCCCAAAGCCGAAGTAAATGATGTCATCAAAATAGCATTGAGTCGCTCCATTGACCCGGCTAGAAGGATTTCTTTTAACGACATTCCGCTATCAAATTTAGTTATGTAATTGTCTACTAAAAGCAGTCCGTTGCGAGTAGCTACACCAAATAAAGTCACAAAACCTACTAAGGAAGCAACTGAGACAACGCCTCCTGTTAATGCTACAGCAATTACACCTCCGACTAAAGCGATGGGCAAGTTAATCATAATCATTGCTGTAGAAGCAATAGATTTGACAGAAAGATACATTAATACCGTAATTACTACGAAGGAAATGCCACTGAAAATCAAAATATTTTGTGATGCTCTTTCTTCGGCTTCAAATTGACCCCCATATTGAATAAAGTAACCAGAGCGCAATTGCACTTGGGACTTGACTTTGTTTTGAATTTCATTGACTAGCGATCGCAAATCTCTACCTTGAGCATTCGCAGATACTACAATTAGACGAGAGACATTTTCCCGGTTAATAGTATTAGGCCCAGTACCATAAGTAACTTTAGCCACCTTAGCTAAAGGAATTTTATTTGCCTCTGCATCTCCCCCAACAGAAGGGATATCAACTAATAAATTTTCAATTGTTTGTAAATTATTCCGGTATTGTGGTTGTAACCACACCACTAAATCAAAACTTTGTTGCTGCTCCAAAACTTGCGATACCACTTTGCCATTGAGCGCAGTTTCAATTATTTCAGATAGTTTCCCAACAGTTAAACCATAACGTGATGCAGCAACGCGGTCAAATTTTATTTGCATCTGTTCGATGGGAACTTGCGGTTCTAATTGTAAATCCACCAGTCCAGAAACAGATGACATTACACCTTCAACTTGTTTACCAATTCGGCGGAGTTCTTCTAAATCTGAGCCAAATATTTTCACAGCGATTTGACTTCTGACCCCGGATAATATTTCATCAATTCTGTGGGAAATAAATCCACCAATATTGGCAGCTGCACCCGGTACTTGATTAAATTCTTCTCGCAACCATTCTACTGTTTCTTGACGTTTCTCCATTCCTTGGTCGCTCAAGCCAATATCGAGGTGAGCGAGATTTACGGGTGCTGCATCTGGGTCATTAGGGGCGCGTCCTGCCCGTAATTGCACATATTTTAATCTGGAATCATCTTTTAGTTTAGTCTCCAATACAAAGGCGGCACTGTTAGTAGCTTCTAAAGATGAGCCTGGATAAAGAGCTAAAGTATTGACCAAAGTTGTTTCTTGAAACTCTGGTAAAAAAGCCCGTCCTAAAGCTGGAAAAATCACTATTGCCGCTACCATTCCCGCCACAGCCACAGAGATAATCATCACGGGACTGTGGATAGCAAAATCTAAACAAGGATAATATAACCGCTTGAAAATTCGGGGTATTAATGGTTCTTTTAACGGCATTTTTTCCTGTGGAAGTAAAATCGCACACAATGCCGGACTTATCAGTAATGATTCTAAACTGGAAACCATGACCACTACTAGATAAGTTATGCCCATTGGGCCAAAAATTCGACCTTCTACACCTGCGAGGGCAAATACTGGAGAAAAAACAACAATCGTAATTAAAGTTGCCCCAATTAGAGATTCCTGGACTTCTTGTACTCCTGCAAAAACAATTTCTAATACTGGACGAGGTTTGGAAGAGGACTTATTTTGTCGCAATAGACGAACAATATTTTCCGCATAGACAATCGCATCATCAATCGCTGTCCCAATGGCTACGGCTAATCCTCCCAAAGTCATTGTATTTAGCCCTAAACCCAAAAAAGATAATACTTGCAATGAAAATATAAAAGTTAGGGCAAAATTCAACAGCACAACTCCCAGAGTCCGCCAATTCATCAAAAAAGGAATGAGGATAATTGCGGCAATAATACTACCTTCCATCAAGGCGGATCTGACATTTTCTACTGAAGCATCAATATAATCTGCTTGACGGAAGGTTTGTGTTACCTTTACTCCTTTCGGTAAACCTGCTTGCAACTCTGTCATTGCAGTTTCAATGGCATGGGTAACGGTAGGAGTATCAGCTAGGGGTTGTTTATTTACCATCACCACTACAGCATCTTTGCCATTTAAGCTACCATCGCCAATTTTAATCGCACCGCCAATTTGAATGTCGGCAACATCTCCCAACCGCACAGGCGTTCCTTGACGGGCAACAATTACAGATTGTTTTAGATCGTTCAGAGATTCAATTCGCCCTATTCCCCGAATCAAAGTTTGCTTATCAGGTGTGATTAAAAAGCCACCAGGAGCATTGACATTTGCTCCCTGTACTGCTTCAGATACTTGCTGTAAGGATACATTAAAAGCTCTGAGTTTGTTCGGATCTACTAATACTTGATACTGACGCACATCACCGCCATACACTAACACTTGACTAACGCCAGGGACTCCTAAAAGGCGGTTTGTCACTTGCCAATCAATGATGCGGCGTACTTCCATCAAATCGATTGTGGATTTGAGGTTTTGGTTTTCTCCCTCATTTTCTACTGTGAAAGCATATTTTAATACAGTGCCGATAGGCGAACTAATCGGAGCAAGTCTAGGTGTTTCAATTCCTTCGGGTAGCTTATTCGCTGCTTGTTGCAGTCGTTCTTGTATCAACTGGCGGGCTTGATAGATATCTGTTCCCCAGCCAAAAACAACTCTGACTACAGAAAGTCCTGCTGAAGAGGAAGAACGAACTGAGTTAATCCCTGGTGTACCGTTGATTGAGCTTTCAATTGGTAATGTCACCAAAGATTCTATTTCTTCAGGAGCGAGTCCAGGAGCTTCTGTTTCAATTTCGATCTGGGGAGGTGCGAAGTTGGGAAAAAGATCCAGCGGCATTTGCGGGATGGTATTAAATAATATGATTGCTGTGGAAATAAATGCTGCAATTACTACTAACCAGCGTCGAGCAATTACCCATTTAGCGACTGCACTAATCATTATTTATTAAATTGTTGATTGCTAATTTTTGGTTTTGTTTTCACGAAATGTTAATGACTATCTGAACGATGTGATTTTTCATATTCTTCGGCAGACATAGAGGCAGTTGGTTGTTTGTGGTTATCGATATAAACCTCGGTTTCATAATTAAAACCATCATTTACTGGTACTAGACCGGAACGGATACGACGGCTAGACCAGAAGCTACCCCCCATGAAAGCTACGATAGCAATGCCTAATCCTCCCCCTGCACCTAGCAACCATAAGGGTATTGGTAAAGTGTTAGGTTTAGCTTCGGTTTCTTCAGAGTGCGAATCACCTTCTTCGTGATTTTCTTCTTTACTACCACCCTTCAACGATTGTGCATAAAGTTGTGGCGCACGTTGAGTAACTACTGAATCTCCCTCAAATAAACCACTTTTAATCTCAATTAAATCTCCAGAGGTTTGTCCTAACTCAACTTCAACTGATTGGAAAGCATTACCGTTTCGCACATAAACCAATTTCTTATTATTTGCATCCACTACAGCAGAATTGGGAATTACCAAAGTAGCTGTAGATGTCTGGTCTGTTAAAACTTCAAGTTCGGCAAACATTCCGGGTTTGAGCTGTCCTCTGGCATTATTGATTTCGGTTTGTACTGGTACTACTCGTGTTTCTCCTGCCACTACTGAGCCAATTCGTGTAATTCTGCCTGTAAAGGTTTGATTAGGTACGCTAGCAACCTTCATCCTTAAGGGTTGACCTGTTCTTACCTTGCCTAAATCTTTTTCATAAATATTCGCTGTGGCAAACACCCGACTATCATCTACAATCGTCATCAACTTGCCACCTGCGTCCTCAAACGATTGGCCGATAGTAACTTCCCTGTCAACAACCTTGCCGGAAATCGGAGCTGTTACTGTAATTAGCCCTTTAGCATTAGCGCTGTTTCCTAGTTGTAGCAGCCGCGTTTCATAAATAGCACTGCTGCGATTAATATTTGACTTTGCTAGACTAACTGCTGCCTGAGCGCGCTTTAGCTGATTTTCAGACGCAATGACATCGCGGCGGCTGTTGGCTGTAGTTAGTTTAGCTTTAGCTTCTGCTAGCTGGGTTTGAGATTCTAGAGCGTTGCGACGTGCCAAAGCACCTTCAGTAGCTAACACTCGATCTTTCTCATACTTTTCTTGAGCAAATGCCACTTGGCTTTGGGCTTGGGCGATTTCAGCGTCGGCTATTTGTTGATAGCGATCGCGGTTTTGTTGTGCTAACCTCAAGTCAGCTTCAGCCTGCTGTAAATCAGCCTGACCTTGTGCCAGTTTTTCCTGAGAGTTAACTCGCAGTTCCACTAAATCAGGACTAGTTAGAATGGCGACGGGTTGACCTTTCTTTACTAGTGCGCCTGGTTCTACCAACAGTTCAACTACTTTTACTCCTTGAATTGGGGTGGTGACTTCTACTTGCTGGCTAGGCAAAGTTTCAATCTGTCCAGTAGTTTTAATACCAATCGCTAATCGTTGGCGTTGCACTGGTTCTACCTTAACTCCTAACAGTTTTGCGGTTTCTGCATCGACTTCCACAGAACCCGTCGATTCGCCTCCTGCCTGAAAGGAACTGCTGCCACTGTGGTCATGACCACCACCAGCTAAAACAGTAGTAGGAGTACTTAGTAGTAACATCAACATTGTCAATGAAACATAACGCAGTGGAGTAGAAGATTGAAACAAATTAGAGATTCCCATAGCTTGTTGTGTCCTAAGTTAGTGAGAAAGCAGAATCGCCTTTGGATGTTGGCATTTAATGTGCAAATTTGGACTACCGCTTTCTTTAGCTAGTTACATTGCTTTTGTGAGTAATTTAAGGAGTTTGAATAGTACTCCTTTTTTAGTGTTTCATATCGATATGAAATTTGGGTGAAATTTTTAATGGCGATCGTTATTAGGAAAAACTATAGCAATCCAAATTAAAACCTGAGAAAATACGTAAACATAAAATAAGTACCTATAGGTATTCAAAGGTTTTTTCTGATAAATCAACTAAAATTACTATATGAGATTTAAACTATATTTATGTTTTAAACATTACAGATTTTCAATAAGTATAAAGTACACAGAATATAGAGACTTTTGGATTTCTGTAGATATAGCAATCCTAAATCATTCATGAGAAAACACTATATTCATGCAGCTTAGGGAAGTCAAAAATTTGACAATTGATTGCTAACTCAAATAACTCCTTGACCACAGAGAAAGAATGACAAAAAAAGTAAAATTCTCTTTTTAGTCATTTAAACTACTTACTAGTTCTTCCGTATTTTCTCATGAATGATTCCAGATTGCTATAGCAACTGTGCAAATTACACCACATGAATTTCATGGCGAATGGAATTACACTATCTCATCAAACCTCAATATTCTCTAAGACTTGTAAAAGTTGTTTCTTGACAGGCTCTAAGGTTGCCATGTCTACTTTTTGCCATACCAACAAGCTATCGCTTGAGTCTATCATCTATAGCTTAAAATGTAAAAGTTGTTTCTTGACAAGCTCTAAGTGTTGAACTTTAGTATGAATTTAGATTCCAACCTTAGTTGGAGCTAACCTTACATTGATATATGGACTGATTCATCAATCATTGTATTGTACAAAAGTTTCAACTTTAAGTGGACGACAAGTTAGAGTTAATTGTATATATTTAATTCAGGCAAATATTGAGAGCAATTTCGTTACAACATTTCAGTTTATTTGACACAAAGAGAGTAAGAAGAGGGTTGTATGCTCAACGCTGATACTGAACATATAGTATCAGTTAGCCTTGACCGTGACCTGATATTTCCCAATTCCTGCCTGATATATCTAAACAAGTGTACATTGCTCGCATCAATGTTCGTGTTTTGGCAACAGCACGATCGGCTTTACGTCATCGTCAGTTAAATTGTGCTATTGATTCTTATTCATGGTCGAATGGCAACAGAATAATTTCTCAGTATTTCAAACAGCTTAGATCGTCTACTAATTGAGTCAGTAATCTCAATCAATATTTCGTTGAGGATAATTTTATGACACGTATGCCATTACTAGTTGAAGATAATTTTGAGTATTCCAAAGTTCCAATTCAGAGTAACTTTTTTGGAAATTCTCCTATTAATCATGCACTCACTGCTGTAGCCCAAGAGGTTGCTAGATTGCTTCAACACGCAAATCCTGTTCAAGCTGATGGCAACAACCACGCTGAAACAATTGCAATTCGAGCCATAGAACCGGAATCCAGCCAAATCCTTACTATTGAAACGTTGGCTGAGCGAGAGTTAGAGTCAAATCTATGTCAGACAAACACGAAGCTGTGAATATTTTTCCATCTCATGTGAAAGCAGAAACCGCCTGTGTAAATGAAGACTTTTCCCATCTGGTAATTTGTTTGGACTAGTTAAGCCGTTGGTTAAATTGCTTGCTGCTGTTTATTAACCACTTTCTAAAATGAATTCTTCTCGCCCCACAGTGATTATCGGAGCAGGCTTTGCAGGTCTTTTTACAGCCTTGCATCTGCGTCATCAGCAAGACTTGCACTCGATCATTTTGATCGATCCACAAGAACGGTTTGTTTTCAAGCCAATGTTGTATGAACTATTGACAGGTGAATTGTCAGAAGATGCCGTTTGTCCGACTTATAAAGAGTTGCTGCAAGGCAGTGATATCAACTTTGTACAGGACAAAGTAGTGGCGATCGACCTGCAAGAAAAACGTCTGAAGTTAGCTTCTGGCTCAGATTATATTTATGGTCATCTGGTCTTAGCTGTTGGCAGCATTCAGGGTTATTTAGGAACAGAAGGCGCACAAAAAAACGCATTCGCATTTCGGACACAAGAGAATGCGATCGCTCTAAAACGCCAGTTACGAGAATGCTTGCAACGTGCTAGCCAAACGGATGACGAAATACAACGGCGATCGCTCCTCACGTTTGCTGTCGTTGGGGCAGGCCCGACAGGGGTAGAAATGGCAGCAACCCTGGCAGATTTGTTACCCGACTGGTACGCCCAACTTGGCGGCGATATTCGTCAGATTCGCATTGTCTTAATCAATCATGGCAAGACGATTCTCGCAGGCGATGTCAACGCGGGTTTGCAGTCAGAGGCTCTCCAAGCTTTCAGAACTCGAACAGTACCTGTTGAATTGATACTAGGCGTAGGGGTGAAAGCGGTTGCTCAAGACCACCTGGAGTATCAACCTGCCAACAGCACTGAGATAAAAACGCTGTTGACTCAAACCACCATCTGGACAGCCGGGACTGCCGTGAACCCACTCATCCAAAATCTCAAGTCCCAAATTCCCGCAGATCATCTGGATAAACATGGGCTACCGCTTGTCACCTCAACTCTGCAACTGCTGGATTTTCCAGAAGTGTTTGCCGCAGGCGATTGTGCAAACGTGCAGGCACAACCCTTACCGGCTCTAGCCCAGGTGGCATATCAGCAAGGTGCGAGCATTGCTCACAATTTGATTGCCCTTGCTAAAGGAGCATCCCCTAGCCCAGCCCATGTGAGTCTTCGGGGTACGCTAATGAAATTGGGTTTAGGAAATGGGGTAGCAAGCTTGTTTGACAAATTGCAGATAACTGGCAAACCTGGCGATCTAATTCGCAGTGCAGTGTATTTGGAAATGCTGCCCACCCCACTGCATGACTTTAAGGCAACCACAGAATGGCTGAGGGAAGAAACTTTCTATCGCTATCACAGACCCAAGATGAAGTCAGAAACCACCGCAAAATAGCCTCTCTCTTCGGTTGAACAACGAGAGCGATCGCTCATTCATCTGTGTATGCCACTAGATTAGAGTGGATAACCTCCTCACCGCCGCCAAGCGAAAACTTTGAAGAGATTCCCATCATCATCTCAGAACCCTATGGTTACGAGGGATCTGACAGATTGACAGTCGATCGATCATCTATTTAAAGAGAACCACTGATGAAGACACGAACAACAAAACGATTGGTTGGTGGAATCTTAACGATTGGCATGATTGGACTGCTACGCTTGCAGCCTCTCTTCGCGCTTCCAGTCAGCCAAGCTCAACCTAATCCCTCTCAAGACTATGTACTTTCCTACCGGGGCAGTTGGACGGGAACCTTCCGTACTGTTGGTTCTCAGGGGCAGATACTCGTATTTATCGATCCTGCCGGCAAACTGTACGGAAGTTTGAAGTCTAATGATGGTGAGAACTTTGCTCAAATTAGCGGTTACCATCGCGGAAGTAAGTTTCATCTGGTTTTCACCCCTCCACCCAGCAGCCTTAACCAGTTTGGCATCGCTAGTCTTTACACCGTTGATGCAACCGCAAAGTGGGAGCAAGGGGTGAGTCGATTTGTCATCTCAGCCCCAACTAGAACGGGTCACTCACAATTATATACATTTGAGAAATCAATCAATCGATAAAACAGTACATCGAACGGAGTTGCGATCGCCTCCTAATTAGAACCGACTGTATGCAAACGAGAATTACATTGGAGAAAAATTATGCAGATGGGAGTGATTGGTCTAGGACGTATGGGTGCGAACATTGTTCGGCGACTGCTGCAAAACAACCATGAATGTGTGGTGTTTAATCGCACATCCGACAAAGTGAAACAGCTTGCATCAGAAGGGGCGATCGGCACTTACAGCCTAGATGATTTTGTCCAGAAGCTCGATAAACCTCGTGCAATTTGGCTGATGGTGCCAGCCGGAGAACCAACCGAGCAGATGGTGAAGGAATTAGCTGCAAAACTGGATTCTGGCGACATCTTAATTGATGGCGGCAACTCTTACTACATTGACGATATTCGACGGGCGAATGATCTGATGCAAAAGGGCATCCACTACCTAGATGTGGGAACCAGTGGCGGAGTGTGGGGTTTGGAGCGTGGTTATTGCATGATGATTGGTGGATCTGAGATGGTGGTTCAGTATCTCGATCCCATTTTTAAATCATTAGCTCCCGGACGGGGTGATATTCCGCGTACTGCTGGACGGGAAAAGGTGGGCGGTACGGCTGAAGAAGGCTATCTGCACTGTGGATCGAATGGGGCGGGGCATTTTGTCAAGATGGTGCATAATGGCATCGAATATGGCTTGATGGCAGCCTACGCAGAAGGATTGAATATCTTGCATCACGCCAATGTAGGTAAGCAAAACCGTGTGGCTAATGCTGAAACGACCCCCCTCCGCAATCCTGAACACTATCAGTATGACTTGAATCTGCCTGATATTGCCGAAGTTTGGCGACGGGGCAGTGTAATTGCCTCCTGGCTACTGGATCTAACTGCGATCGCCCTCCTGGAACAACCAGACCTATCAGGCTTTGGGGGGCGCGTGTCTGATTCAGGCGAAGGACGCTGGGCGATCGCAGCCGCCATTGACGAAGGCACTCCTGTCCCTGTACTCAGCGCAGCCCTGTATCAACGGTTCAGTTCACGCGGCGAAAATGATTTTGCGGATAAGCTGTTGTCTGCCATGCGTTTCCAGTTTGGCGGACACGTAGAACAACAAGCAGAGATAAAATCATGACGATCGCCGCTGCACCTCAGTCTCAAGTTGAAAGCTCGGTTCATTCGGCTGAACCTTTTGCGATCGTCTCAATAGATATGTCGTAAGCCCAAAGGAAAGAAGTTTTACCAAACAATAATTTTAGGAGAAACACAATGACTCATCGAGTAAAAGAAATTCTCAGTTGGTATGGCAGCGACAATCCCGGAACGTTGACTAATTTAGCCCGGTTGCTGAATCATGGCAAACTAGCTGGAACTGGCAAAGTCGTTATGCTGCCTGTGGATCAAGGCTTTGAGCATGGGCCAGCTAGCAGTTTTGCGCCCAATCCACCAGCCTACGATCCTCGCTATCATTTTGAGTTAGCGATCGCAGCAGGATGCAATGCCTATGCTGCACCGTTAGGATTTTTGGAAGCGGGAGCGCGAGAATTTGCAGGTGAAATTCCCTTAATTCTGAAAGCCAATGATCACGATGTGTTACTAGCTGAGTCAGACCCAACGCAAGCACTCACTGGCAGCGTGGAGGATGCGCTGAGATTAGGATGTGTGGGGATCGGTTTCACTATCTATCCAGGTTCAGCCCATCGGTTTGAGATGTATCAGCAGATTCGAGCCTGTGCCGAGGTAGCAAAGCGGCATGGATTGGTCGTGATGATTTGGTCTTATGCGCGGGGATCGGGTTTAAGTAAAGTCGGTGAGACAGCGATCGATGTGATTGGCTATGCGGCTCAGATTGCGGCTCAATTGGGCGCTCACATCATCAAAGTGAAACTGCCCAACGAACACGTTGAACAGGATGCAGCCCGCAAGGTGTATGAGCAAGAGCAAATTCCGATCGCAACATTATCTCAACGAGTGCATCATGTGGTGCAATGTGCCTTTAACGGACGGCGGATTGTCATTTTTTCGGGTGGGCCGATCGACAATGATGATGCTTTCCTCAATGAAGTTCGTGCCATTCATGCCGGACATGGATTCGGTTCGATAATCGGACGCAATTCTTTCCAGCGTTCCAAACCAGATGCACTGCGATTGCTCAACACAATCATGGATATTTACAGTGGACAGTCTGAGACCATTCGCACTCCTGCACTGACCTAATTTGTCTATCAAGACTGTTTTGATAAGTTTGCGATCGAAATCGATCAAAACAGCCTAAAAGTTGGGTTTGTTGTCTCTATTACGAACCGACTCCTCACCTTGAAGCAATCTTCCCCACCCCGATATGCCTGACTTTTTTCATCGCTTGCATCTCTCTACTGCTGCCAGGAAAGCTAGATCATGAGAAAATCACGTCCAAAGCCTACCCTATTGAAAAATTATCGTGCCATCATTCCTGCTTCCTTTTTTGGCATGATTCTGGGTTTGGCAGGATTAGGTAGTTGCTGGCGAGTAGCTGCTAAACTTTGGCACTTGCCTACCTGGATTGGCGAAGCAATTATGTTGCTGACAATTGCAATCTGGCTCGTGTTGTTGCTGCTTTATGTGGGTAAATGGCTGTGGGCGAGAGCAGATGCCTTAGCTGAATTTGAGCATCCTATTTTGTGTTGCTTTATCAGCTTAGTGCCTGTGTCTACGATGTTTGTGGCGCTGGCAATCGCACCCTACTCTCGTGCGATCGCCATCACATTATTTGTTGTCGGTGCAATTGGTCAGTTAAGCTTTGGCGTGTATCGTTCCGGTCAGCTATGGATGGGAGGACGTAAGCCAGAAATAATTACACCCATTCTCTACCTCTCTACAGTCGCGGGTAGTTTTGTCAGTACGATCGTTGCTAGTACCCTCGGTTATCGAGAGTGGGGCCTGTTGTTTTTTGGAGGAGGGCTGTTTTCGTGGCTAGCACTGGAGTCGATGATTATGCAGCGCCTCTACTTGTTAGAAGCATTGCCTAAACCACTACGTCCAACGCTGGGCATTCAACTTGCCCCCCCTGTCGTTGGCTGTGTTGCTTATTTGAGTATCACCAGTGGTCAGCCCGATGCCTTTGCTCAGTTCCTCTTCGGCTATGGACTGTTGCAAGGGCTGATTCTACTGCGGCTGCTACCGTGGTTGTTTCAACAACCCTTTACAGCTACCTACTGGGCATTCACCCTTGGCATTGCCGCCTTGTCGCTGGCATCCTTGCGCCTTGTTGAACGCGGCATGACTGGAATGATGCAAGAATTGGCACTACTGCTATTCATTGGCGCAAATATTGCGATCGGCAGTATTGCTCTAGGGACAGTGCGGCTCTTGCTGCGGGGCAAATTACTAAGCTAACGATCGTTCATTTTTCCAGAACATATTGGCAGTAGAACTTATGGCTGCAACAACTAAGCAAAATGACACTAAATCGTTCGTTTACTCAACTCGAATTGATATTCCTGTAGAAATCCGATCGCAACTAGATAACCCAAGTTACGGGTTATAAAATTCTGAATACTTCGTGACCATTGATTTAAACAAATGCACATGAAAAATTAGCGGTGGTGTTATGGGCGATCGGAAATTAGAGTCAAGCTAAGATCAAAGCATTAAATCATTTTAATGTATTAAATTTGACTGATTAAATAAATGCTTTTTGGAGAGTAAATGCCAAAACAAATACTTGAAGCTTCAGCAAAAAACTTGGCAAATTACAAGCACAAATCGATTTAGGAAAATAACTTATTATCTCACTAAAAACCGTTTCGATATAATGCCGAGTATGCTGTTTAATAGGGTTACAATTTGATTTTAATTATGCAAAGAATCATGGGCTTCATTGAGTTTGTTGGCTGATTCTTCTAATAAGCGTTGTTCATGAGTATTTCTTGATAACAGCAGTTGGCGCTCAATACCTCTTGAGCCAATGATACATGGAAGTCCAAGAACAACTTCACTGCCAACTCCATAGTTAGAATCTGCTCTAGCCGATACAGGAAATATCTGCTTTTCATCTCGCAAGATGGTATCAACTAACTGACAAACTACTGTTGATATACCATAGCTTGTATTTCCTTTGCGTTCAAAAATGTTATGGCCTCGTTTCCGAGTTAACTGTGCGTACTCTTGCTGAATTTGTTCTAGCGTTGCTCCTTGTGGTATGGGAAATTCAGTTAACAGAATTCCTCCAATAAATGCACTAGACCAAACGACAAATTGACTGTCTCCATGCTCTCCAATCACATAAGCATGAATGTCTTGTTTTGCAACATTCAGTTGCTTTCCAAGTTGATATCTCAGTCTAGCAGTATCAAGAACAGTTCCCGAACCGAAAATTAGATTTTCTGCTCTGGTAGAAGTAGCGATTGCAATCCGCGTGAGTACATCCACTGGATTACTAATGATAATTATGATTGAATTCGGTGCAACTCGATCCAATTCTTTGATTGTCGAACGTATAATCTCTGCATTGTCACTCAATATATCTAATCGGGTCTGTCCAAGTTTCGGCTGCACCCCAGCAGTCACAATAATGATATCTGAATCAGCCAAATCCTCATACTGATTTGATGGTATAATCTCCATCTCTTTAAGTAGAGGAATGCTGTCTTCGATATCCCATACTTGCCCTTCAGCTTTTGATAAGGTTCGGTCAAAAAGGACAACCCTTACACATCTACCGAGTAAAACTAAAGCATTTGCAACGTCTGCGCCTACATTACCTGCACCAATAATACCGACTTTAGATGTTTTACTCATCATGCTATATGTACTTTTTTCTCTTCAAGAGTGAAATGTCGTTTATTTGGTAATTCCTTGGGTCTGCAATTGCTGTCTTTTTACAACTTGGAAAACAATATATTTAACCCCTCGGTCATCGTGGGATGAGTCAAAATACCATCGCGTAGAACGGTGTAGGGCATCTGAGCTTGCATCACCATTTGCACCGTCGAAATCACTTCACCTGCTTCATGACACAACAGGGAACACCCTAGAATACGACCTGTCTCGGTATCCACGATCGCCTTTAAAAGTCCATCGGTTTGACCGAGTGTTCTTGCTCTAGGAACGGCTGATGCATCCACCTTCGCCACGCGGATAGCATATCCTTGTTGCTGTGCTTCAGTTTCAGTCAAACCCACATGAGCCAGTTCTGGCTCGATGAATAGACACGATGGAAGCAATCGATCGCTTGTACTCCGGTTGCTCCCATCAATTAAATTAGCTTTGATAATGCGATAATCGTCGAGCGATATATGGGTGTATTGCGGGCCGCCATTGATATCGCCTAACGCCCAAATCCCCGGAATATTCGTCTCTAAGCGATCGTTGACTTGAATAAATCCCCGTGTATCGGTTGCCACACCAGCAGCAGCTAAATTTAAGCTCTCGGTATTGGGCGCACGACCAACGGCGACGAGCAAATGCGACCCTTTGAGGGTGATTTCACGATCGCCAACTTGGATTTGCAGGATGATTTCATTATCAGTGCGATCGACCCTCAACACCTTCGCCTTCAGCAAGAATTCAATACCATCTTGTTCTAGCAGTGTTTGAACTGCGATCGCTATATCTGGATCTTGCTGTGACAGGATTTGCTCATTTTGCCCAATGACAGTAACACGAGAGCCAAAGCGCCGAAACATCTGGGCAAACTCTAAACCAATATAACCACTACCGAGAACGATCAGGTGTTCGGGCAGGTATTCTAGCTCCATAATCGACTCACTTGTTAAAAACTCAACTTCTGTGAGTCCGGGAATGGCTGGAATTAACGGTCGTGTGCCTGTATTAATAAATAAGCGTTCGGCAGTAAGTATGTGAGTATTCCCCTCAGTCGTCGTTACTTCAATTGTTTTAGGAGCAACAAACCTTGCTTCGCCAATAATCAAGTTGTTATGGAGAGCCGTTTCTAAATTGTGCAAGTTCATTTCACGCGCAGATTGCACAACCGATCGTTTTCGTTGGATTACCTCTGCTAAATTAACGGTGGGTGTATTGGTTTTAACCCCATAAGCGGCACTATTTCGCACTGTGTTTGCTACATTGGCACTCGCCACCATAGTTTTAGTAGGAATGCAGGCAATATTAATGCACCCGCCACCAATCATGTTTAAGCTGCGTTCAACCAGAGCGGTTTTACGTCCGTCAGCGACTAACGCTGGTGCTAGTGTTTTACCCGCTTTGCCGCCGCCGATAATAATATCGTCATAGTGTTGAGTGTCCACTTCCATATCCTTTGAGTTTAATCAAGTGAATACGATGTCTCGAAGGTATTATGAACTTCAAAAAAGACTAGCTTCTTGAGAGGGTTTAACGATCGTAACTCAAGATGCTTGCCCTAACTAGGTTTCAAAAAAGTGCATAACACCTGCTAGAAGATTCAACTTTTTTTACAAGCTTGCTTCATTAAGATACGGTTGTTTTTATACACCTCTAAAGTTCCAGACTGCGGGTTATCCAACGTGCCATCCCACACCCAGTATTGATAAATTCCACTCCGAAACTTATACACTCGAACACCTTCTGTCGCTTGGCTAGTTCCTTTGCCCAAACTTAAATTACCGTTGGGACTAGTGGCGCGATAAAGCAGTTCACCGTTCGTATACTTCTGCCAAATATTTACGTTGTAGCCGCCTCGGCATTTCGTACTCAGGATGATGCCAGCAGTAGAATCAGCAGAAGCTGTTAAGGAAAAATTAGCTAAGATACTTATTGGCAGAGCAAGAAGTAACGCGGATGTTTTCATAAGTTTTGTAAAATTAATAAGTTTGACATTCTTACCTACCAAATCCCAAGAAACCCTTTTTTCGTTCAAGACATCGTTTTGCGGATCGATGACAACTACTGCAATGTCATTCTTGTTGATGTTCATGGTTTTTCTCCTTGCTTGTTGATTTTCACCGTTCTCTTTCTTAAAAACTACCCGCGATATGCAGCGTTTTCCCAGTGATTCAGAATCAGAATATCTTAGTTGTCAGGGCGATCGCGGTGGGCGAATTATCTAGCAGTAGTCACCCCAGTTCAGACTTTGACACCACTGCTTAAATACTGTTTCAAAAACGCCAAAGTGCGATCGCGTGCTAATTCTGCAACTTATTTGCGATCGGCGGAACTAAGTGCTTGATTGATTAAAGGTGCAATGATAGCGATATTTTTCACCAACTCATCCGAGAGAGAAAATCGCTGTTTTAAGTAATTAGGATTGTTGTAACTCACCCACACCTTGCCGTCAGTCGCTTCCCATGCCAGTAGTTTCAGGGGTAAATCCAGGGCGATCGTTGCTTCTGCCACCATGAGGGAAGTTCCAGCTTTCGGGTTGCCAAACAGCAACAACTGTGTAGGACACAGGCTTAGTCCGACTTTTTCGGCTTCAGCCTGTTGATCGATACGGGCAAAAATGGTGATGCCTTTTACTTCAAGGACGGCTTCTAATCGATCAATGGTTACAGGCACTGAATATTGACTAAGCTGGCTAATGATGCCGTTGTTTGCATTCATAGCAGTGGATTTCTTGTAGGATAAAAACTAGGTGATATAGCCGTTGGGCTTTTCAAAGATTGAGGTCTGACAATTCGGGGTGATTTTCAAAGATTAAGGTCTGACAATTCGGGGTGATCGTCAGGACGACGACCTAGTATCCAGTGGTATTTGCGTTCGCTTTGGTGAATTGGCAGGTCGTTGATGCTGGCAATACGCCATCGCATGAATCCATGTTCGTCAAACTCCCAATTCTCATTGCCATAGGAACGGAACCAGTTGCCGGAATCATCATGCCATTCGTAAGCAAATCGGACAGCAATACGGTTGTCTTGAAAAGCCCAAAGCTCTTTGATCAGACGGTAGTCCAATTCTTTAAGCCACTTACGTGTCAAGAACTGAACGATCGCCTCACGACCAGATAAAAATTCTGAGCGGTTGCGCCAAATGCTATCCGACGTGTAAGCGAGTGATACTAGTTCAGGGTTACGTGTGTTCCAAGCATCCTCTGCAATTCGGACTTTTTGGATAGCGGATTCATTATCAAAAGGCGGCAGGGGTAGTCGAGAATTTTCAGGGTTGTTCATAGTATGTAAGTGATATGATGGCGATTCTCGTTCCGAGAGGCTTTGCCAACGTCTCAGCATGATTAGATTAAAATTACAGCAGATTTCAAGTTGGTGGAGTACACAAACTCGCGTCCCAAAGTCAGGTATGAATCCTGTTTTAATTCTGGATTCTGAATTTTGCTGTAAGTACGTGCCGGCCGAATTACCTCAAAAGCAGTTTAATACAGATCGACGACTACCACCCGCAATGTGCAGCGTTTCTGCAGAAGCCCCCGTCACAACTGCGATTTTTCCCTCTAGTTTTTTCATGATGATTTCTTAAAATCGGGCAGCGTGAACTCTACAGTTTCGCTAGTGATTACTTTGTGCGTGGGGTCAGCTAGTTCGATCAGCACCTTGTGTACGCCAGGTTCTAGTCCGACTAGGATGATCGTTTCCCCACTGGAATCTACAAAGTGCCACGGCGCATCGTCAACGGTGATATGGATATGACCGATGCGCGGCGATACTTCGAGGGCACCTTTGCCGAACACCGGCAACACGCGCAAATTCTCCGTCCGGTACTGGATAAAGACGCGTCCCTGTGCCAGTGGTTCGGGAAGCGGTGGATCGACAATCAGCTTGGGTGGTGCTTCGTTTTCAATCGCAATCAACGGTGATGATCCAATAATGTCCCTAGCGCTCGGTGTGTGGCTGTTCATAGCAGGTAATTACCTGAGAGTAGTTTGTATTACGATCCATTTAAAGGTGAAACGGCGCAGAGTCGAATGGTACAAAGAAAAGCCCAAAGGCTTGTTTAGTCTCGTTCCCAGTCTGAAGACTGGGAATGTATTCAGAATGGGCTGCTGCCTCTCGTCAAGAAAGAGGAGGCAGAGCCTCCCAGAATGGGTTCCCAGCCTCCAGGCTGGGAACCAGTTACAGCAAGGGCTGTGTCTTAACTTAGTGCCATTCTGCTTTACCCTTTTCCCCTGCGCTAACTCGGTAAGCAGCAAAGCGATGGAAGAGCGTCTTTTCCTTTCCCCAAAAACATCGATCGCATCCTATTGCAGATGTTTCTTCAATTCAGCAGCAGCTTGAACAAACAGAGAGCGGACTTCTGGCAGCTCGGCTAAACCATTGAGCAGTCCAAAGTCATGAATCATGCCGTTGTACTGCACTGTTGTCACCTCTACCCCAGCTTCATCGAGCTTGCGTCCGTAGGCTGTGCCTTCGTCATGCAAAATATCGCTCTCCGCAACCGCAATTAATGCTGGAGGCAAGCCTTTGAGTTGCTCAACCGTCGCTTGTAAGGGAGATGCGTAAATGTCTTTGCGCTTTTCTGGGTCAGGGATGTACAGGTCATACATCCACTTCATCGTGGGTACGGTTAGGTATCGTTTGTCGCCGAATTGATGATAAGAATTCGTTTCAAAATCGGCATCGACGATCGGCCACATCATGATGTGTAGCTTGATGTGTGGCCCTCCGTTTTCTTTTGCCTTCAAAGCAGTGACAGCTGTCATATTTCCGCCGACACTGTTGCCGACCACTGCCAAATTCTTGCCATCCACCCCAATTTCCTCACCATGCTCGGCAACCCATTTGGTCGCAGCATAAATCTCATTGATCGCCTGTGGATATTGAGCATCTGGCGTGCGCGTGTAGTTGACAAAGACCCCTGCAAACCCTGAAAGCACAACCAGATCGCGCACCATGCGCTTATGTGTTGGGTAATCACCCAGTATCCAACCCCCACCATGAATAAAGATGAAAACAGGCAATGTACCTTTGACGCCTTCCGGTCGCACGATATTGAGCGTAATCGAATAACCGTCAGCAGTAATTGTTTTCTCAGATTCTTCAATACCTGAAAGGTCTACTGGAACGGAAGCCTGTGCATCCACGAGAACTTGACGCGCTTCGAGTGGAGGTAATGTCTCTAGAGGCACACCTCCTGAGTTCAGCACTTTCAAAAATGCCTTCACTCCTTTAGAAAGACGTGGATCGTCTGCAACTTCCAAAATCTTTGCTTGTGAATTTACTTGAGCAACCATGACATTCTCCTTTGATAATTAGTAAACAATCTGTTGGAATGACACTGTTAAGTGAATTGGTTTAACAGTGATGCTCGACCGGCAGCGATCGTGAAATGGCGATCGCTTTCTACTGACATCGTTTAAGAGCCGGAATTATTTGTTACTGGTGAAAAGGTTGTCGACCTAGCGGGTCGCTGCCTCGATCGGTTGTTTCCACACCGCAGCAGCATAGAGCGAGTCCTCAAAATCGGGGGCAATATCGCCTGTGATACGTGCCTCATGATGCGCCCAGTCCTCAAAGAACAAGTCGTGACTGATGCGCGATACTATTGCAGGTACGTCGCGGCGGATGCTATGGATGTCACCAACTGGCAATCCGAAGCTGACCAAACCAGCAGGATTAAATACGTGAATGTCTTTCAGATAAGGGGCAGTGCCAGGTACTTTTTCTTGGTATTCGTGGGCGCTACCAAGGTAAGGATGTGCCCCCAAACCGTCGTCGCGTAGGCCTTCTGGTGGCTGGTAGCGATCGCGCCAGAGGGCAATATGCTGGGCAAAGTCGGCTAGTTCGGGACGCTTGGTTGGGTCAACGAAGTAACCAGTGCCAGCGATCGCAAAATCAAACTCGAAAACATCATCGTTCACCTGGATGGCAATGCGTTCGCCCAGTTTCCGTGCCGATTTCCAAGGTGCAGATAGATGGATGTGAAAGTTCGGGAAAGCGATCGCTCGCTCAATCGAGTTCGGGGGTGGCGCGGTGCCTGCTTGATGAAAGCGCCAAGCCTGGAGCCAACGGGCTGCATCGGGTAGTTGAGGATAGTTGTCGTAAGCACCAGGGTAATCCCGTATCCGAAGGACTGACAGAGATGCGATCGCCGATCGCCGTACAAATAGATGTACTGCCTTAGCTCCCGATTCCAGCGCCACTCCTGCTGCATCGAAAGCTGAAGCCGCCGCACCTAGCACCGCCACAGTCTTACCGCGCAGTGCTTCAAAATCGATGGCATCGGCGGTATGTGCGTACAACGTGCGGGGTAAGTCAGCCAGTATTGGAGGTATGTTCGGGCCACCCGTGCCAGCCACGCCATTGGCGAAGATAATTTTGCGTGTAGTCTCTACCTGTGGGACACCGTTTACCTCAAGGTGTAGGCGGAAGAAACCTGCGACTGGTTCAATCCGCACCAACTTCGTCTGGTAACGAACCTGAATACCCAGGAAGTGCCGATACCAACTGAGGTACTCAGCCCAAGTCACTCGCCCAATGCGATCGATCTTCGCGTAGGCTGCCGCACCGTGCCGCGCTTCGTACCAGGCTTGAAAGGACAATTCTGGGATGCCTAGTTCTGGGCCAGGCAGATGTTTCGGTGTGCGGAGCGTTCTCATCCGCGCTCGCGTCAACCACACGCCTGCATGATCCTCGTCATCGGCTGCATCAATCTCCGTCACGCGACCGATCCCAGCACGTCGTAGCGCAAATACAAAGGTGCTACCGCTACCGCTGCCACCTATGATAGTGACATTATGATCGATGCCAGGGCGATCGGGTACCCAGTTTTCGGGATCGGGACCGAGCAGGCGTAGTGCCTCGCGGGCAGCAAAATCGAAATTGCTCGTTGTTGTCATGTCGATCTCCTCAGATATCGTTGCGATGGATGAAAAAATCGGAATAGTAGACAATTAAGCTGTTACTAGTAGTACGCCAAGGCAACGCAAGCGGGGTAAAGGGGAAGGGTGAAAGGGACTCATGTTTTTTATCCCTTACCATGAGTCCCTTTACCGAATGGCACGCTTGTTAACGGCAAACCCATTATATATAAGGCTTTTGGGTGTGGGGTGTGGCTGAGTGGGTGTAGTAAGTCAGAAATTTATTTGTATCCCCACTCATATTTACTTTTCTTGATTTTTCTCTACACCCAACACCCTACCCCCAACACCCTGCCCAGACGAGCTTTCAGCTTTACAAGCGTGCCATTCGTCCCTTTTCCCTTTACCCAACCTCACAAGCGCATTTTTGGGTTGGCAGACCACTAGGTTCTTATTCGCAAGTTTGGATTCGCTAAAGCGTGTTATGAACAACTGCCAGAAGCTAGAAAAGGGTTCGTGTTGCTACCACATCGTTTAAAGCTAGAAATCCCAGGCTGTTTTCTAACGGTGCTGTATCGATTGCTGCCATGACCAATCCTCCTTAATTTTTCACTAAAAGCCCTTACAAAGGTAGGTATTTTTTATTTTTTTAGAGAATTGGTATAATCCATCATTGCCACCGATCGGGTGAGAACGGATTACAGCCGTGATGTGAGAAATTGATCGATATAGTTTGCGATCGCATCTCCATCCTCTTCCAGGGCAAAATGTCCGCTATCGAGTAGATGGAACTCAACGTCTTTCAAGTCACGCTGGTAGGGATAAGCACCGTCAGCAGGAAAAATGTAGTCGTTCTTGCCCCAAACAATCAGGGTAGGGGGTTGATGTTTGCGGAAATACTCTTGCCATTGGGGATAGAGCGGTGGATTCGTACCATAGCTATACAGCAGTGCCAGTTGAATCTCACCGTTGCCGGGGCGGTCAAGGAAATGTTGATCGATAGTCCAGGTATCGGGACTAATTGCTTCTAAATTGCGAACACCATTGGTATATTGCCACTTCGTCGCTTCTAAGCTGACAAGATATTTGAGCTTTTCAGCATTTTCAGGCGATCGCTCTTGCCAGTATGCTTTAATCGGCTCCCAGAATTCGCGTAGACCTTCCTCGTAAGCATTGCCATTTTGAACAATCAGAGATTGCACGCGCTCTGGATATTTAGCGGCAATCCGATAGCCAATCGGCGCACCATAATCCATCACATAAAGGCTGTACTTTTTGAGAGCGATCGCAGCAATGAATTTCTCTACAATCTCAGCCAAGCGATCGAACGTGTAATCAAATTCATTTACAGTTGGCATCGAACTGTTGCCGTAGCCAGGGTAGTCAGGAGCAACGAGATGGAATTTATCAGCGAGGGCAGGTATAAGATTGCGGAACATGTGGGACGAGGTTGGAAAGCCATGCAATAACAGAATCGTCGGATTATTACGAGAACCAGCTTCACGGTAGAAGATATCTAAACCATCGATTGAAACTGTGCGATATGTAGTCATGGGATTACTCTTTGTAAGCGATCAAAACCTTTTGACTTCAAATCTGTGCCATACCGCCATCGACAAACAACTCAATGCCGTTCACAAAGCTGCTGTCATCTGAAGCGAGAAAGACAACAGCTTTGGCAATCTCATCGGGTGTGCCGACTCGCCCCAGTGGGATGGTGCTGGCTTGGCTGTCCACAAATTCTTGCAACTGCTGGTCATTCAGTCCCAAATGATCGTAACCAGGAGTCGGAACCACACCAGGGCTAATGGCATTCACTCGGATCTTGCGTTCTCTGAGATCGAGTATCCAATTCCGAGCAAACGATCTCACGGCGGCTTTGGTGGCGCTGTAAACACTGAAAGCTGGCGTACCTTTTATAGAAGTAATCGAAGCATTCAGGATAATAGAAGCGCCCTCTGGTAACAGTGGCAGCGCCTTTTGTACGGTGAACAGCAAACCTTTGACGTTTACGTTGAATGTTTTGTCAAAGTGTTCCTCAGTGATTGCTCCAAGTGGGGCAATTTGTCCACCGCCAGCATTAGCGAAGATGATATCGAGGTGTCCAAGTTCAAGCTTAATGGTGGCAAACAGACGATCGAGGTCTGCTAGATTAGAAACATCGCTCTGCACAGCCGTAACATTTTTACCGATGGCTTCTACAGCAGCATCCAGTTCGGCTTGGCGACGACCTGTGATGTAGACATAGGCACCTTCAGCAACAAACTGTTTGGCTGTGGCAAGACCGATACCACTGTTGCCACCCGTGACAAGGGCGATTTTTCCTTCTAGTTTTTTCATTATGCTAATCCTTCGATTGTTGGGTTTAAAGCAGTCAGTTGCTAATAGAGAGCGGAGTCAGAAGGAAGAATGGTCAGTCCGTATTGGGGAGTAAGGGCGATCGTCTTTTGAATATCTGCATCTGTAATTGGGGGTAGGGGTGCAGTGGGATCGTTCGCTGGAGTCTCCACGATGCGAGGCTTATTGAATACTAACTAATCTCTAAGGGATATCTCCAGGTACACCCAGAATTTCGTCGCCAATTTCGGTAGAGATGCGAATGAACAATTCCAAATCAGGTGCCTCATTCTCGTTTAGCGTCCCTGTTGCAGCAATTAGTTGAGCAAAGGCACTGGGGGCAGAAACGACTAACGCACGAGCTGGTCGATCGCCGAGTGTAGCAACAACATGGGGTATGCCCATAGGAATCAGAACACTTTCACCTATGCCTAGCACAACCTTGTTTTTACCAAGCCAGACAGTGTACTCTCCTTGGAGCACATAAAGTTGTTCGGAATAGCGTGTATGGCGATGGGGTGGAGTCTGCATACCAGGAGGAGAATAGCCTTCAATCAGGTCGTATTTACCATCAGTCGTGGTGCGATCGGCGAGGATAGTGAGGCGAGAACCAAGAAGCCAGAACGATTGTGTCATGGAATAGATATTTCTAATGAATTGTGTCATGAATGCTCAAGCTTGCGACTCAAATAAAGCAGGCGTTCATACCGTCAATGCCAGTACGTCATAGAAACCGAGCGCTAAAGCGAAGCGTCCGATAAACTCTTGAAAAAAGAGATTTCCGAACTCCTAAATAGATGAGTGTGTCAGATTTTGAACATTAAGCTTGTTAAGAACACTTTGCGAAGTACGCTCCGCTTTAATTAAATCTGCTGCCTTCTCAGAAATCATGATAGTGGGTGCGTTTGTGTTGCCTGTGGTAATTGTTGGCATGATTGATGCATCAACCACACGAAGACCTTGAATTCCATGTATCCGTAGTTCAGGGTTTACCACTGCCATTGGGTCAATGCCCATTTTGCAAGTGCCAACCGGATGCCATACAGTGCTGCAAGTGTCCCGAATGTAAGCTTCGAGTGCTGCATCAATCTGAATTTGGGAACCCGGAGCAATTTCTTTGCCACGAAACTCATCAAAGGCACTGTTCTGAAACAATTGGCGGATTAATTTCACTCCCTCAACCAACTTCTGCACATCAGCTTGACTTTGTAGATAATTCATCCGTATGGTTGGTGGATCGTTGAAATTAGATGAACGCAAACGAACGCTGCCAACATTTTGGAGACGGGTAAGAGAGACTGCACCTGTAAATCCAAAATCAGCAGGAGTATAACCAGGTGACAAGAATTGAATCGGGCCGAAAAAGAACTGCAAATCGGGTGCAGCCTCCACATTCCCTTTGCTATGCAAAAATAATCCGGCTTCAACTCCATTACTGGTAATGGCAGGGTGTATATCTTGAGTAGCTGCTTGAACGACACAAGTGAGAATGTGATCCTGAAGGTTTTGACCGACACCCGGCAAATCTGCAATCACAGAAATTCCCATCGCTTGCAGATATTCTGCATCCCCAATACCAGAAAGCATTAGCAGTTTGGGCGAATCAAACGCACCCGCACTTAAAATCACTTCTTGGTTGACTCTGACCTGGTGGAGCCTACCTTCATGCAGATATTCTACTCCCACACAGCGAGTGCCTTCAAACAGCAATCGCGTCACCAATGCCCCAGTCGTTACAGTCAAATTGGGACGATGGAAAATGGGTAGAAGAAAAGCAGCAGCAGCACTGTGCCGTTTACCATCTTTGACCGTCAACTGATAAAGTCCTACCCCTTGTTGCTGTACACCATTAAAATCAGGATTGTAGTTGTATCCCATTGATACACAGGCATCTACAAAGCGTTGGGAAACCACAGCAGGGGACATCAAATCGGTAACGCTCAACTCCCCATCAACCCCGTGAAATTCTGACGCGCCTCGCTGCTGCTGCTCCGATTTCTTGAAATAGGGCAAGACATCAAGGTACGACCAACCGGGATTTCCTAATTCCTGCCAGCGATCGTAATCTTGAGGATTGCCCCGGACATACATCATGAAATTAATCGAACTGCTGCCCCCCAAGACTTTGCCACGGGAACAAAACATTTTGCGGTAATTCAGGTAGGGTTCCGGCTCAGAAACGTAACCCCAATCTACTTCAGAGCCTATTAGGCTAAAGCACTGCGCCGGAATTTGAATTTCTGGTTTTGTAGCTGGGTTGCCCGCTTCGAGGAGTAACACGGTTGTGTCACAGTCTTCGGTTAGACGATTGGCAACCACACAACCAGCCGAACCTGCACCAATTACAATGTAGTCATAATTAGTCATAAAGTTCTCTTCCTCTGTTATCTACAATGGATAAATGGAGTCAAGAATGAACTGATTTAAAGAGCGATCGCTGAAATCCTGTTAGTCAATAACTAGGTCTGTTCTATTTATTTGTACTGAGAAACTGCTTCTCTTACAATTGCGATTACTTTACAGCAGTGCTTGCTGCTTCAATCACTTTGGTAACTTCTTTTGGATGAGAGATAAAAGGAACATGACTGGAGTTAACTTCGGTTGTCTTAGCATTAATCCGTTTAGCCATAAATCGTTGAAGTTCAGGATTGATGGCCCGATCGCTTTGAGTCACGATAAACCAGGAAGGAATCGTTTTCCAAGCGATTTCATTCACTGATTGCTCAAAGGCTGCGCTGGCGATCGGCTTTTGGGTTGCTGCCATTACTCGCGCCTCAGCTTTTGATACGTCTTGGGCAAAAAATTCGTGAAACTTCCCGCGATCTACATAGAGAAAGTTTGCAGCATCAGATACGATCGCCGTACTAATCGGAGGTGCTGCGTACCTTTTATTCAAATCACTCGTCTTTTCACCGACATCTGGTGCGAAAGCATTAACATAAACCAAAGCTTTCACCTGTGAATTGCCAGCCGCCGCACCCGTGATTACATTTCCACCATAGGAATGTCCGACTACAACAACAGAACCCTTTTGAGCATCAATCACCCGCTTCGTCGTTGCCACATCATCAGCAAGCGAGGTCAGCGGAATCTGCACAGCAGTTACTCTATAGCCATCTTTCTCCAACAATGGAATAACGTGTTGCCATGATGTACCGTCAGCATAAGCCCCATGAACGAGAACGATCGCAGGTTTAGAGTTGGATGCTTGAGGTAATTCCTTGGAGGTGGCTGGTGTTGGATGCATTGATATGACAACGACAACACTTAATGCAAATAACCACAGCAACAATTTTTGAACTTTTTTCCATGTAAAAACTATCATTGCGATCGCCTCTGTATTCTTGCTAAATTGCTGAAATCTTTGGTTCTTGTTGTCCGTATAGAAGTTAGGAAATACTCTCTGCCGAAATACTTATTAAGATAAGCACTAAAAACATTAATCATTTGCAGCAACAATGGCTGCCATTATCTGCTTAACAGTCCAGCGATCGAGATAGCGAATTCCATTAATAAACAAAGCGGGCGCAGCCTCCACTCCACTTCGCAGTCCACCTTCGATGTCCGCATTGATCCGATTGACATACCTTCCCCTGGATAAATCCTGCAAAAATTGAGAAATATCAAGTCCTAAACGATTGGCATACTCCACTAGATAGCCATTTCCCAATTCCTGTTGATAGATAAACAGCATCTCATGCATTTGCCAAAACTGCCCTTGAGCCGCTGCTGCTTCTGCGGCTTGTGCTGCCCTTTGAGCATGTGGATGAATCTGAATTTGTGGAAAATGACGGAAGATAAAACATAAATAATTCTCCCCTAAAGAAACACTAAGTTGTCGCCCAATGACTTTAATCAGCCTGTCAACATTTGCACTCTCTTGAGATTGATAGTCCCCATACATCACCAACACTACAATCGCATTCAGTACACCTTTTATGCGATCTTGTGTTGAAGGTGGGACGAATAACAAACTGCGATCGCTCTCAAAACTCACTGAGACCTCCGAAAAAGAAAATGCTCATCGCCAGCGATCTCTTCTGAAATCCTTGTACTACCTGAGCTAAAATCTAGTTTTTGGAAAGGTCTAAATCATTCAGAAGAAAATTAGATGGTGCGTTAACGAAATGTAATAAGGTATACCAGAAACCTCTCTTCAAAGCCTCTTTCTACTTCGAGGAGAGGCTTTGAAATTCCCATTCCCTTGTAGGGAAGGGGGCTAGGGGGGTTAGGTTTCCGAGCCTCAGAAGTTACCAAAAATACTTTTCAAACATCCTCTAAGGCTTAAATACACCACCATGGCCGGCAGCCTGCTAGCAAAGTTTTTTTCTTATCTAGAGCAGCATTTCTATTTTGAGATTGAGTTTGTTTGATGCTGTAATTAATTTTTAGGGCATCGTCTCCTAATGTATTGTGCTTTTTAATCGCTGTGTTTAAGGTAGGTGCATTCAGATTATTCTCTAGAGTCACACCCTGATTGATTTTGGCAATAGCAGAGTTTCCAGAGAAAGCTATTGCGCCAACGATTACGACTCCTAAACCTTTAGCCAAATTCCAAACATGCATAATTGTATTCCGCCTTTTTTACCAATTCTAAATATTCTTTGGCATCAATTAACTAGAGGATTTCGCCGCCAGTGAGCAACTAAACGTTTACATACTTTTGTTGAAGCTTTGGCGGCTTTGTGTACAAATATATGCAATTAACTCTAACTTGTCGTCCTCTAAAAGTTGAAACTTTTGCTCAATAGAGTGATTGATAAATCAGTCCATCTCAAAATGGAAGGTTGCCTCCAACTAAAGTTGGAATCCAAATTTCAACTTGAGTACAACTTATTTACAAATTGACAATCCCACGCTTAACAGCAGTAATCACAGCTTGTGTGCGATCGCTCACGCCCAGTTTGCTTAAAATCCGATTCACATGAGATTTGACGGTACTTTCACCAATAATCAAAGCAGTCCCAATTTCCTGATTACCCATTCCTTGTGCCATCAAACGCAACACTTCCAACTCTCGTTCACTCAGTTCTGGATTGCTGATTCGCTGCAATAATTTTGCGCCCACTTCTGGCGGAATGTATTTCTGACCATTATGAATGGCGCGAATCGCATTCAAAAGCTCGCCAGGTTTAGCATCCTTAAGCAGATAGCCTTGAGCGCCCGCCTGTAAACCGCGATAGATATCTTCATCGCCATCGTAGGTTGTGAGTACCGCGATCCGAGCCTGCTTAAATTCAGCACAAATCGCCATAATGGCTTCAACACCTCCCATTTTGGGCATTCGTAAATCCATTAGTGTGACATCAGGTTGGTATTCTCGAAACAAGGCGATCGCCTGTTGCCCATCTTCAGCTTGAGCGATCGCTGTCATTTCTGGATCGCGGTTAATGATGGTTGCTAGACCCTTTCTGACTATGGCATGGTCGTCAACAATCAGCACCCGAATCGTAGTGGATTGGCTCATTGTAACTCTCACCCTCGATTGATAGTGACAATAATTTCTGTTCCTTGACCCGGTTGGCTTTGAATCGTTAGTTGTGCGCCAATGCGCTCTGCCCGTTCGCTCATTCCTAATAAGCCAAACCCACCGCTCAAAGGAGTGCTACCTACTCCAAAGCCCCTGCCATCGTCTTTAATCTGTAAGATACACTGTGTCTCGTTGTACACTAACTCAACCAGAATTTCGCCAGCACTTGCGTATTTAACCGCATTGGTTAATGCTTCCTGCCCAATTCTGAGTAAGTTATTCTCCACTTCAATTGGTAAGGAATAGGCTATACCCTGAGTTTCGCAAATCAGAGCCGTGTCGGTCGTTGCTCGCATTTGAGCCACAATACGATGCAAGGCACTCTCTAAATTACCTTCTTCTAGTAGCCGCGGACGGAGTGCTGATACGGATCGCCGTGTCCCTGCTAGCCCAGCGCGTGCTAGTTCCTCAATCATTTCCAGATGTACTTGGGTTGCTTCCGGGTCATCCGCCAGCACTTGTGTTGCTGCTCCAACTTGAAGCAGAATACCTGTGAAAGATTGAGCTAGTGTATCATGAATTTCTCGCGCTATCCGGTTGCGTTCTTCTAAGATAGAAGTGTGTTCAGCTCGTTTGCGATCGCTAATGTCTGTCATGAGACTGTAGAAACCTCTTACCTGAGCATTGTCATCGAAATCAGGAATAAAGGTGGCGCTGATGCACCGCTTATCATCAGGAAAAGGGATTTCTGCTTCTAGAGGGACAGTTTGCCCTGCAAAAACCTGATTAATATACGGCTCAACCCGTTCATAAACCGCCTCACCGAGCAGTTGACGAACAGGGTTGCCCAAAATTTGATCGCGGCTACGGTTGAACCAAACCTCGTATGTACGGTTGATAAATTGAAAGCAGCGATTGGCATCGACGTAGCTAATCAGAACGGGTAGAGCGTCGGCAATCAGTCTTAATTCCTGCTCCTGTAAGCGAAGCTCCTCGTAGACACCGCGTAGCTCTGCTTCGTTTGCCTGCAATGCTGTCGTTCGTTGGGCAACTTGTTGCTCTAGGGTGCGATTGTATTCTGCTAAAAGCTTCTCTGCTTGTTTACGTTCGGTGATGTCTTGAAAGGCTGCGATCGCATACAGAATGTTACCAGACTCATCAAAAATTGGAGTTCCCCAACTTTCGATCGGAATGATGCGATTCCCCTGGCGAATTTCGATATCATCCACACTGCCCTGTTCGCCGTTTAGCGCTCGCCTAATCATCAGTTGTTCGGTTGGGTAGGGGCGATCGGTTCCTGCCACATAGAGTTGATAGACCTCGGCAATTTGCTCTGGGGTGACAGACGGCAGCACGCCCTTGCCCAAGAGTTGGATTGCCTTCTGATTTGCGTAATAAGGGCGGCCTGTTGCATCCATAACTACAATTCCTACCGGAACCGACTCTAAAATTTTCTGGAGGCGGGTTTCACTTTGGGCGAGGGTCTGATTTAAAGACTCCATTTTGGCAAATGCGATTTGAAGCTGCTGTGCCATCTGGTTGAACGATCGAGCCAGTTCGCCCAAATCCCCCGATCGCTCAATTTCTACCGTCTGATTCCATGCACCGTCTGCTAGCGCTTTTGCCGATTGACTGACGCTGACAATCGGTTTAGCGATCCATCGGGCAATCAAAATGCAGATTGCAATGCCAAGCAGCAAAACCGCAACACAAAGCAGAATCGTCGTGCGGATGCTTTGATTAATCTTGGCCATGAAATCGGATTCAGGCAACACCGTGACAATCAGCCAGTCTAGCCCACGAGTATCTTTAAATGGCATCACCTGAAGCAACTGCCGCCTACCATCAAAATTAAAATCAAGCTGTTCCGCAGTCTGGATCTGCCACAAATCGCTGAAATGCTCGCGCAAATAGGCAGCAGTAGCTCGGACGGTTGGGTTACGGCTCTCAACTGCGGACAATCGATTTGCTGCCGCCCCACCACTTATGATCGCCTCTCCGGTGGAGGTGGCAACCAGTTGCCCCGATCGCTCTAGAATAAAGGCGATGCCTTTCTTGCCAATTTGCAGGCTAGCCAAAAAACGGCTCATCTCATTAGGCAGAAATACATCGGTGGCGCAGACTCCCAACAGCGCTCGATCGGCAGTGCTATAGACAGGCGTACTGGCGGTGATCGTTGGCAACTGGCTAGCAAAGTCGGCATAAATTCCACTCCAGATTGGTTCGCCTGCCGTCACTGCTGCTTTATACCAGGGACGAACCCGCGCATCGAAAGCTTTGTTGCCTTGACTGATTAACTGGTCTCGCTGACCATTGCGATCGAGGCTGTAGCCGTAGAGTTGACGATCTGTAGCAACATTACTCGACCGCAGTTCAATTGAGCGATCGCCAGGGCTACGTCGCACCCCTAGAAGAGAACCTTTGCGATCGCCACAGTAGATATCACTCACCATTGGATAAATCTGAATTTGCTGCCAGAGTGGAAACTCACCTTTGACTGCGCTAGGGTCAATTTTTCCCTGAGCGAAGGTGCTGGCATTGAGCCGATTGATGTTATGGGGTATCTCGGTATAGGTTTGTAGTTTGCCTTCGATCCGGTTCGTCAGTTCGCGCCGCAGTTGACTGGCGAGATCGTTGATGGCTTCCTGTCTATTTTGGAAGGAAAAATACCCCACTAAGCCGACTGTCACCAAAGTTTGCAGCACAAACGGCACAATCAAAACCGTCTGTAATGGCACCGTTCTGGAAACTTGAGCTACAACTTGCTTGAGAAGACTGCTCATCAATCAGATTCCTCATTTATGGCAGTTCGCGCACGTTAGTCCATTTATTGACCAAAGAAAGGCAGAGGGCAGGAGGCAGGAGGCAGAAGGAAGAAATACAATTTTTGCCCTCTGCAATCAAGGGACACAAGCCCCTAAATTTATTTATGAAAAAATAAATAAATTTGTATAACGAGTGGCGCAGCGCATATTTACTGTGTCAAAAGTTAAATCCCCTAAATTTATTTATGGGGATTCCCTTCTGCCCTCTGCCTTTGTACTTCTGCCTTCTTAAGAAAATACTAGCCATGAGAAGCTCCAATGATCGCAACAAGTAGCGGCTCAAGCTCTAAAGCGTCTCTATAACGCACACCATTGATAAATAAAGCTGGAGTGTTAACTACCCCACTATCCATTCCGCTAGCAATGTCTTGATTGATGCGATCGACATGCACTTTTTGGGCAATCTCTCGAATAAACTGAGTTACATCAAGCCCTAAATTGTCAGCGTATTCTGCTAAATACCCATCTTCTAGCTCTTGATGATGCTTCAATAACATCTCGTGCATCTGCCAAAACTGCCCTTGTGCTGCTGCTGCTTCTGTCGCTGCTGCTGCTTTTTGAGCTTGAGGATGGATTTGAGGTTGAGGAAAATGTCGGAATACAAAGCATAGAGAATCTCTCCCGGATAAGGTCGCCTCAAGGTGGCGTTGAATTGCCTGAATTGAGGTATAAAGTTCACTACATTGGGGACACTGATAATCCCCATACTCAACAAGCACAACGCGAGCATTCAACGATCCTTGTCGATGGTCTTGCTCAGAAGGAGGTACAACTAATTGATTGCGCTCTGCTTCGCAGTTACCGCAAGGGTCGCCAGGTGTGTCGTCAGGAATAACATCGCTCATTCTAAATCTTTGAGGAAAAGAGATTCATCGTGTGCACTCTGAAATTTCTTTCCTTCAAGCCTATAATCGTTTGTATGAGTTTAATGTATGAGACTTGCTTAGACTTGTCGTCAATTCAGGGTCTGTATTTTAATCAACAAAATGATTGAGGATGAGTCAATTTGAGGGAGTAAAACGAATCAAACTCAGGTTTGATTGCCTCACAGACTAAAATATGATGGTTAACCCAGGCAGAAGTACCATCTTTGCTTTTACCTTAAAGAGCGAGAAGGCTCTCACTTACCGCAAAGCGGAAGTGATGAGATGAATTGCCTGTGAGTTGAAGACAGTCCTTTGACCAAATTTCCCCGCAGGGGAAACAGAGAAAAGTTTATTATCCATTCACAGCTTATACCTAGAGAGCTTTTTTGCACCCTACATAATTTTTTAAACACCCTCTTAAAATAGTTATACGGAAAATTCCCTATAATACCCGAATATGAATGTTATATAGAAAGTTTCCGCATAATAAATAGTTAGGCAGCGTGATGGATGACGGTTGGAAAGGTGTCAACGAGGCGCTGAGGCGCTTTGGGCTTCCGGCGAAGCACGCCGACCGCCCGGCGATTGTCGCGGCACTGCGTGAGCAGATCCGACTTGAGGCCAATGAGGTCGGCGACCAGTTCCTGATGCGCCTCCTGTGCGCCCAGCTTTTCTCGCTGGGTGTGGTCGAAGACTCCCTGTTGGTTTGGGAGGCGAAGTCCTGCAACTTCGATACACACTGCGGGATTGATGTCCAGTTCCTATGTGGAGCGGGTTTGAAGCAGACCAAGGAGTTCCTCCGCGCCCACGGCAGTGACCCGGCACAGGATGCGTTGGAGTACATCGCCCGATGTGACTGCGACTTCGCCGACTTCTCGGTCGGGCCCGCCCTCCGACAGGCGCAGGAGTTCTATCAGGTGGCATGACTTGCTGCGGCTAACCGGCCGCTGAACGTCGGTTCGTTAGGCAGCCATAAGGTCGGTGTAGGTAGTTCACAAGCTAGCAATTCCGCGTTTCAACGCAATAATGGCTGCTTGGGTGCGATCTTTGACATCTAGCTTGCTTAAAATTCGGTTGATATGAGTTTTCACTGTACTTTCACTAATATTGAGAGCAGTGCTAATTTCCTGGTTGCTCATTCCCTGCCCGACTAACTGGAGAACTTCTAACTCACGATCGCTCAGTTCTGGAGCAGTCATCCGTTGGACTAGCTTGGCAGCCACGTTGATGGGAATATACTGTTGTCCCTTGGTCACTGTCCGAATTGCTGTCAATAGTTCCTCTGGCTCAGAGTCCTTCAGTAAATACCCCTTTGCCCCGGCTCGTAATCCTCGGTAAATCTCTTCATCGGTGTCATACGTGGTCAGCACAATAATTCGGGCATTGGGAAATTCATTGCAAATAACAGTAATCGCCTGAACACCTCCCATCTCAGGCATCCGTAAATCCATCAAAGTCACATCAGGTTGCTGTTGCTGAAAAACTGCGATCGCCTCATGCCCATTTCGCCCCTGACCAACAATGACAATATCTGGAGCCTCCTCTAACATTCCGATCAAACCCTGGCGGACAACAGGATGATCGTCCACAACCAGAACGCGAATGCTACTAGGCTGATTCATGCTGACTTAATCCCCGATTAATGGATACCGCGATTTCTGTCCCTTGCTCTAAGTCACTTTGAATCTTTAATTTAGCTCTAATGCGTTCAGCCCGTTCTGCCATCCCCAGTAGACCAAAGCCATTCCGCATCGCCTGGTTTTCTACATTAAATCCCTGCCCATCGTCTTTAATTCGCAAGCTGCATTGGGTCGGTTCATAGATCAGTTCAATGTGGATTTTACTTGCAATAGCATGTTTGATTGCATTTGTCAAAGCTTCCTGCCCAATCCGAAACAGATTATTTTCCAGATCGGAGGATAGGGGATAGGGCGTACCCATGACTTCGTAGACGATTTGGGTTGCGATCGAGGAGTCTAATTGAGCAGTAAGATGGCTTAAGGCATCCTGTAAGTTACTGCTCTCTAAAAGGTATGGGCGGTGTAGTGCCTCTACTGAACGACGTGCCTCCGCAAGCCCAGAACGGGCTAAGTCGAGGATCTGAGTCAGGAGAGTTTGCGCTTTTTCTGGGTCTGCCGTTACCTTATTGGCGGCAGAGCGAGCATGAATGATAATACCTGTAAACGCTTGGGCTAAAGTGTCGTGAATTTCCCGTGCCATGTGATTGCGTTCTTCTAGAATCGAGGCTTCTTCAGCTCGTTTGCGATCGCTGATATCTCTTGCCAGCCAAATGACAGAATGTTCTGAGATGGGCGAGATGCGAGTTGCAAACCAGGTTTTCCACCCTCCCACGATCGAGCTATACTCAACCGTTAGGGGCTGCTGAGTGCTTAATGCTTGCCGAATACAGGCAAGAAATGTATCGGCTTGCGATCGCTCAAAAATCTCGGAAAATGTTCGACCCACCTGTTCGTCAATCGGGTTAGATAATTTCTCTGACTCGATCAGGCTTGCTCTCAAAATCCGCCCTTCTGCATTTACTACCAAAAGCGGATCGGGCATTGCACAAAAGAGCGCCCGAAGTTCTGCTTCGGAGGCTTGCAACGCTTCTTCTGCCTGTTTGCGTCTAATTCCTAATGCAATCTCGCGGGCTGAAAACTCCAACGCCTCAAAGTTGGACGACGGAATGGGATGTCGAGTAAACATCCCTATCACGCCAACAAGCTGCTCATCCAGCAGTATCGGATAGCCCGCAAATGCCACCATGCCTTCTCGTTTTGCCCATTCTTTATCAATGGATGATTCATCAAACACATTGTTAGTCAACAGAGGACTGCGTTCTTGAGCAATTCGTCCAACTTTGAGGCTACCTACAGGAATTCGACTGTATTCACCGTCAAGACGGGTATACATCCCCACACTGGCTTGTAACTCCAAAACATTATTGTCTTTATTTAGCGTCCAAATCCGAGCAAATGCCGCATTAAAGTGCTTAACAACGGCTTGGGCACAGCGATGCAGTATCAAGGGCAAACTAGCACTTTGAGCCAAGGCACTATCCACATCGGCGCGAAAATCGGAGAGGATTGCCTGTTCCCGAAATTGAGCCTCGGACTGACGCAACACTTCTTCTGCGTGTTTGCGTTCGCTAATATCTGTCATGAGGCTGTAGAAGCCTCTCACTTGAGCATTGTCATCGAAATCAGGGATCAAGGTCGCGTTGAGGCATCGCTTGCCAAGTGGAAAAGGGATCTCTGTTTCTAGAGATACCGTTTGCCCTGTAAACACCAGATTAATGTACGGCTCAACTCGTTGATAAACCGCCTCACCGAGAAGTTGGCGAACAGGGTTGCCCAGAATTTCATTGCGGCTACGATTAAACCAGACCTCATAGGTATGGTTGATGAATTGATAACATCGATTGGCATCTACATAGCCGATCAGCACTGGTAGAGCATTGGCAATCAGTCGTAATTCCTGTTCCCGATGGCGCAATTCTGCTTCACTTTGCTGTAAAGCTGCCGTTCGTTGGGCTACTTGTTGCTCCAGGGTACGATTGTAATTGGCTAAGAGATGTTCGGTTTGTTTGCGCTCTGTGATATCTTGAAAGGCTGCGATCGCATAAACCACATTGCCCTGTTCGTCAAAGACTGGAGTTCCCCATGCCTCAGATGAAATAGTTGCGTTGTTTTGGCGAATATCTATATCGTCAGTCCTGGTGCGTTCGCCACTCAACGCCCGGATAATTGGCAGTCTCTCTGACGGATAGATTTTATCCGTTCCCGTCACGTAAAATTGATAAATTTCTGAAAGTTGTTCCGGTGTCGCAGCAGGATCGACGCCTTTACCCATAAGCTCAATTCCCCGCTGATTGACATAGTAAGGGCGACCTGTCGCGTCAATAATGCCAATTCCCACTGGAATCGCTTCTAAAAATTGAGTCATCTGACTTTCGCTAGCGCGGAGCTTTGAGTAGAGTTTGGCATTCTCAATTGCGATCGCTGCTTGAGTAGAAAGTAGATTCAGAACTTGCGATCGCGTAGCGTCTCCTAATGCCTCCGGCACGCTTGCGCGAACGGAGACTCGATCTGGTGTAAATGCTCCAGCCGCTAATTTATTTTCTAGATACAACACGCCCACTAGCTTACCTTGATTGAGCAGAGGTAAACATAAAATTGATTGAGTTTGATTCTGTTGAATATATGGCTCATTAATAAAATTACCTTCACGAGTAGCATCATTTAAGATGACAGATTCATGAGTACGAATAACATAATTAATAATTGATTCAGGTAGATGATTTGCAGGTGGGATAGATTGCAGCACTTGTGTAGCATAGACATTCTCACCCTCATTAAGTTCACTAGAAGCTTCAATCACCCATTTTCCTGAGTTCTCTAAAATCAAAAATCCTGTTTGTGCGCCAGCATTTTCGATTAATATCTTCATCAAGGAACGGAGCAGCCGATCTAGTTCAATTTCGCTCGAAATCGCCTGAGTTGCCTTCATTACTGCCGTTAAATCAAAAGCGATGTGTGAGGTATTAGAAGTGGTTTCAGCAGTAGTGCAGATTGGTGTGGAAGCCACGCTGGATAAATGAGGAAAGAACTGCGGATAGCGAGCTTCTAAATCTCTCACTTTCGCAGTTGCTCCCCACCGTTCATAGCAGTAGTGAGCTTCTTTCATGTAGGTTTGGGCGATCTTTTGCCGACCTCGCACCAGATAATGTTTAGCAGCTAACTCGTATGCTAACGCCTCTTCCTGGATATATTCATTTTCCCTGGCTCCTTGAATTGCTTGTTCATAGAATTCCTCTGCTTCAAACCACTGACTGAGAACTCGTGCAGTCTCTGCTTGCACCAGATGATATTTATGCAAACAATTCATTGGCGCATACTGTGCCCATTGCTTCATTTTCTCCTGACTAACCGTAACTTTTTTCAAGATTTCTGCCTGCACTTGAGTGCCGCTTTCAGAGTATATGGCGAGTCTTGCCAGCGCATCATATAGATAGTAAAAAGGAGCAACAGGTGTGCCTGTTATTCGGATTAAATAACGTTCTGCTATGGTTGAGTTTTCAACTGCCTGAGCGTATTCAGAAAATAGGTAACACAGGATAAGTTTATTGAAATAGACATCAAAGGTTGACGTTCCATCATTTGCTGTTTCATGTTGTGGCAATCCATTTTCTTCATTGTAGAATTCGCCAACTAGGCGAGTTGGGCTGACCGAAAAGCCCATCAAATTTGCGATCGCCTGATGATATATTTGGTTCCAGGTTAGCGCCGTTTTCTGTTTGATTTGACGAATTGCTTGATTGTATTTCGTCATCTCGCGCTCAACTTCTACGAGTTCATTTCCAACTGCGTAGAATTGGAAGCAATAACAATGAGCACAATAAGCAGCAAACTCTAAATCTCCAACTTCTAAACCTTTTTGGTAGGCTTCTAGCAAGGGCTGGATTGTGTTTTTAATATGCTTTTTCCAATGAATAATAAAGTTATTCACAATGAGTAATGTTCTAGCTCTGAGAGAATGAACATTAAGGTGTGACAATAGATTTAGAGCAAGTTGTCCAAACTCGTACCCAATCTCAATGTTCCCACTCGTTCCACAAAGAATTAATCCGTAAAAAGCATAGGCAAAGGGAGATACAACAGCATTACCAGATTGAATTGATAAGTTTACTTGTTTAGACACAAGCAGAGGCATCAAATCAGGAGCCGCAACATAGGCAGCGATCGTGATGCTTGATAAGATTCGCATCGCCGCCAACTTCTCCGGTTCGGTCATTTCCGGCAAATGGAGCAATTCCTCGATTGGCTTCTCGCCAATGAGTGATGCGATCGCATCTAGCTCAAGCTGAATGTCTGACTGAGTTGGCGTTTCAGGAAAACTGATTCCCAGTTGCTGTAAAACTTGCAATCCAGTGTTGATTGCTTCTAATGGCTGGTTCTGCGCGATGTCAGTTTGAATTTTGACTTCGTAAACTTTCACGATGTCGAGAACCGTTTTGGCTGCTTGCAGAACGATCGCCGCCCAGGATTCTACCTGCTCAAACTCGCCACACAAATACGCGACTTCTGTTGTTTGGGTATATAATTCTAAGGTCAGTTCATAGTTAGTTTGCCAACTGGAGTCTGCCAGCCATGCTCTACCTCTGGCTAAATAGTTTTGAGCCACACTATAGGCGATCGCAGCTTTTGCTTTTTGTCCTGCGATTAAATTTAATCTAGCAATTTCATTGCGTTCTAGTCGATCTGTGACAAGCTCAATTCCATGATTAAGATGATCGACAATTTCAAACAGTCGGTCTGATAGTCTCTCTAGCAAAGTTTTTTGGAGGAGATTGCGACCAATTTGTAAATGAACAATTTGCTTTTGCGACTCATCGATTAAGGTGTATGAGGCTTGTTGCACGCGATCGTGCAAGAACTTATACTCTTGAATTAACAAGTTTTCATCTAATTCAGATAGTGGTTGAATTAATCCACCTTGTATGGCTGTTAGTAAATCTTGAAAAACCGTTTCATGTGGTCGATCGCAAACAATCGACAACGTATCTAAATTAAATTCAGCACCGATACAAGCTGCTAACTGGAGAATTTGCTGTGTGTTTTTTGGTAATTTATTTAACTGAATCAGTAGTAACTCCACCACATTATCGGTAATATCCTGGGCTTGAATATCAGCTATGTTCCATTGCCAGCATAAGTTTTGTGCATCAAATGTCAGCAGATTTTCGCTATGCAGCATTCTCAAAAATTCACTGACAAAGAAGGGATTGCCCTCAGTTTTACGCAACATCAACTCAGCTAATGGACGAACGATGTCTGCATTTCGATGTAGCGTCTCGGCAATCAACTGACTCAACGGCTCAAGAGTTAAGGGTGCTAAGATAATTTCTTGAAGCACTGCCCCTTGTTTTCGCACTCTCTCTAGCATTAATGCTAATGGATGCGTTGGATTTACTTCATTATCTCGATAGGCTCCAATTAAAAATAGTGATTTGGTTTGCTCATCCAGTAGCATCAACTCGATTAACTTCAGCGTTGTTGAGTCTATCCACTGCAAATCATCTAAGAAGATCGTAAGGGGATGTTTTTTTGAACAAAACACCCGCACAAATTGCCCAAAAATCCGATGAAAGCGATTTTGAGCTTCGGTTGCTCCCACTTCTGGTACAGGCGACTGCTTGCCGATAATTAATTCAACTTCGGGGATCGCATCAATGATGATTTGTGCGTTGTTTCCCAAAGCTGTAAGTAAGAGCGATCGCCACTGTTGCACTTGTTCGTCTGGTTCACTGAGCAATTGCTGTACCAATTTTTGCAGAGCATCTGCGATCGCACTGTAGGGAATATTGCGCCCAAATTGATCGAACTTCCCAGAGATAAAATAGCCGCGCTTTTGGGTGATTGGTTTATAGATTTCTTGCACTAACGCAGATTTACCTACTCCCGCATAGCCAGATACCAACATCATTTCGACTTGGAATTTTGATTTGCCTGTTTGTTCCCTTTGTGAAGTTGTTTCTGAATTGTTTGGTAAAGAAGCAACGCGATTTGACTCTGGACAGGCTACACGATCAAACGCCGCCAGTAACATTGCAACTTCCTTATCCCGTCCATACAGTTTTTGGGAAATTTGAAACTGACCCGAAACGTCTTGAAGCGCCAGTTGAATACTAGAGATTTGACCGATTTCTGCTAATTGTTCAGCACAGATTTCTAAATCCGCTTTGATTCCCCAAGCACTTTGATAGCGATTTTCTGCATTTTTCGCCATCAGTTTGAGAATGATATCTGAAACTGGCTTGGGAATTGTTGTATTTATTTCATGAGGCGGAATAGGATGTTTGGCAATATGACAATGGACTAGCTCCAGCACGTCTGTGGTGGGAAATGGTAGTTGTCCGGTGAGCAGTTCGTAAAATGTCACACCAAGGGAGTAAAAATCGGTGCGGTAATCGAGTAAACGGTTCATCCGCCCGGTTTGCTCTGGAGATAGGTATGCGAGTGTCCCTTCTAAAACATGAGGACTTTTGAAAGTCGGATTCGTGCGGTTAAATTGGGTAGCAATTCCAAAGTCAATAATTTTGACAACTCCAGTATCTAGATTAAGGACTATGTTTCCAGGGTTGATATCTTTATGAATGATATTGGCTGCATGGATTCTGCCTAGAATGTCGGTGAGAGCGATCGCAAGATCAAGAAAAGTCGATAAAGGCATGGGGCAGAAAATATCTGGACGCTTTTGCATCCATTTCTCTAGGGACTCTCCCCCAAAATCTTCTAAGATAATCACCAGAGTGCGTTGATAGTCTTGCTGACTGTATGCCTTCACCACTCCCTCCACTGTCAGGGAACGGGTAATTTTATATTCCTGTCTGTAGCGGGTTAGTTCTTGAGGAGAAGGATAATCAAGCTTTAGCATTTTTACGGCGATCGCTACTCCATCGTCTCTGATGCCCCGATAAACTAGAGAGTTAGAACTTTCATATATCTTGTTTTGAATGGCAATACCAGGTAGAGCAATCATAGAGCAACTCTTGAGAGTATGATCTGGCATAACTTAAACTATACAGCAATTCTTATTCTGAGAATTATTACTTGCTGTTTGCTCCCATCGAGAATAAGTTTGATGAAATAAGAGATTGATAACTAAACTTTAATTTTTGACTTCAAAACATTCAACACTTTTTCTTCCAACGCCGTCAAATAAGCCCGATTCAGCTTTCCTAACGACTCCAAAAACTTCTGTACCGATTCCTCCAGCCCACTAGAATACACCCGATTGATGCGTAGGCGTAGCCCGCCGCAGGCATCGCAATTACCAACGTCAGTGATGATAGCTCCAGCGATCGCAGTTAAGATTATGGGAATTCTCCACAATGGCTTCATGTTGCAACAATAATTGTTGCAATATTAAGAAATCACAATTTTAACCGCACTGAACATTTATTAGCGATTGTTTTTTCAACTTATGTAAATAGCTGAACATTGCTACAATCAAGGCATTTACGCGTCCGCAGCTTTTCACCTTCCCCCCACCCAGCCCCATCAGCCCGGAAATACACGTAATTTTTATATAGGACTCATATTTGATTGCGTGAAAAAAACTCAGTACAGCTTTATTC